>CALWYG010000181.1 GCA_944385695.1 uncultured Oscillospiraceae bacterium | reverse complement strand
GACCGGAGGCACCATCCCCCGCTGATTTTTCTGCGGGGGACCCAAAATGCGAGTGTAGCTCATCTGGTAGAGCGCCACCTTGCCAAGGTGGAGGTAGCGAGTTCGAGCCTCGTCACTCGCTCCAATTACGGAGCAAAGAACGCTTTGCTCCGTATTTAATAAGGTGCCATAGCCAAGTGGTAAGGCAGAGCTCTGCAAAAGCTCCACTCCCCAGTTCAAATCTGGGTGGCACCTCCAAAAAGAAAGACACGCTGAAAAGCGTGTCTTTCTTTTTGGGTTTCGTCGGCTCAAGGCCTCCTCACCCCTCGAAGATTCAAATGCTCGGGGTCGGCAAAGCCGCCCCTGCGCAATTCTTCGCTGCGCTCCGAATTTACGCCCCACTTGTGGCGCGGCCCAGAAGGGCCGTTTGATAATTTGAAGCGGCATCTAAAGTGTTCGCACATGACAAAAAGAAAGATACGCTGAAAAGCGTGTCTTTTTTTGCAGCCCTGGAGTTTTTGAAATGCTTGGGGCCGGAAAAACCGCTCCTGCGCAATTTGCCCCTGCACCGTGCATTCATACCGTGCATGTGGCGCAGCTCATGCAAACCGTCTTCTTCCAAGGACATACGGAAGGTCTCTTGGATTTTTCCGCTCTCTTTTGTAATAATCGCTAATTTTTCCGAAATTTGCCCCCTTTTCTTCTGTCATTCCTGTGAAGAACGACAGTTGACTTTTGTTTTCCCTTCTCTTAGAATAAATGCATATATCGTTTACCGCACTTGCAGGAAGGGAGAACCTGGTATGATGCTGGTCCGCTGTAATCCAATGATGAATGCCGGCCGGTCCGCCGCCTATGGCGATGGGGACTCTTGTTCTTGCGCCTATTTTCAGGCTTCCAACACCAATTCTATGATTTTTTCTGTGGACACCATGGTCATGGTGTCCTTTTTTCTTATTTTAACCCTGTGCGTCCTGTGTGGGGCACTGGCTCGAATTATTCCAGCCGCCATTTTCCTTTTCCTGGTCGGCGCATTGTTTTACAATTTGAACACCCCTTAAAGAACAACCGTACCGTTTCCTATTCCTTCGATACAAAAGCGGCTTCGTTCTTTCGGGAATTGAAGCCGCTTTTTTGTATAATCACTTAAAAAGGAGCAATTAGAATGAAGAAGTTATTTTCTCTTGCCCTGGCTCTGGCCATGACCATGAGCCTGGCTGCCTGCGGCGGCGGCAGCAATTCCTCCGCCAGCCAGAGCGGTGCTGCCTCCAGCACCGGCAGCGTTTCCAGCAGCACCCCCAGCGAGGCCTCCAACGCCTTTAAGCTGGGCGGCACCGGCCCCCTGACCGGCGGCGCCTCCATCTACGGCATCGCTGCTCAGCGCGGCGCTCAGATCGCTGTGGATGAGATTAACGCCGAGGGCGGCGACATCCAGTTTGTCCTGCGCTATGAGGACGACGTTCACGATCCCGAGAAGGCCGTCAACGCCTACAACGCCCTGAAGGAGTGGGGCATGCAGATCTCTCTGGGCTCCGTCACCTCCCAGCCCGGTATCAGCACCTCCGCTTTGAACTATGAGGACAGCATCTTTGCCCTTACCCCCTCCGCCTCCTCCCCCGACGTCATCTCCGGCAAGGACAACGTGTATCAGATGTGCTTCTCCGACCCCAACCAGGGTCTGGCCTCTGCTCAGTATATCTCCGAGCAGAACCTGGGCGAGAAGGTGTTCATCATCTGGAAGAGCGATGACAACTACTCCACCGGCATTAAGGACAAGTTCGTGGCTGAGGCTGAGGCCCTGGGTCTGAACGTAGTGGGCAACGCCACCTTCACCACCGACACCCAGACCGACTTCACCGTTCAGCTGACTCAGGCCAAGCAGGCCGAGGCCGACCTGCTGTTCCTGCCCATCTACTACGATGCCGCCTCTCTGATCCTCACCCAGGCCAACGCCATGGGCTACGCCCCCAAGTTCTTCGGCGTGGACGGCATGGACGGTATCCTCACCGTGGAAGGCTTTGACACCTCCCTGGCTGAGGGCGTCATGCTGCTGACCCCCTTCAACGCCGACGCCGAGGACGAGGCCACCCAGCACTTCGTGAAGGCCTATCAGGACAAGTATGGCGAGACCCCCATCCAGTTTGCCGCCGACGCTTATGACTGCGTATACGCCTACAAGCAGGCCCTGGAGACCGCCGGCTGCACCCCCGACATGAGCGCAGCTGACATCAACGCCAAGCTGAAGGAGACCTTCCCCACCATCACCTTTACCGGCCTGACCGGTGACGGCGCTGGCATCACTTGGGACGCCACCGGCGCGGTGTCCAAGAGCCCCAAGGGCATGGTCATCCAGAACGGCGTCTATGTGGGTATGGACTAATTCCCGCAAAACTCGTTTTTCTTCCCAGGGGACCGCACTGCGGTTCCCTGGGAAACCCGTTTCCTTCCATTGAAAAGGGGACGCATGGGAAAGGGGCCGGACGGCCCGGCAAATTTCCCATGCGCCCTGAGAGAGAAAAGGTGAGTGAATTATGGATTTCTTGACCCTGTTGGATTACCTGATCCGGGGCCTGAGCCTGGGCAGTATCTACGCCATCATCGCCCTGGGCTATACCATGGTCTACGGCATCGCAAAAATGCTGAACTTCGCCCACGGCGATGTCATCATGGTGGGCGGCTATGTCTGCTTTTTCACCATGTCCGGCCTGAGCACCTCCTTTGAAGAGGGCTCCATGGCCGGGGCGGTGGTTCCCGCTCTGGCCGGCATCCTGCTGTCTATGGTGGTGTGTACCGCCCTGGGCGTAGTCATTGAGGGCCTGGCCTACAAGCCCCTGCGTCAGGCCCCCTCTCTGGCGGTACTGATTACCGCCATCGGCGTGAGCTACTTCCTCCAGAACGCCGCTCTGATCCTCTGGTCCTCCAGCCCCAAGTACTTCTCCCCCATCGTGGGCAGCGGCCAGCTTCAGGTGGGTCCTCTGAGCATCTCCTATGTTACCCTGGTGACCATCGCCGCCTGCGTGGTGATCATGATCGCCCTGACCTCCTTTACCGGCCGTACCAAGCTGGGCAAGGCCATGCGGGCGGTCTCCGAGGACAAGGGAGCTGCTCAGCTCATGGGCATTAACGTCAACCGCACCATCTCCATGACCTTTGCCATCGGCTCTGCTCTGGCGGCTATCGCCGGCGTGCTGCTGTGCTCCGCCTACCCCACCCTGACCCCTACCACCGGCTCCATGCCCGGCATTAAGGCCTTCACCGCCGCCGTCTTTGGCGGCATCGGCTCCATCCCCGGCGCTCTGCTGGGCGGACTGCTGCTGGGCATCATCGAGATTTTCGCCGGTGCCTACATTTCCACTCAGCTCTCCACTGCCGTGGTCTTCGGTGTGCTTATCATTGTGCTGCTGGTCAAGCCCGCAGGCCTGCTGGGCAAGACGGTACGCGAGAAAGTGTGAGGTGGACGGCATGAAAAAGAATCTTTTAACCATGAACAAATCCACCCGCTCCATGCTCTTTACGTACATTCTGGTCATCGGCTCCTTTATCATCATTCAGCTTCTGCGCACCTTTAAAGACGGAGGCGTGGGCGCGGTGCTGGAGGGCCAGCTCATCCCCATCTGTGCCTATGTGACCATGGCTCTGGCCCTGAACCTGGTTGTGGGCATCTCCGGTGAGCTGAGCCTGGGGCACGCAGGCTTCATGAGCATCGGCGCCTTCATGGGCTGCGCCGCTGCGGGTGCTCTGTCCGGTGTGATCCCCTCTGCTCCCGTTCGTCTGGCCGTGGCCATGCTGGTCGGCGCTGCCCTGGCCGGCTTCTTCGGTTTCCTGATCGGTATCCCCGTGCTGCGCCTCAACGGCGACTACCTGGCCATCGTCACCCTGGCCTTCGGTGAGATCATCAAGAGCCTGATTACCAATGTGTATCTGGGCGTGGACTCCAAGGGCTTCCAATTCAGCTTCCTCACCGACAAGAACACCCTGGGCGAGGGGGGAATGCAGCTCATCAAAGGCCCCATGGGCGTGATGAACACCCAGCGTATCTCCTCCTTCGTGGCCGGCTTTGTGCTGGTTGTCATTACCTTGGTTGTCATCTTTAACCTGGTCAACAGCCGCACGGGCCGGGCCATTATGGCCGCCCGGGACAACCGCATCGCCGCCGAGAGCGTAGGCATCAGCGTCACCAAGTATAAAATGATTGCCTTCGTCACCTCCGCCGCCCTGGCCGGCACGGCCGGTACGCTGGATGGCTGCAGCCAGACTACCTTCGTGGCCACCAAGTTCGACTTCAACACCTCCATTCTCATTCTGGTGTTTGTGGTACTGGGCGGCCTGGGCAACATGTGGGGCTCGGTCATTGCCGCCGCTGCCCTGACCATCCTGCCCGAGGCCCTGCGTGAATTTGCCGACTACCGCATGCTGGTATACGCCATCGTGCTGATCCTGGTCATGCTGGCCACCAACAATCCCACTCTCTGGAACTGGTACGCCCGCTTCCAGAGAAAAAAGGCAGAGGACAAGGGAGGCGCTGAGCAATGAGTAAATTTCAGAAAGAGCCGGTGAAGCTGGTTCCGGTGCCCAGCACCAACAAGATCCCCGAGCGCGATATTGACACGAGCCCCAGTCTGGAGTGCCGCCACTTAGGCATCGACTTCGGCGGTCTGGCGGCGGTCAAGGACTTCAATATGGCCATCGGCCGCACCGAGATTGCCGGTCTGATCGGCCCCAACGGTGCGGGTAAGACCACCGTCTTCAACCTTCTGACCAAGGTCTACCAGCCCACCCGGGGCACCATCCTTCTGGACGGCATGGACACCAACAGCATGAATACCGTCCAGGTGAACAAGGCGGGCATCGCCCGTACCTTCCAGAATATCCGCCTGTTCAATAACCTCACCGTGGAGGACAACGTAAAGCTGGGCCTTCACAACCACATTGACTGCGGTATGTGGAGCAGCATCTTCCGTCTGCCCAAGTACTGGAGCTCGGAGAAAAAGGCCCACGAGGAGGCCATGGAGCTGCTGTCCATCTTTGATATGGGCTACCTGGCCAAGTTTAAGGCCAGCTCCCTGCCCTACGGCGCTCAGCGCCGCCTGGAGATTGTCCGGGCTCTGGCCACCAAGCCCAGCCTGCTGCTTCTGGACGAGCCGGCCGCGGGCATGAACCCCTCGGAAACAGCGGAGCTCATGGACACCATCGTGAAAATCCGTGACACCTTCAACATCGCGATTTTGCTCATTGAGCACGACATGAGCCTGGTCATGGGCATTTGCGAAGGCATCGCGGTGCTGAACTTCGGTCAGATTATCGCCAAGGGTACCCCCGACGAAATCAAGAACAACCCGGTGGTCATCGAGGCCTACCTGGGCAAGCAGAAGGAGGCGTAAGGACGTGGAAAACGCACTGCTGAATGTGGAGAATATCAACGTCTATTACGGCGCCATCCACGCCATCAAGGACGTATCCTTCTATGTCAATGAGGGTGAAATCGTCACCCTCATTGGCGCCAACGGCGCCGGCAAGACCACCACTTTGCAGACCATCTCGGGCCTGCTGCGCTCCAAGACCGGGCGCATCACCTTTGACGGCAAGGAGATCCAGCACATCAGCCCCGACAAGCTGGTCTCCCACGGCCTGGCCCAGGTGCCTGAAGGCCGTCGGGTCTTCCTCCAGATGTCCGTGGAGGAAAACCTGGAGATGGGAGCCTACACTCAGCCCCCCGCCGGGATTCCCAAGGACCTGGAGATGGTCTACGCCCTCTTCCCCCGGCTGAAGGAGCGCCGCAGGCAGGTTGCCGGTACGCTCTCCGGCGGCGAGCAGCAGATGCTGGCTATGGGCCGGGCTCTCATGTCCCACCCCAAGCTGCTCATGCTGGACGAGCCCTCCATGGGCCTTGCCCCCATTCTGGTGGAACAGATTTTTGAGATCATTCAGGATCTGAACCGCAACGGCTCCACCATCCTCCTGGTAGAACAAAACGCCCAGATGGCTCTGTCCGTGGCCCACCGGGGCTATGTGCTGGAGACGGGCAATGTGGTCACCACCGGCACCGGCGAGGAGCTCATCCGAAGCCCCGAGATCAAGCGGGCCTATCTGGGCGGCTGAGCCCCCTACAGGCCTCTTTCCAACAACCAAACAAACGCCGCCGGAAGCAATGCTTCCGGCGGCGTTTTCTTCTGTTTGGGGAGATGTTCCCCCCTTTGTTATTCCTGCTCCTCTTCCCGGATGGTGTTGATGATCCGGGGCAGCAGCTGCTTTTTCCGGCTGACTACACCGGGCAAAACGGCAATTCCATCCTTTACCTCCACCTGGAAGGCCCGGGCCACCAGGGACTCCGCTCCCTTACCGGCCATGAGCAATTCGGTATTGGCGCCCCGCACATCCGTAAACATGTAGAAGATGTAATCCAGCCCCTGCTTCTCCAGGGCAATGGGCAGATAGGGGGCCAGGAGGGCCTGGCTGGCCTTCCGGTTGCGCTCCACCATATAGCTGCCCTGGCCCACGCCAAAGCGGACGGCGCCGCTGTCAAAGATCTTATAGTCGGTGTTGAAGATCTCCTCCGCGGTCTTCCCGCTCACGTCCCCGCCGTGTTCAAACATGGCGTCGGCATAGGTCTCCAGATCCACTCCGGCAAGCTGGGCCAGCTTCCGGGCGGTACGCTCGTCCACAGCGGTGCAGGTGGGGCTGCGGAACATGAGGGTGTCGGACAAAATGGCGGAGAGCATGAGTCCTGCGGTGGTCTTGTCGATCTCCACCCCGTTCTCCTCATACATCTGATAGATGATGGTGGAGGTACAGCCCACCGGCACGTTGCGGAAATATACCGGTCCATCGGTCTCCATGGAGCCGATGCGGTGGTGGTCGATAATCTCCAGAATCTCCGCCTGGTCGATGCCCTCCACCGCCTGATTTTTCTCATTGTGGTCCACCAGGATGAGCTGCTTTTTGTGCAGGCCCATCATATTCCGGCGGGAAACCACGCCCACATACCGCCCCTCGTCGTCCAGCACCGGGAAATAGCGGTAGCGCACCGAGGTCATCACCTTAGTGGCCGCCTCCACGGAGCTGTTGAGGGTGAAGGTGAGCAGACCGTTTTCGGTCATGTAGTGGCGGATGGGGGCCGCCTGGCTGATCATCTGACCGGCTACATAGGTACTCTTGGGGGTGCCGATCATAATGCAGCCCTGCTCCTCGGCCAGCATCCGGATGGTACGGGACACCTTGCTGTCGGCGCACACCACCACGCAGCCCGCCCCCATCTCAATGGCGGCCAGCTGGCTCTCACTGCGGTTGGCTACGATGACCACATCCCCCGGGGAGATGGACTTCTCGATCTGCTCGGCGCTGCCCGAACCAATGATAATCCGTCCGGTCACCCGTTTGCCCTCAATGTCGCCCACCAGCACAGTACCCTCCAGAATGTCCAGAATGTTCTGATAGCTGGTCTCCGCCTTCTCCAGGATGTGGGTATCCAGACCGTCCATGTTGGCCGTGGCCACGTCCTTGACGGTGATGACGCCCTTGAGCTTCTGCTCCTCATCCACAATACAAAGGGTGTCGATCTGCTGGTCACGCATGATCATCCAGGCCCGGCGCAGGCTGGTCTCCCCGTCCACGCCCTCCATGGTGCGGATGTCCACGTCCCGAATCTGGGGGCTCACATCGGTATAGAGCTGGGGGGAGGGGACCTGGAAATAGTCCAGGACAAACTCGGTCTCCCGGTTCAAAAGACCCGCCCGGCAGGGTTTGCAGGGGTGTTCCGGGTCCAGAATATTCTTCAGGCGGCTGTACGCGATAGCGGAACAGATGGAATCCGTGTCCGGGTTGCGGTGCCCGATGACCTTGATGGCGCGGAGATTTTCTTGACTGTTCATAGGCTGCCCTCGTCTCTCCCCCAATACAGGGGTATTGATTTGTTTTCATTATACCACGTCCAGAGGGTTTCGTCTGGGAAAAAATACTCGTTTTTCTGTGTTATCTTGCCTTTTCTGAAAAACATCGTCCCGCCGGTTCCGGCGGGACGATGTTGTTATCTCTTCTTGCTGAAAATCCGCTCCAGGATGTCCCAGTCGTCATCGCTGACGGGGGATTTCTCCTGGGCAGGGGCGGCTGCGGGGGCCTCCTCCTGGGCGGCAGCCTGCGCGGGGGCTTGGGCAGCCTGAACCGGAGCGTCCGCCTTGGCGGGGGCAACCGCAGGGGCAGCGGCCTCCTTGGCGGCCTCATCAAAGCCGGTGGCAATGACGGTAACGCGGATCTCGTCCTCCAGGCTCTCATCAAAGGCAGCGCCGAAGATGATGTTGGCCTCGGGATGTGCAGCCTCCTGAACCAGATTGGCGGCGGTTTCCACTTCCTCCAGGCCAATGTCCATGGAACCGGTAACGTTGATCAGAACGCCCTTGGCACCATTGATGGAGGTCTCCAGCAGGGGGCTGGAGATGGCCATCTTGGCAGCCTCCTCGGCCTTGTTCTTGCCCGCGGCACGGCCCACTCCCATGTGAGCCCGGCCGGCATCCTTCATAACGGCAGACACATCGGCAAAGTCCAGGTTGATAAAACCAGTGTTCTTAATGAGGTCGGAGATGGACTGGACGGCCTGCTGCAGCACATCGTCAGCAATCTCAAAGGCGTTGACCATGGTGATCTTCTGGTCGGTGGCCAGCTTCAGCCGCTCGTTGGGGATGATGACCAGGGAGTCTACCTTGTTGCGCAGCTCCGCAATACCTCCCTCAGCCTGCTTCATCCGGCGCATGCCCTCAAACCGGAAGGGCTTGGTGACCACGCCCACGGTAAGCACGCCCAGCTCCTTGGCAATATCGGCCACAATAGGAGCCGCGCCGGTACCGGTGCCGCCGCCCATACCGGCGGTGATGAAGACCATGTCGGCCTCCTCCAGGGCCTTGGAGATCTGGGTACGGTTCTCCTCGGCAGACTTGCGGCCCACCTCGGGATCGGAGCCGGCGCCCTGACCGTTGGTCAGCTTCTCGCCGATCTGAATCTTCTGGGTCGCGGCGGAGACGGTCAGCGCCTGCTTATCCGTATTGACGGCGATGAACTCCACGCCCTTGGTACCGGTGCGCACCATGCGGTTGACCACGTTGTTGCCGCCGCCGCCTACGCCGATTACCTTGATATTGACTACGTTATCCGGTCCCATATCCAACCCGAACGCCATATTTCGTTCCTCCTATGTCCTATGTAAAGTGGGGTTGGCCCCGCATCAAGGTATTGTGTGGGCACCCCGAAGAAAATCAAGATTTAGTTAATCCATTGTATCGCGGTTTCCAGCGTTGGTCAAGAGGAAATCAGCGATCCTTACAAACTTTACGCGATTTTTTCCCCCCTGTTTCCCCAGGTTTTGACAGGGGTCTTCTTCCTTGCTTCAGTCCGGAGAAAAGACAACCTGATAGTCCTCCTGGGTCAGGTCCATGGTGCCGCTCACCTGCTCCCCGTGCTTCTGTTCCAGGTCCGCCCGCACGGTGGAAATCACCTGGAGCTCATAGGCAAAATCCGCCCCAAGATCCATCTTCACCGTGAAGCGGTCCAGGTAGCGAAGCTCCATCTGGGTGGAGCCCAGAGCAATGGAGGAAAAGTCCTGCAGCATTCCGGCCTGCTCCATTTCTCCCAGCAGCGCCAACAGCGCATCCAGCTTGACCTGCTGGCTTTGGGGCACGGCCAGCGCAGTGCCCGCCTGAGGCACCAGCGCGGCAAGGCCGGTGACGGAGATGGCGCTGCCGTCCCCGGCGGCCTGCTCCAGAAGCTTTCCCTTTACGCTGATGAGCCAGGGCTGCTGGGCCACGGCCGATACATCGGTAACCGCTCCGTTTTCCGAGGCATCCCCGGAGGTATCCCCGGCGGAGGTGTCCTCCGCTTCCTTGTTCTGTACCGACTCTTCCTCCTCCAGCTCTCCCTGAAGCGCCAGCAGCTCCTGGGCGGTGGGAGGCTCTACCCGGGCCACGGCATCCCACTCCACCACCGTGATGAGGATGGTGCTGGGCAGTGCCCGGCGAATGGTCACCTCTCCAATGTAGGGGAGGGTTTGGCGCAGGCGCTGGGCGATGGCAAACTTGTTCCAGCCGTAGAGGTTATCGCCCTTTTCAATTCCGGTGACTTCCACAATCTCGTCCTGGGTGTAGCGGCTGTTGCCGGTGACCACCACCTGCTCCACCCGGAAAAAGACTGTAGCACCCGCTGTCAGAGCCACCACCAGGGTCAACAGGCACAGCAGCTTGAACAGCGGCCCCAGTCGGCCCCTGCTGCGCCTTCGTTTTCTGCTGCGGCTGCTTCTTCTTGCCATGGTACGCTCCTTGCCAGCGGCCGGGTATCCCGGCCGGTGTTCTGTTAAGTAAACTCCCGGATCTCTGCCCCCAGCTGGCGCAGGTTGCCGGCAAAATTCTCATATCCCCGGCGGATATGGCGCAGCTGGGACAGGGTGCTGACTCCCTCCGCCCCCAGAGCAGCCACAGCCAGCGCGGCGGCGCCCCGCAGGTCGGTGCCCCGCAGAGCCGCCCCCCGAAGCTTCCCCGCTCCGGTGACCACGGCCACCCGACCGTCAATCTGAATCTCCGCCCCCATGCGGCGCAGTTCATCCACATGGCCATAGCGGCTTTCAAACATATTTTCCACAAACATGGTGCTCCCCCTGCCTCCCGCCAGGGCGGCCATCAAAACCGCCTGGGCGTCGGTGGGAAAGCCGGGATAGGGCGCGGTGCGCACAGGAGGAATTCCGGACAGAGGGCCCCGGTGCTCCAGGGCAACCAGGTTTTCTCCGGTTTGCAGCCGGCATCCCGCCTGACTGAGGCAGGCAAGGACGGCCGTGAGGGTGTTGGGGTCCACAGCGGTAATCTCCACCTGTCCCCCGGCCGCTGCGGCAGCGCACAGATAGGTGGCGGCAGCCATCCGGTCTCCCATCACCCGGTAATGGGCAGGATGGAGGGGCATGCCTCCCTGCACGGTAATAACGCTTTCCCCTGCCCCCTGTATCCGGGCTCCCATGGCCAGCAGAAAGCCCTGCAGATCCACGATCTCCGGCTCCCGGGCGGCCCCCACAATGGTGGTGATCCCTTCCCGGCCGCAGGCGGCCAGCATGGCGTTTTCCGTAGCCCCCACGCTGGGGATGGACAGGCAGATCTCCCGGTCACCCGGGTGCGTTCCTCCCCGGCGGCAGCACAGGCTCCCCTGCTCTTCCAAAATCTCCGCCCCCAGCGTACGCAGAGCAGCCAGATGTAAATCAATGGGTCTTGGGCCCAGCTCACAGCCTCCGGGGTAAAAGAGCTCCGCCTCCCCCACTCTGGCCAGCAGCGCCCCCAGGAAGATCACCGAGGAACGCATTTCGCGCATTAAACTCTCGGGCACACAGCAGCGGCTAAGGAGCGAGGCATCCACGGTAACCGTGTCACCCTCCCACTCCACCTTGCAGCCCAGCAGGCGCAGAATGTCCAAGGTGGCGGACACATCGGACAGGCGGGGACAGTTTTCAATGACGCTCTCCCCCGGGGCCAGAAGGGCAGCGGCTAAAATAGGCAGAACGCTGTTCTTTGCTCCGTGAATCGCCAGCCGGCCCTCCAGGGGCCGTCCGCCCTGAATTTCATAATAACTCATGGGATAGCCTCCAAATTGTCTGGATTTGGGCTATCCTATGCCAAAGGCCGAGCCGTGGTGCGCAGGGCGGATGGACCGCAGTGAGGGCGAGAAACCGAAGGCCCGCCCACCGGGCCTGTTTCAAGCCCGAATCGGAGGGAAGCCGCCCGCGGCGCACAGGCGTGGCCCGCCGATGCCAAAGGCCGAGCCGTGGTGCGCAGGGCTGATGGACCGTTTTCCCGCTGCGGCGGCGACCTTCTTTACTTCATAATCCCAATCAGGGTCTCATAGATCTTCTCACTGGCATCGGGCACCGCCATATTCTTCAGGGCCCGCACCATCTTCTCCCGCCGGTCACGCTCCCGCAGGATAAGAGCCGCCTCGTCGTAGAGGGTATTTTCCACGCAGTCCTGCTCCCGCAGGAGGACCGCCGCCCCCTGATCGGAGAGAATCCGGGCGTTTTTCTCCTGGTGGTTGGCAGCCACATTGGGGGAGGGCACCAGCACCGCAGGCTTTGCAATGGCGGTAATCTCCGAAATGGTAGAAGCGCCTGCCCGGCACAGCACCAGGTCGGCAGCCGCCATGACCAGGGGCATATCGTAAATATACTCCCGGACCTCCACGCCGTTGTCTCCAAGCTGCAAACCTCGGCGCAGCAGTTCCTCCTGCATCCAGGGGAAATCCCGGCCCGCGCCGTGAATGTGCCGCCAGGGGGCCCCCTCATAGCACTCCTTGGCAATGAAGTCCACCATCTTCTGGTTCATGACCTCCGCCCCCAGAGAGCCCCAGTAGGACAGCAGCAAAGGCCGCTCATCGGTGAAGCCCAGCTTCGCCCGGGCCTCCTCCCGGGTATAGCGGAAGAAATCCCCACGGACGGGGGTTCCGGTGACCACAACCTTGGAGGGATCATCATAGTGGCTGCGGCTCTCCTCAAATCCCACCATCACCCGATCCACTACCTTGGAAAGCGCCTTGGTGGTCAGGCCGGGGACCGCGTTGGATTCGTGGACGGCGGTGGGAATTTTCCGCCGGGCAGCCTCATTGACCACCGGGTAAGAGGCATAGCCGCCGGTGCCCACCACCAGGTCGGGCTTGAACTCATCCAGAATGGCCCGGGCCTGACCTTTGGAGCGCTGCATATTTACCAGGGTACCCAGGTTGTGAACAATATCCCCCGGAGCAAAGGAACGGCGGAAGTTGGTGATGGTCACCGAGCGGATCTGGTAGCCCTCCTTGGGAACCAGCTTGTTTTCCATTCCGCCGTCCGCCCCCACACAGAGCACCCGGCAGCCGGGATTTTTTTCCTGAAACACCCGGGCCAGAGCCACCGCGGGGTTTACATGGCCGGCGGTGCCGCCGCAGGTAAAGAGAATATTCATGTCAACACCTCAGTCGTGAATTTAATCCTTCTTCGGAGCGGGGATTTGCCGGGAAACACTCAGGATCACGCCCATCTGAGCCAGCTGGATCATCAAGGCAGTGCCGCCGTAGCTGAAGAAGGGCAGGGAGATGCCGGTATTGGGAATGAGGTTTGTGACCACGCCGATGTTCAAAAACACCTGGGCGGCCAGCAGGGTGGTGATGCCCACCACCATCAGGGTACCGAATTTATCCCGGGCATGGAGGGCCAGCCAGTAGCCCCGCAAAATGAGCATGGCAAACAGCAGCAGTACCAGTCCGCCGCCCAAAAGGCCCAGCTCCTCCACCACGATGGAAAAGATCATGTCGTTTTCCGGCTCAGGCAGGTAGTTGAACTTTTGAATACTGTTGCCAAGCCCCTTGCCCAAAAGGCCTCCCGAGGCGATGGACAGCAGAGACTGAATGATCTGATAGCCGCCCTCCTGGGGGTAGGACCAGGGATCCAGCCACAGGTTCATCTTTCGGGTCATGTAGTCGGTGAAGCGGATGATTACCGCCAGCCCCAACACCGCTATGCTGCCCAGGCCGATGAACCAGCCCAGGTTAATGCCGGAGACAAACAGCACCGATGCCGCTCCCACCATGATGAGGATGGTGCCGGACATATGGGGCTCAAACACCACCAGAACCAGCACGATGAGCAGCACCACGCCGTAGGGCACCAGCTCCAGAAAGCCGATTTTTTCCAAAAAGTTCAGAAAACGGCCCCAGCTGGTACGGCGGGTAAATTTTTTCTTCTTCTCCGTGTCTCGCTTAGAGAGGCGGGCGGCAAAGAAGATAATGACCGCCACCTTGGCGATCTCCGAGGGCTGGAAGGTAGGCCCGGCCACCAAGAACACATTGAGCCACCGGGTCACCCCGTTGATGGTCACGCCGAAGGGCGTGTAGATGAGCAGCAGCAGAAAAATGGAGCCGCCCAGCAGAGGAAAGGACAGGGCCCGCAGCGTCTGATAATTGATCTTGCTGACCACATACATAATTCCAAGGCCGCCCGCTGCAAACAGGGCCTGGCGCTTGAAGTAATAGAGCGGGTCGTTGCCTACGCTGGAGTCATAATACGCCGTGGCGTAAGAGGCGGAAAAAAGCATCACCAGGCCGATCCCCACCAGCAACAAGACCAGCATAAGAAACGGCAGATCAATGGGCCCCCGGGCCAGCTGCTCCTCCAGGGTCAGGTCGCGCTTGGGTTTTCGAGCCATGGGGATCACCTTCTTTCCGCATCGCAAAAAGCTTACTGTTTCAAGATTTCCCTTTGGCCGCGGCACAGCCACGGCCAAAGGGTTTGATTCATTCTATTACACCGGATACCGGTCCATGACTCCCAAAAAGGCCAGGCAGCACAGGGCCAGGGTCAGGCCAGAAAACACGCAGAAGAGCTTCGTCTCGCTCCACCCGCCCAACTCCAGGTGGTGGTGAAGGGGAGCCATGCGGAAAAAGCGCTTGCCGTGGGTCTTTTTGAAGTAGACCACCTGAATGATGTCGGAGAGCACCTCCGCCACATACACAACTCCAATGCTGGGGATGACCAGGGGAATGTCGAGCGCGAAGGCCGTGCCGCACACCATTCCGCCCAAAAACAGGGAACCGGTATCTCCCATAAAGACCTTGGCGGGGTGGAAGTTATAGATGAGGAAGGCGGCCAGACCGCCCACCAGGGCGGCGGCCAGGATGGCCAGGTCGTTGCGGCCAAACCAGGCGGACACCGCCATGTAAAAGAGCGCCACGGGGATGGTCACCCCGGTCGCCAGACCGTCGATGCCGTCGGTGAGGTTCACAGCGTTCACCGTGCCCACCATGACAAAGGCAGCAAAGACCATGTACACCACCCAGGGCATGGGAATGGCCACATTCAGGAAGGGAATGAAGAGGTTCGGGGTCAAATAGCCCTGGCTGCGCATGAGCACCGTGAAGGCAATGGCCGCCGCCAGCTGAAGCAGGAACTTCTGGGGGGCGGTAAGGCCCTCATTGGCATGGTGGCGCAGCTTCTGGAAGTCATCGATAAAGCCAATGAGGCCAAAGACCAGGGCAAAAAGGAACACATAGATATGGTTCCAGTTTCCCCGCTGGATTTCCTCCCAGCCCGAGGCCACAATCGCCACAGCGATAGCCAGAATAAACATCACCCCGCCCATGGTGGGGGTGCCCTGTTTTGACATATGCCAGGTGGGGCCGTCCTCCCGGATGGCCTGCCCCGCCTTCAGGCGGTGCAGCAGGGGAATGAATACCTGCCCCAGAATAGCCGCCACCCCGAAGGCCACGATGAAGCTGAGGATGAATGTCATGGTCAAAACCTCTTTCTCTTTTGAACATCGGCCCACACAAAGGGCCACACACATAGCAAATGATTATACTACATCCGCCGGCACTTTTCCAGTCTCATTTTGTCCTTTTCCTGGCGGTGCGGAGCTTCCGGACGCCCGGCGGGCGAACCATGCCGCTACCACCTCCCGCTCGTCCAGGTGGTACTGTACCCCCTGGATCTCCTGGTAGGTCTCGTGGCCCTTTCCGGCCAGAACGATCACATCCCCCGGCCCGGCCTGAGATAGGGCCCAGGCAATGGCTTTTCGACGGTCCGGCTCCACATGGACCTGGGCGCTCTGGCCCTCCAGTCCGGGCAGGATGTCGGCAATGATGGCCTCAGGCTGCTCGGTGCGGGGGTTATCGGAGGTAATCACAGCCACATCAGCCAGCTCCCCCGCCACCGCTCCCATCATGGGGCGCTTGCTCCGGTCCCGGTCTCCGCCGCATCCAAACAGGCAGATCAGCCTTCCGGCGGTGAAGTCCCGGGCAGTCATCAGAATATTCTCCAGGGCATTGGGGGAATGGGCGTAGTCAATGAGCACTGTGTAAGCCCGGGGCACCGGCACTACCTCCACCCGGCCCTTCACTCCGTGAACGGCGGGCATGGCCCGGGCCATATCGTTCAGGTCCAGTCCCAGAGCCAGGCCGGTACTCAGGGCGGCCAGGGCATTGTAGATGGAAAAGCCTCCTGGGATAGGCAGGTATACCCGGGCCAGGCGGCCCAGGGTCAGGGCTTCAAACTCCACATGACTGGGAAACAGGCGGATGTTCCGGGCACACAGGTCCGCCCGGGCCTGATTCTCCGAATAGGTTATGGCGGGGCAGGAGATGTGCTCCAAGTACCACTGCCCCGCCTCGTCGTCCAGGTTGAGCACCGCCTGTTTGCACTGGCCAAACAGCAGGCCCTTGGCCCGGCGGTACGCCTCCATGGTGTGGTGGTAATCCAGATGGTCCTGGGTGAGGTTGGTAAACACCCCCGCATCAAAGGTGAGCCCCGCTGTACGGTGCTGGACCAGGGCGTGGGAGGAGGCCTCCATCACCACATAGGTACAGCCCTCGTCGGCCATCTGCCTTAAAAGCCCCTGGAGTTCATAGCTCTCGGGAGTCGTGCGGTGGGCGGGCAGCTCCCGCGGGCCAATCATGTTCCGGTTGGTTCCGATCAGCCCCACCTTGACATGGAGAACCCGCTCCAGCAGCTCCTTCAGCAGGCTGGTGGTAGTGGTCTTGCCGTTGGTGCCGGTGACCGCTACCAGCTTCATCCTCTCCCCCGGCCGGCCAAACCAGTTGGCGGAGAGAAGGGCCAGAGCCAGCCTTGGGTCCTCCGTTTCCAGCCAGGGGCCGGGACTGTCAGGCGGCGCGGAACAGACCACCGCCGCCGCCCCCTTCTCCAGCGCCTGCCGGATAAAGCGGTGCCCGTCGGTTTTTTCTCCGGGCAGGGCCACAAACAGCGCGCCGGGCTCCAATGTCCGGCTGTCGTATGATATGGAAGAAATTTCCATATCAGGGTTTACCTCTCCCCCCGTGAGGGGGACGCCGGCCAATAAATCGCACAGCTTCATGGGATCACCCCTCACAGGGCGGGTTTCATTTTCTCTCTTCAAAAAAGCGGTAAGCCGCTTTTTTGATCTAAGTTGCAGTCCGCCGTGCGCGCCCTATGGGCACACTTGCGGCCTGAGAAGTGTTTTTGGGGGCAGCAAAGCCGCCCAAAACACAGATTTCACCTTCTTTTCCCGCCTGCAGGCGGGGAACCTCCTGGGGCAGGCTTTTTAGTCTACCGCTACTGCGCCGTCCTCCACCATGTTGAAGAACTGGACGTCCACCACCGTGCCGATGGCGGCGGTCTCTCCGCCGGGAATACTTTGGCTGTCGGCGGTAGTGGTGTTGGTGTAATAGGTGCTCACACCGGCCGCCCGCATAAAGAAGCCGGCGTTTTCCAGTCTGGTCTTGGCCGCCTCGTAGCTCAGCCCCGTCACATCGGGGACCGTGCCGGTCTCGGCGGGCTTGGTGTCTCCCAGGTACAAAATCACGGTGGATCCTCCGGGCACGCTGGCCCCCGCGGTGGGAATTTGGGAGGTAACGGTATCTCCGGAACCCATGGTACGGTAGCTGAGGTTTTTCTCCTTCAGAGCGTCCTCCGCCTGGTCCACGGTCATGCCGGTCACCTTGGGGGCGGACACATCCACGGCGGCGGATTCCTCGGCGGTATATTCCTTCTCAATGCCTAGGTAGTCCAGCATATTGGCCAGCATGGGGCCGGCGGTTTTGGCGGACATGTTGCCGCCGCTGATATAGACGCCAGTGGTGGACCAGTTGCTTCCCTCATAGGTCTGCTCCGGCTTATCAAAGGCCAGCAGCACCACCAGTTCCGGATCATCCGCCGGAGCAAAGCCGATAAAGGAGACGATGATACGGCTCCTGTCCCCCGTCTCGGAGGAACCGGTCTTGCCGCCGATGCGGTAGCCCGCCTGGTAGGCGTTGTGGCCCGAGCCCTTGGGCTCGCTGACGACGCTCTCCAAAATGGCGGTGGCCCGGCGGCTGGTCTGCTCGCTGACCACCTGGCGCACCAGGGTGGGCTCGGTATTCTGGATGACATTGCCGTTCTGGTCGGTAACGCTCTTGACGATATAGGGCTGCATAAGCTTGCCGCCGTTGATGACGGCGGAGAAGGCGGTAATCTGCTGGATGGGGGTGGTGGTGAAGCGCTGGCCGAAGGAGGCCACCGCCAGGTCCACGTTGGTCATGGAGCTGCCCCAGTTGATGCCCTCGGCCTCACTGGGCAGATCCACGCCGGTCATCTCCGTATAGCCAAAGGCCTGGAAATATTCATAGAACCGCTCCACACCCAGCCGCTGGCCGATGGCGATAAAGGCGGGGTTGCAGGAGTGCTGTACGGCCTCTGCCAAAGTTTGGGTACCGTGTCCGTCTCGCTTGGAACAGCGAATGATATTGGGATAACCCTCCACCTTCACGCCGCCGGTACAGGTAAAGGTGTCGCTCTCGTCTACCAGTCCCTCCTCCAGAGCCATGGACAGGACGATGGCCTTGAAGGTGGAACCGGGCTCGTACGTGTCGTTTACCGCCTTGCTGCGCCACTGGGCCATGACCGCCTGGTTATAGGCCTGGCCCCGGGCCTGGGAACGGAGTTCCTCATCGGTAAGGTTCTCGGTGTTGTTGGCCTTGAGCTGCTGGTAGATGGTCTCGGCGTTGGTGTCGATGGAGGCGTTCAAAATCTCATCGGAGATGAGAGAGTAGTTGTTGGGATCAAAGTCCGGGGAGCTGGCAATGGCCAGGATCTCCCCCGTTTTGGGATTCATGGCAATTCCGAAGGCTCCGTTCTGCACAGCGTAGTCCTGGATGCCCTCTTCGATGGCCTTTTCCAGATAGGACTGGATGGTGGCGTCAATGGTCAGCGTCACATCATAGCCATCCTGGGCATCGATATACTCGGAGTAGGTGTTGAACATCTCCACACCGTTGCCCGTCTTGGTGGTCACCACCCGGCCGGCAGTCCCCTCCAGCAGGTCGTCATACCAGGCCTCGATGCCGTAGGCTCCGCCCTCCGCGTTGACAAAGCCCAGAGCCTGGGAAGCCAGGCTGGAATAGGGGTAGTAACGCTTGGTGCTGGGAATCAGGTAGAGGTAAGCGGAGGTCTTGTTCTCGGAAATATACTCCCGGATGGCCTCGGCGTCCTCCTCCTCGATGTTGGTTTTAACCTCCCGGTAGGAGTATTTGGTGGCGTGGACCTGGGTGTCCAGCTTCTCCTCGTCCAGGGTTGGAATGAGGGCCATCAGGTCCCGCTTCACCTGCTCCTGCTTGGCGGAAATGGCCGCCTCATAGAGGGAGTCGCTCAGTTCGTTGCCCTCCTCATCCTCGGTGGGCACACTCTTGACCAGGTCGTTGGGAGACAGGATCAGGTTATACACCGTAGCCGACATGGCCATCACGTTTCCGTTTCGGTCATAGATGTTCCCCCGGGAGGCGGACACCGCCATATCCAAGGTCTGTTGGTTGCTGGCCTTCAGCTGATATTCGTCGTGGTGGACAATGGCAATGTCCCACAGCTTCCAGCCCAGCGGGATGAACATGAGCACTCCGCACACCACCATCATCAGCACCGTACGGCGGAAGATGCTCCGTTTGGAATGGGTGCCCCGGGTCTGGGTGGGAGCGGCGCTGCGCCGCTCCTGCCGGTCATATCGGTCTGTCATAGTAAGATTCCCCCCTTGGGAACATGGCAAAAAGCTCCTCTCTTGCTCCTCCGACTGCCAACTAAAAGGAGCAAGAGAGGAACTTTTTTCGCCCCTTGTTTCTCTCTTTCGTCTGGCCGCTGGGGCCGTTTCTGCTTATCTATACGACCCACTCAGCGGAAATATTCCACAATGCTGCCCAGCACCTGGCCGGCCCCCTTCAGGGCCCCCAGAATCCCGTCGGAGCGCTCCTCCCCGTACACAGTGACGGAGTCGGGCTCGGACAGGTCGATGTACACCACTTGGTCGCTGCTGGGACGAACCATCTCGCTGCCCACGGCGGCCTGGAGCTTGTCCATGTCAAAAACCTTCTCATACTGGGCGGTGAGGGTGGCGTTCTCCGTCTGCAGGTCGCTGAGTTGGCTGCGCAGGGAGACCATCTGATCGTTAGCCACCGCCAACTGGGCATAACTCATAATGAGCATAACGGCAAACACCGCCACCGCCAGAAAGCCCACCACCGCAAAGGGAGCAACCTGGCCGGCCTGACGCACCTGGGCCTGAGCCCGGACCAGGGCCCGCTTGCGCACCAGAGGACGCTGCCGGGGACGGGGTGCAGGCTGGTAGACCTCCTCCTGCCGCCGGGGTACCCGAACGGCGGAACCGTCATAGGCGGGGGCATAGGCCACGCTGCCATAGGTGTTATATGTGGTTGTGCTTCGGCGGCGATAGGCAGCCATGGCACTCATCTCCTTTTCATCCGTTTCTTCCAAATCCAATTTCTTTTAATTTCTCCGCCACCCGAAGCTTGGCGCTGCGGGCACGCGGGTTCTCCTCCAGCTCCTGCTCAGAGGGAAGGATGGGCTTTTTATTCACCAGCTTCACGTCCGGGGTCTTCCCGCACACACACACGGGAAAGTCCGGGGGGCAGGTACAGCCCCGGGCAAAGCCCGCAAGCCCCGTCTTCACGATCCGGTCCTCCAGGGAGTGGAAGGTGATGACGGCCAGCCGTCCGCCCTTGTTGAGTCGGGGCACCGCCCGGTCAATCATCCGCTCCACCGACCCCGGCTCGTCGTTGACGGCGATGCGGATGACCTCAAAGCAACACCTGGCGTGGTGCAGCTTTTCCTTCAGCGCCCGGGCAGGCATGGCACTTTTAATGACCTCCACCAGCTCCAGGGTGGTGGCGATGGGCCGCTCCTCCCGCCGGCGGACAATCGCCCCGGCAATCTGATGGGCGTAGCGCTCCTCGCCATACTGGGTGAGGATGCGCTTTAATTCCTCCTGGCTCCATGTGTTTACCACATCGGCGGCAGTGAGTCCCTCGTCCCGGTCCATACGCATGTCCAGGGGGGCGTCCGCCATATAGGAGAAGCCCCGGGCTCCGTCGTCCAGCTGCGGCGAAGAAACCCCCAGATCAAAGAGCATCCCGTCCGCGCCGGGAATTCCCAGCTCGTCCAATATGTCGTCCACCCGGTCAAAGTTACTGTGGACCAGGGTAACCTTGTCCATCCAGGGGGCCAATCGCTCCTGAGCGGCCTCCAGGGCGGCGTCGTCCCGGTCCACACAGATAAGCCGTCCGGAGGTCAGCCGTTTGGCAATCTCCCGGCTGTGCCCCGCCCGGCCCAGAGTTCCGTCCAGATAGATTCCCTCCGGGCGGATGTTCAGCGCCTCAATGCACTCGTCCAGCAGGACGGGACGGTGGGTAAATTCACTCATACATCGCCCCTCCTTCCTGAACGGCCGCAAAGTCTTCGCCTCAGACGCAATGTAATGCAAGTCTTTTCCCAAATGTTTTAAAATCCCAGCTCTGCCATACAGGCGGCCATCTTCTCCGGGGTCATCTCTTCCTCTTCCTGGGCATTCCAGGCATCGGCCGACCAGATCTCTGCCCGGTCATTGACCCCGATGATCACCACGTCTTTCTCCAGGCCCGCATACTTGCGCAGCTTCTGAGGGATGACGATACGCCCCTGGCTGTCCAGCTCACACTTGGCTGCGTTGGCAAACAGGGGGCGCATGGCCTTGGACTGGCTCATGGGCAGGGAGGCAAACTTTTCTGTAAAGCGGTCCCAGGTGGCCTGAGGGTAGATGGCAAGGCAAGCGTCCACGCCCATGGCCAGATAGAAGGTGACACCCAGCTCCTCCCGGAGCTTGGCAGGGATGAAGAGCCGGCCTTTGGCATCGATGCTGTGCTCGTATGTACCGGTCATCTCCTCACCTTCCCTCCACTTTTGTGGTTAAACAAGGGATTTTACTCCACTTTGCTCCACTATGGATTTTAGTATAAAGGCTGTTGACATAAAATGCAAGAGTTTTTTTCTTGTAATTTTGTAGAAAACCGCCTGTTTTTAGGAAAAAAAACGTCTTTTTTTGTGTAAAACATACGTTCTAATTTTTATTTTTCCTGTTTTCTTCCTTTTATTTTTTCAATATATAAGGTTTTATGTTTCCACGCAGCACCATATATTGTATAGTTCGGGACTATCTACCTGGAAAAATTTGGCCTTGCTGTGTGGAAAATTTTTTCTCGCCAAAAAAACTTTCCACATGCCCCCTGCCGTGCTATACTGACTTTACTGAAAAAAAGAGGAGGCGGAAGCAATGGGCAAGACCTGGGAAGAGCTGGAGCAGGCCTGTCTGAACTGCCAGCGTTGCGCCCTGGCGGACACCCGGCACCACGTGGTATTCGGGGTGGGACCCCGGAACGCGGAGATCATGTGCATTGGTGAGGGCCCGGGAGAGCAGGAGGACCTGCAGGGCATCCCCTTTGTGGGCCGGGCAGGAAAGCTGCTGGACGACATGCTGGAGCTTATCGACCTGAGCCGAGAGTCAAACGTCTACATCGCCAACATCGTCAAGTGCCGCCCGCCTCAGAACCGGGACCCGCTGAACACCGAGCAGGATGCCTGCATCGATTACCTCCGCGCCCAGGTGGCCCTGATCCGGCCCAAAATCATCGTGTGCCTGGGACGCATTGCCGCCTGCCGGCTCATCCGTGAGGACTTCAAAATCACCCGGGAACACGGACAGTGGACGGAAAAATCCGGCGTATGGATGACCGCCGTATATCACCCCGCCGCCATTCTCCGGGACCCCTCCAAGCGGCCGGATACCTTTTGGGACCTGAAATCCATCCAGGAGAAGATCCGCACCGTATGCACCCACACCTATTAAAAAAGCCCGCGCCGAAAAACGGTGCGGGTTTTTCAAATTTTTGAAACCTGGAACCGTGTTCTCTCGTACCTAAAAGCAGAACCAAACCTGCGCGGGGGTTCCCAAAAATGAAATGGAAAGGAGGAAACTCCTTGGACGAGCAAGCCCTGATTTTGCGGCTCCAGACCGGAGAGCGCCAGGCCCTGGAGGAGATCATCCAGGGCTACACCCACTACCTCACCGCGGTGGCCGCCCGGGCCCTGGGTCCCTCCCCCAGCCGGGAGGATCTGGAAGAGGTGGTCTCCGACGCCTTTTTAGCCCTTTGGCGCAGCCGGGACCAGGTAGAGCCCGGCCGCTCTCTGAGGCCCTTTCTGGCGGTAATTGTCCGGAACCTGGCCTACAGCAAGCTGCGAAGCCGCCGGGAGACAGAGGAGATCCCAAGCCACCTCCCCGACAGCCGTCCCGGCCCCGAGGAGCTGTGCGAGCAACAGGCTCTCCACCGCCATCTGCGGCAGCTGGTGGAGGAGATGGAGGAGCCCGACCGAACTTTGTTTCTGCGCTATTATTTTCAGGAGGAGCCGCTTTATCAAGTGGCCAACGCCCTGGGACTCAAGGAGTCCACTGCAAAAACCCGGCTGGCCCGGGGGCGGCAGCGGCTGAAACTCGCCCTGGGCGGGAAAGGAGGAAGCTATGTCCAGTCACATTCATGAGCTATGGGAAGGCCTGGAGCTCCAGCCCCTATATCCGGAGCTGAACCCCGATGACATCTCCCGGCGGGTCAACGCCGCCCTGGACCAGGACCATGAGCTGCCCTCTGCTCCGGCCGAGCCAAGGAAAACGCCTATGAAACGCAGTGTAACATCCATCGTCCTCTTTGCCGCTGTACTGGCCCTGATGGCCGGGTCGGTACTGGCAGTGGCCTACCGCTCCGGGGTGTTGGAGCTCTTCTTCCCCAACGGAGACACCAGCCAGGTGGAGCCCTACGTCCAGACCGCCCTGGATACCGCCGAAAATGGAGATTATCGCCTGCGGGTGGACAGCTGCCTCTACGACGGGCAGTCCCTCTTTGCCTTGGTCACCCTCCAAGGGCTAAACGACCGGGCCATACAGAGCCTCATTAGCGGCGAGGTCATCGCCCAAGGATATCTGAAGCATTACCGGGCACAGTGTCTGGAGGAGGGGCTCTCCCTGTCCCCCGAGGACGAAGAGCGGGTGGTGTTGGACATCCTGGAGCAGGGTACGCCGGAAAACTGGGATCTCTCCTGCGATGTGGAGCGCTACGCCGGGTTCTCCTCCGCCTGGGAGGTAAAGCCCGCCGGCCGAGACATCCGGACCTGGGCCTTCCGCCTTGAGGCCGGATACTATTTAGGCGAGCAAGCCGAACCTCTGGAGCTGTGGTTCACCTTCCTGGGGAAGGATCTCTCCCTCCGAATTCCTCTGGACCAGCCAGTGGAACCCATTCGTCTGTCCCCTGGCCAGGAGGTGGAGGCAGACCGTGCTCTGGGGCTGAAGGGCACCCTCACCGACCTGGTCCTCACTCCTCTTAGCTGCACCTTTACGCTAGAGCGCCGGGGTGATTGGGTTCAGGGAGATTACCTTACCAACATGGAGCCCATGGACACCAAGGAACTGAAGCTCTTTTGGCTGAAAAAGACTGACGGTACCCTTGTCCCTCCCTGGGAACTGGGGAACACCGATGCCATCAACGCCCTGGAGGACGGCACCTATGTGAACCGCCGGGCCCTGGAAGGCACCGCGGACCTGTCGGGCACCACGGTCACCGTGAGTACCAGCTTTGACGCCCCTCTGGATCTGGAGGAGTTTTTCTCCTTCCTCTACGGGGGCTGGGAGTTCCCCCTGGACGGCTCCCTCCCCCGCACCGCCGAAGCGGAGCCCGAGGGCACCTTTTTCCCCTTCACCGCCTTTACCCTCTCCAGCCATCCAGACTGTCTTTCCAATCTGGAGGAACTGTGCCGGGGGATCCGGGCCTACTACTTCTATGACCGCCCCGCCCGCACCGCTACAGCCGTATACCGGGGCGTGACTGTCACAGTAACCGCTGATTCCTCCACCGCTCTGGTGAACGGGGTGCCTGTGGAGCTGGACCAGTCCGCCCGGCGCTCCGGTCTGTCCCTTTCCGTCCCCGTCAATCTGATCGCGGAAGCCTGGGACCTGGGTCTGGAGACCGCGGATGTCCGTGAAGACGGGAGCGTTGGCAGTTACACCATCTATCCAGGGCCAGTCTGAGAACATTCATTGTACAGAATAAATTTTTCCTCACTCCGGCATACTAAAGCCGAGGTGATACCATGAAACAAGCAAATAATCAACTGGCGGCCTTCGGGGTGCTCCTGCGGCAGAACCCCCAGTCCTCTCGCTTCTATGACAGCTGTACCCCCCAGCAACGCCAGGCCATCCTGGACCAGCTGCCCAAAATGACCTCCCAGGCCCAGCTTCAGGGCTTTGTGGATCACTTGCCCAGCGCAGCTTTATAAAAAAACAAATCCGGACATCTCCACAGAGATGGCCGGATTTTATTGCGCTGCATCCGACCATTCAAAGCTGGCCTGGGGGTCGGTGTGGTCGAAAAGCAGCCTCTCTCCCTCCCACAGCCGGTACCGGACGGTGGCAAAGAGGCTCTCGTGGATGGTGCGGCTCATACTTCCCCCGGTAGGGGCCCGGAGGGGCAGAGGATGGCGCTCCAGCACCTGCGCCGCCAGGCAAAGCCGCCCCTGACGAATCTCCGCCCCGTCTTCTCCCCATCTCACCACTTTGGCCCCGTGATAGGTGGCCAGGCGAAAGGACTCTCCCGCAAAGAAAATTTCTGAAATAATCCCCGTAAAGGACCCCAGCCCCATAGGGATGTGGGCGACGGCCAGCATAAGGCTCACTTGCTGCCGCTCCTGCCAGGAACACTGGGTCCACAGATACCGCTTGGGGAAGGACCGGCCCCGGTCGGTCTCCCAGTAACCCCGGCCTTTGTCAAACCAAAGCGTCCGCCCGTTCAGTTCCACTTCCCCGTCCACCCTGTGGCTCATGGACAGGATACCGTGGACGCACTGCATGTGAGGCACACGGCGGAAGGGCCCCATGATATCCTCCCCCGGGACGGCCAGCGGGCCGTACTGCAGTTCCCCCTTCAGGGAAAAGCCCGGCTCTTCTACCGCCAGATACACCCCGTCCTTGGAAAACCAGCTCTCCCCCAGCCGCAGTTCCACCCCATCTCCCCACCGGGAAAAGGCCCCAATGGGATAGGAAATCATCCGGCTCTCCCAGGGGGTAATGACCTGGAGGGATGCGCTCCAGTCCCCTTTCCGCTCCCGGTGAACGGCTGGAATGAGGGCCAGACCGCCCTCCTCTCCCTGGTGCTTGAAATACCAGCCTTCAAAATAAGCGCCCCGCCCAGAGGGCAGCGGTTTTTCTTCCATACGTCTCTCTCCCCGTGTTCTCTCTCAGGGGATAGTATGGATTTTGGATGCTCGGGTTATTCCATGGTTCGTTTCCGCTTCAAAATCGAAACGCTCAGCCCCAGCCGCCGATAAACAGCGGTTTGTCTTCCAGCTCCCGGACCACAAACACCTCATAGAGCCGGCTGAGAACATCCCAGGTGGAGCGGTCCAAGGTGCCCGTCTGGGGCAGGCCCGCCGCCTTTTGCAGCCAGCGCACATTTTCCGCTGAAGCACTGGAGTGGATTCCGTCGGCCGGGTGGGAAACGATGCCCTCCAGCTGCCGGGAGAGGATTTGAAACATGGTCTGGGGCAGCACCATATATTCCCGCTCCTGGCCCTCCTGGACCGAAGTGCCCTCGGAGGGGAAAAGCTGGGTGGGCCGGGTATCCCCCGTCCGCCTTTCCAGCGCTGTCCAGCGGTCCCGGATGGCATCCCAGGTCTCCCGGTTCACCACCCCCGTTACCGGCAATCCAAAGGACTTTTGAAAGCGCATCACCGCCTCCAGTGTCCGCTCTCCAAACACCCCGTCCACCATGATGTGCAGCAGCTCCGGATACCCCTGGGCCAACTGGCTGAGCATATACTGAAGGCCCGCCACCGGCCTGGACAGCAGCTCCCGCTCCGTCAGTTCCTGCCTGGTCATACTTCCGTTCATACCATTTCCTCCCTCTGCCTGGTTGTGTTCTGGTCCCGCTGGCCCAGGTGCAGATCCTCCCCCGGAAACTGTCCGATTCTGGGGGTGTTGGAAAAGTCCTGCTCCTTCTCCGGCTGTCCGCCGCCCATCACCGCAACGGCATCGCTGCCCAGAGTCTGGGCGCGCACCGTGTCCCGGCGAAGAAAATATTCCGCCCGGACAAAGCTGTCGTAGATGGAGTTCCAGGTCTGCTCGTTTACCACGCCGTCGGGGGTAAGACCCGCCAGGTGCTGATATTCCCGCACCGCCCGGGCGGTCACCGGGCCGAAGATGCCGTCCATGGCCGGAGCCTGTATGCTCACATCAAATTCGGCCAGCAGAGAGAGCATATATTGCAGCACCTCTACCTCTCCGCCCTGGTCTCCCTGGCGCAGCACCCCGGGAAACTGAAACTGCACGGCGATGAAGGTTTGACCCTTGCTCACCAGCTCGGAAAGCTGCATGACCCCCACATAGAGGTACACCAGCTTATACCAGGTGGCCTTACCCACAATGCCGTCGGGGGTGAGGTGGAAAATCCGCTGGAAGGTCTTGACCGCTTCCAGAGTTGCCTCGTTAAACACGCCTGTGGCAGGGTAGACCTTTGGGATGGCGGGATAGTTCTGGGAGATGCGGTTGAGCATGGCCTGAACGATCACCACATCGGGCCCTGTATCCCCCAGGCGCAGGGCTTTGCCCGGGTAGGAGAGGGACAGGTCCTTCACTGGGGCGTCCACCACCAGCTCAATGTCGTCTCCGTAGTAGCTTTTGAGGATCTCCACTGAGTTATAGCCCTCCTGGGCCAGATACTGGCTGCCCCACTGGGACAGCCCGTCGCAGGTGGAAGTGGTGCCGTTGCAGAACTTGGCAGCCAGTGGCTCAATAAAGCCTTGGCGGCGGATGTAGTCATTGAAAATTTCGTCCACAATCCGGCTGATGTTTTCAAAGATGTTCCGCCCCCGGATAAATTTTTGGTCGTACTGGGTGGTAGAGGTAATCTGAAAGTCATAGCCCCGGCTGGGGTAAAATTCCGTATACACCCGGTTGAGAGCAAAGGAGATGATGGCCAGCACATTGGCCCGGATGGCCGATAGCTCCCAGGTGGGGTAAATCTCGCTGGAGGCCACGTTTTTCACATATTCCGGAAACTCCACCGTCACATTTTCCGCCCACTGGTCGGGAAGGCCCAGGTGCACGGTGATGGTCCGGGGGACATAGGGAAGTATTTCTGCCATGGCCCACCTCACAAGCTCTGGGGCGGGATCTCCCGCACATCCAGGTGCTGCAGGCTGTTCTGCCCCCGGGGCAGGGGAATCAGCTCCATATCCTGCACCGTTTCCACTCCCGGGAAAATCTGGACGCCTTCCGCCTCCAGCATGGTGTAGCCCGGATGTTCCGCCCACACATTGCACACCGCGAAGGGGGCCTCACTCCCCGCCTGCTGAGGGGCGGTGCTCTCCCCCATCTCCGGCGTGGGAATAGAGATGGTACGCACCTCACCGCTGCGGTCGGTAGCCTGGACGGAGAGGAGCTTTCGTTTGCCGTTTTTTCCCGGGGCGGTGACGACCACGGTAGCCCCGGCAATGGGAATCTGGGCCTGAGAGGTGTACACCCGTACCGTCAGGGTTCCCGCCGCTTGTTCTGCTTGCATAAGATCAACCTCCTGGGCGGGCGCACCCGCCGGTTTTCTCCATCCTATGCAGCATCTGTCCAAACGGGCCCATAAAAGAGCCGCCGGCCAAATGGCCGGCGGCTTACAAACGCCCTCCTGCAAAGAGTTTCGCCGCCCGCGGGCGGCGAAATAAAATGAACCTCCTCAAACAAGAGGCTCTGCCTCTTGTTTGAAGGATATTATCCGATTCCGCCCTTCACAGCCCCCAGCACCAGCACCACCAGAGTCACCCCGCAGAAGAGGTACTTGGCCATGGGGTAGAACCAGCTGCCCAGAGGCTTCTGCCGGGCCAGGTTTACCTGCTCCAGCACATAGTCCTTCCCGCACACCCAGAAGAACATGACCCCGGCCAGGAAGGCCCCGATGGGGCAGATGTAGATGGAGCACACATCCATCCACTCCGACACGATGGGAGCAATGAGCAGCCCCACGCCCAGGCCCAGCACACCGATGACAGCCACCGCCGCCGGGCGCTTCAGGTGGAACATCTCCTGAAGGGTGGCGGTGGGGGCCTCGAAGAGGTTCACCAGGGAGGTGAGGGCGGCGAAGACCACCGCCAGGAAGAACACCACCATAATGACCGGCCCGCCGGGAATGCCCGCAATCACATTGGGCAGATAAATGAACATGAGCCCCGGGCCGCTCTCATTGAGCTGCTGCCCGGCCACAGCCATGGCGGGAATGATGACCAGGGCGGCCAGCACGGCGGCACAGGTATCGAAAATGGCCACCATCCGGGCGTCGGCGGGCACATCGGAGTTGCGGCTTAAATAGGAGCCGTAGATGAGGGTGCCGTTACCCGCCACAGACAGGGAGAAGAAGGCCTGGCCCAGGGCGTAGACCCACACCCAGGGGTCCAGCAGCCCCTCCGGCTTCAGAATAAAAATGTACTCATAGCCCGCCCGGGATCCGGGCAGAGTAAACAGGTAGACCGCAAGGCCAATGAACAGCAGGAAAAACAGGGGGGTCATGATCTTGTTGGCCTTCTCAATGCCTTTGCCCACACCGAAGGCCATAATAAGGATGGTTACCCCCATGCCCACTGCCTGCCACAGGGTATTGCCCCCGGCGGTGGCGCCGAAGTTGGCGCTGAAGGCCTCCACCCCCTGCATATTGGCCAGGGTGCCGCTGAGGGACTGGGCAGTATACTTGAAGATCCAGCCGGTGACCACCGAATAACCGATGGCCATGGCCAGGGAGCCCAGCACCGGAATAAGCCCCAGCAGCCGCCCGGGCTTATCGCTGCCAAAGCGCATCTGCGTGGCCTGGCCAAAGGCGTGGATGGGACCGGAACGGGTGGCCCGTCCAAAGGCCATCTCCCCGATGACTCCGGTGGAACCGATAATCACCACAAAAATCAGGTAGGGAATCAAAAAGGTGGCTCCGCCGTACTTGGACACCCGGGCCGGAAACAGCCAGATGTTTCCCATGCCCACCGCCGAGCCGATGCAGGCCAGGATGAAGCCCCACTTGGAGCCCCAGGAATCTCGTTTTGCGCTGTGCGCCATGAATGATCACGCCTCTCTCTCAAACGCGGCTTTTCCGCGTGGATGTAGCATACCATATTATTGAAAAATTGCAAAGGGTTTTCCGGTTTTTCCCCGAAATCCCCCTCAAAATTCTCCGCCCCCTTGCAATATGCTGGAAGCTATTGTACAATGAATTGATATGGCAAAAGAAAGGCGGAGGGACGGCATGAGCATGACGGCCATCCGGGCGGTAGAGCCCAGAAGCCCCGCCCACCGGGCAGGAATTCGGGTGGGTGAAACCCTCACTCACATTAACGGCCACCCAATTCTGGATGTGCTGGACTATAAATTTTATAGCTACGACCCCCGGCTGGAGCTGGTGCTGAAAGAGGCCGACGGCTCTGAGCGCACCGTCCGCCTGCGCAAGGACGAGGGGGAGGACCTGGGACTGGAATTTGAGACCTACCTCATGGACCGGGCCCGGTCCTGCGCCAACAACTGTATCTTCTGCTTTGTGGACCAGATGCCTCCGGGTATGCGCCCCTCCTTATATTTTAAGGATGACGACGCCCGCCTGAGCTTCCTTATGGGCAACTATCTCACCCTTACCAACCTCTCCAAGCGGGAGATCCAGCGGATTTGCGAGCTGCGCATCTCCCCCATCAACATCTCCGTCCACACCACTGACCCCGTCCTTCGGGAGGAGATGCTCCACCACCGCCGGGCAGGGGAGGTGCTGGAGATCATGTCCCGCTTTGCCAAGGCCAACATCCGCATGAACTGCCAGATTGTCTCCTGCCCCGGCATCAACGACGGCCCCGCCCTGGAGAAAACCCTCCAGGACCTCTCCGGCCTCTATCCGGCGGTGGAGAGCGTGGCCATCGTCCCTGTGGGCGTGACCAAATTCCGGGAAGGGCTCCATCCCCTCTCCCCCTATACGCCCCAGCAGGCCGCGGCGGTCATCGACCAGGTGGAAGCCTTCGCCGCCGCTTCCCTGGCCCAGCGTGGTACCCGTCTGGCCTGGTGCTCAGATGAATTTTATCTCATTGCCGGCCGCTCCCTGCCGGACAAGGCCTTTTATGAGGACATGAACCAGCTGGAAAACGGCGTGGGCATGCTCCGTCTGCTCCTCAGCCAGGCCCACATGGCCCTGGAGGACCCCATGGGCGACGCCCCCCTCACCCCCTTTTCCGTGGCCACGGGGGTATCCGCCGCCCCCTTTATCCAGCAGATCGTGGACGCCGCCCGGGAGCAATACCCCGCCCTTTCGGGCCGGGTCTACCCCATCCGCAACGAATTTTTTGGGAAGACCATCACCGTCTCCGGCCTCATTACCGGGGGAGACCTCATCCGTCAGCTCCGGGGCAAGGAGCTGGGGCAGCGGCTGCTCATCCCCTCCAATATGCTCCGCTCCGGGGAACAGGTATTCCTGGACGACGTCACCGTGGACGATGTCCAGCGGGAGCTGGGCGTTTCGGTGGTGGCCGTGGACGCCGAGAGCGGCTTTGACCTGGTGGACGCCATCCTGGGGCTGGAGGTAGCCTCCCCGGAACTGTGCCGCCAGCGGGAAGAAACCGAATACTATCAGTATAATCAGTAGTTAACAATACAAAAAGTGTGGGATTTTTCCCCACTGGAAGAGAGAGGAACCTGATATGAAGCCATTAGTTGCCATCGTGGGCCGGCCCAACGTGGGCAAGTCCATGCTGTTTAACAAGCTGTTCGGACAGCGCCTGTCCATCTTTGAGGACTCCCCCGGCGTCACCCGCGACCGGCTGTACGCCCAGTGCGAGTGGAGAAACCGCGTCTTTGATATTGTGGACACCGGCGGCATCGAGCCGGGCACTGACGACCAGATTCTCTCCTTCATGCGGGAGCAGGCAGAAATCGCCATCTCCACTGCCACGGTCATCGTCTTTGTCTGCGACATCAAAACGGGCATGACCGCCTCCGACCAGGAGGTGGCCAACATGCTCCTGCGCTCGGGCAAGCCCGTGGTGCTGGCGGTAAACAAGGCCGACCAGACCGGCCGGGAGAATCCGGACATCTATGAGTTCTATAACCTGGGCCTGGGCGACCCCATCGCCGTCTCCGCCGTCCACGGCCACGGCACCGGCGATCTGCTGGATGCCTGCTTTGAGTACTTCCCCCCGGAGCAGGAGGAAGAGGAGGACGACGACACCATTAAGGTGGCCGTCATCGGCAAGCCCAACGTGGGCAAGTCCTCCCTTATCAACCGCATTTTGGGTGAGGAGCGGGTCATCGTCTCCAACGTGGCGGGCACCACCCGTGACGCGGTGGACAGCTCCTTTGAAAATGAGCACGGCAAATATCTCTTTATCGATACCGCCGGTATGCGCAAAAAGTCCAAGGTGGACGATCGGATCGAGAAATTCTCTGTGCTGCGCTCTACCATGGCCATTGAGCGCTGCGATGTGTGCCTCATTATGATCGATGCCCAGGAGGGTGTCACCGAGCAGGACACCAAGGTGGCCGGTCTGGCCCACGAGGCGGGCAAGGCCTGCATCATTGTGGTCAATAAGTGGGACGCCATTGAGAAGGACGGCAAGACCATGGACAAGATGCGCCAGGACGTTATGCGGGACCTCTCCTATATGACCTATGCCCCCATTCTGTTCATCTCCGCCCTTACGGGGCAGCGTGTAGACCGGCTTTTTGAGCTCATCAACTACGTGAACAACCAGGCCGCCACCCGCATCTCCACCGGTATGCTCAACTCCCTTCTGGCCGACGCTACCGCCCGGGTCCAGCCCCCCACGGACAAGGGCCGCCGGCTGAAGATCTACTATATGACCCAGGTGGGCGTGCGTCCGCCCCACTTCGTCTGTTTCTGCAACGACGCAAGACTGTTCCACTTCTCCTATCAGCGCTACCTGGAAAATCAGATCCGCTCCACCTTCGGACTGGAAGGTACCCCGGTGCGCCTCACGGTCCGGCAGAAGAGCGAAAAGGAGGATTAAACCATGGCAGATACCTTTTCTGTCCTGATGTCCTTTGGCTCCGGCATTTGGCTGGTCGCTCTCATCCTGGCCGTCATCGCGTACTTCTGCGGATGTTTTAACGGAGCGGTCATTGTCTCCAAATACATTCTGCGGGACGACGTGCGAAACCACGGCAGCGGCAACGCAGGCCTCACCAACTTTTTCCGCACCTTCGGCGGCCCCCTCACCTTTGTGGTCATCCTCACCGATGTGCTGAAGGCTGTGGTGGCCATCCGCCTGTGTGTTTGGCTTGCCGGACAGCTTCTCATGTTGGGCAGCATGGATGTGGTTTTGGCTGTGGAGGCCCTGTCAAAGTACTGGGCGGGTCTGTGGTGCCTGCTGGGGCACATGTTCCCCTGTATGTTCCACTTTAAGGGGGGCAAGGGCATCCTCTCCGGCGGTGCCATCGCCATTATGATCGATTGGCGCATCGCTCTGGTGGTGTGGGGCGGCTTTCTCATTCTGGCCATTCTCACCCGCTACGTCTCCCTGGGCTCCTGCTGGGCGGGAGCCAGCTTCCCCTTCGCCACCTGGTTTGTCTACCACGATCCCCTCATCACCGGTTTGGGAGCCTTTATCGGACTTCTCATTTTGTATATGCACCGGGGCAACATCCACCGGCTGATTACAGGAACCGAAAACAAATTCAGTCTGCATAAGAAGAAATAGCGTCCCAGCCGTCGCGAACAGGCGAGGCACAACTCAAATCATGCACCAAATTTAAAGGAGGCTTCTCTATGAAGATCACCGTACTGGGCAGCGGCGCCTGGGGCACCGCTCTGGCTATGCTCCTGTTGGAAAACGGCAACGACGTCACCCTCTGGTCCTACACCGAGGAGGAGTCCAAGGTTTTACGCGAGACCCACGAAAACCCCATGCTCAAGGACGTGCGTCTGCCCCCCGAGCTGAAGTTCTCCACCGACATGGCCTGTGTCAAGGGCTGCGGCCTGGTAGTGATCGCTACCCCCTCCTTTGCCGTGCGCACCACCGCCGCCAAGCTGAAGGTGCTGGCCGACCCCGGTACCATTTTGGTCTCGGTATCCAAGGGCATTGAAAAGGACAGCTCCCTGCGCCTGAGCCAGGTCATTGAAGAGGAGCTCCAGGGCCACTGCCCCGTGGTGGTCCTCTCCGGTCCCTCACACGCCGAGGAGGTGGGCCGGCGCATCCCCACCGGTGTGGTGGCTGCCGCCGACGATCTGAAGATCGCCGAACAGGTCCAGGATCTCTTCATGAACCCCCGCTTCCGGGTCTACACCAGTGACGACAAGGTGGGCACCGAGATCTGCGCCGCTCTGAAGAACATCATTGCCCTGTGCGCTGGCTGCTGTGACGGCATGGGCTACGGAGACAACACCAAAGCCCTGCTGATGACCCGTGGCCTTGCCGAGATGGTCCGGCTGGGCGTGGCTCTGGGAGGCAAAAAGGAGACCTTCACCGGCCTTGCCGGCATGGGTGACCTGATCGTCACCTGCTGCTCCATGCACTCCCGCAACCGCCGCTGCGGCATCCTCATCGGCCAAGGCAAGGGAGTCCAGGAAGCCATCCAAGAGGTAGGCGCCGTGGTGGAGGGCTACTATGCCGCCGCCAACGCCCGCACCCTGGCCCAGAAGGTAGGGGTGGAGATGCCCATCGCCCAGGCCGCCTATGAGGTCCTCTATGAGGGCCGTGACGTACATAACGTCATCACCGACCTGATGGGCCGGGCCAAACGTTCCGAGCTGGACGAGAGCTGGAGCTAAAGCGCTTCAAACAAGAGGCATTGCCCCTTGTTTGAGAAAAGCTACACGCAAAACCGGCCTCGATTCCTTACGGAAACGTCGGCCGCTTTTGCGCGAGAAGTGTTTTTAGGGTCGGCAAAGCCGCCCTAAAAACAGATTTCAATCATTCCATCGCCTGCGGGCGATGGAACTCCTGCGGAGGGCTTTTTCTGCTCACAATCAGATAACTTGACTGGTTTTGCCGCCTTCGGGCGGCAAAACGCCTATGGAGGCATTTTATTTATGGAACGGCTCTATGAAGCAAATCCCTTTCTCACCTCCTTTGACGCTGTGGTGGAAGCCTGCGTCCAGGGAAAGAAGGGGTACGACATCATGTTGAACCAAACCGCCTTCTACCCCGAGGGAGGCGGACAGCCCTATGACACCGGCACGCTGGGAGGTGTCCGGGTGCTGGAGGTACATTCCCGGGACGGCCGGGTGGTCCACACCTGCGACGGCCCTCTGGAGGCAGGCACTTCTGTCTCCGGGGAGATCGACTGGGCGCGGCGCTTTGACCTTATGCAGCAGCACTCCGGGGAACACATCGTCTCCGGCATGGCCCACGCCAAATGGGGCTGCGACAATGTGGGCTTCCACCTGGGCAGCGACGTGGTCACCATTGATTTAAATGTTCTCCTCACCCCCCAGCAGCTCCAGGAGCTGGAGGAGGACGTAAACCGCTATCTCTGGGAGGACCACCCCATTGACATCGCCTACCCATCTCCCCAGGAGCTGGAGGCCATTGACTACCGCAGCAAAAAGGAGCTCTCCGGACAGGTGCGCATTGTCACCTTCCCCGGGGCGGACTGCTGCGCCTGCTGCGGCACCCATGTGCGCTCCTCGGGACAAGTGGGGCTGGTGAAGCTGCTGTCCATGGAGAAGTTCCGGGAGGGAGTTCGCATCCAGCTGGTGTGCGGCGGACGGGCCCTGCGCTATTTTGCCGCCCTCCAGGCCCAAAATGCCCAGGTGTCTCACCTCCTCTCCGCCAAGGTGATGGAGACGGGCGGGGCCGTGGAGCGTCTGCTGGAGGAGAGCGCTGCCCTGAAAGCCCGTTGCGCCGCCATGGAGGACGCCCGTTTTGCCCGTCTGGCCGAGGAATACCAGGGAAAGGGGGATGTTCTTCTCTTTGAGGAGGGTCTCTCCCCCGACAGCCTGCGCCGGCTGTGCGATGCGGTGCTCCACACCTGCGGCGGCCGGTGCGCCTGCTTCTCCGGGACGGAGAAGGCGGGCTACAAATATGCCATTGGCCAGCTGGGCGGCCAGCTTCGTGAACTGACCAAGGAAATGAACCAGGCCCTCAACGGCCGGGGCGGCGGCAAGCCCGACTTTGTTCAGGGCTCTCTTCAATCCAGTGAGGCTGAGATCCGCGCCTTTTTCCATCAATAATCTGAGGTTTTTATGGAATATTCAATTGATCAGCTCCTGTGGCTGTTTCTCTGCTACGCCTTTCTGGGCTGGCTGAGTGAGACGGCCCTGGCCGCTGCCCGGAAGGGCCGGCTTTTGAACCGTGGCTTCCTCAACACCCCCTTCTCCCCGGTCTACGGCCTGGGCGGAGTGCTCTTTGCCCTGTTCCTGCCCGAACTGCGGGACGACCCCTTCTTCCTGTTCCTGGGCGGTATGATCCTGGCCACCGCCCTGGAACTCTTTACCGGTATCCTGCTGGAAAAGCTCACCGGTCAGAAGTGGTGGGACTACTCCCAGCGGCGCTTTCAGTTTGAGGGCCACATCAACCTGACCTACTCGGTGATCTGGGGCCTGTGCGCCCTGTTCTGCCTGTTTGTGGGCAACAAGCTGATTCTCACCCTGGTGGGTCTGATTCCCGCCGCGGTAGGACGGCTCATTTTGCTGGGCATCTATGTGGTGCTGGGGCTTGACATTCTCACCTCCCTGACCGCCCTGTTCCAGTGGCAGCTCTCCCTGCCCGACACCCGGGAGCTGTCCCGCTTCCTTTCCAAGCTGACCCAGACCCTGGACAACGCCGTCACCCGGTATGTCCAGCGCCGTGTGACCCGGGCCTACCCCAATCTGGACCCCACAAAGGGCCGTGCCCGCGCCAAAGCAGCTCCCACCGTCTTTGCCCAGGGCTGCTGCTTCTACAAGCTGGCCTGTCTCTTCTTCCTGGGGGCCTTTCTGGGAGACATCATCGAGACGATCTTTTGCCGGGTAACGGCAGGGGTTTGGATGAGCCGCAGCAGCGTGGTCTGGGGCCCCTTCTCCATTGTGTGGGGCCTGGGCGCGGTGCTGCTCACCGCTCTGCTCTATAAATACCGCCACAAAAGCGACGGGTACATCTTTTTTGTGGGCACCGTGGCCGGCGGCGCCTACGAATACTTCTGCTCCGTCTTTACCGAGCTGGTTTTCGGCACGGTGTTCTGGGATTACAGCAAAATCCCCTTCAACCTGGGCGGGCGCATCAACCTGCTCTACTGCTTCTTCTGGGGCATTGCAGCGGTGGTCTGGCTGAAGCTGGTCTACCCCGTGCTGTCCGGGTGGATTGAAAAGCTGCCCATCCGGACGGGCAAGCTGCTCACCTGGGCGATGATCCTCTTCATGCTCTTCAACATCACCCTATCCGCCCTGGCCATGGGCCGCTTTGTCCAGCGCCAGAACAACCCCGCTCCGGCCAGCAGCGCCCTGAGCCGTTTTTTGGATGATCGCTTCCCTGATGAGCGTATGGAGCGGATCTATCCCAACATTTTGTTTGTGGAATAAGCGGGGCCGCAGCCCCTTTGGAGGAATGATTATGAAGGACACACGGGGACACTTCTTTGCCCTGGAGGGCATTGACGGAAGCGGAAAATCCACCCAGCTCAAGCTTTTGGCCCAGCGTCTGGAGCAGGCGGGCCGCCCCTGCCTCACCACCTGCGAGCCCACCGGCCGTCCCATGGGCAAGCTCCTGCGCCAGGTGCTTACCGGACAGGTGCGCTGCGACAGCCGGGTGGTGGCCCCTCTCTTCGTGGCCGACCGGCTGGACCATCTGCTCAACGAGGAAAACGGCCTGTGCCAGGCGGTGGAGAACGGGCTCACCGTCCTTACAGACCGGTACTACTTCTCCTCCTACGCCTATCAGAGTGTGGATCTGCCTCTGGAGTGGGTGATCGAGGCCAACCGCCCTTGCGCCCAGCTTCTCCGGCCCACGGCCACCCTCTTTCTCGACATAGAGCCGGAGCTGGCCTTAGAGCGTATCGCCCAAAACCGGGAAGGCACCGAGCTCTTTGAGACCATAGAGCGCCTTACCCGCACCCGGGAGCAGTATTTCCGCTCTTTCGAGGCCCTCAAGGGAGAGGAGCGGGTCATCATCCTCCCCGGTGACCAGAGTGTGGAGGCCATGGCTCAGGCCATTTGGGAACAGGTGGATGTATTCTTTTAACCTGCCGGGAGGGGGATGGGCACCCCTCCCTTTTTTTGCACCCTGCCGCCCCCCTGGGCATAGGATGTCATGGACCTCAGCAGTCTTTGCTTCTGGGGACCCACCGAAAAAATGTGAGGTGTCTTTTATGGTGACTATGACCGCCACCGTCCTCCAGGCCTGGGGCAGCCAGGTTCTGGTTCGGGACAACAGCAACAACCAGGAGGTACTGGTGCACACCCGCTGCTCCACCTCCAACCTGTCCGCCGGGACACAGGTGCGCATTGTCTACAACGGCGTGATGACTGCCAGCATCCCGCCCCAGATCAATGCCCAGAGCATCTGCTACTTCGCCGACTGAGCACAAAAGGACCGCCCGTTCCCGGGCGGTCCTTTTCTTAGTTTGACAGGTCAAGGGTGCTGACATGGGCCTTCAGCCCCAGCACCTCTCCCACCGGGACGGACAGTTCGTCCACCCCCATGCGCAGCAGCGTTTCCGTCATAGACCGTTCCGCCCCCAGCTGTCCGCACAGGGCTACCCGCCGTCCATGGCGGTGTCCCCCCTCCACAGCCCGGCGAATGAGCTCCAGCACCGCCGGATGGCAGGGGTGGTACATTCCCTCCAGATCCGGGTCCTGCCGGTCCATAGCCAGGGTGTATTGGGTCAGGTCGTTGGTACCGATGGAGAAGAAGTCCGCCTCCCGGGCCAGATCTTCGGCTATGAGAGCGGCGGCGGGGGTCTCGATCATCACGCCCACTTCCACCTCCCCGGTGGGAATGTCCTGCATCTCCAGCTCCTCCCGGCACTGTTCCAGCAGCGCCCGGGCCGCGCGCACCTCCTCCACGGAGGAGACCATGGGGAACATCACAGCGGCCGTTCCATAGGGGGCAGCCCGCAAAATGGCCCGCAGCTGGATGCGGAAAAGCTCCGTCTTTTTCAGGGAAAGGCGAATGCCCCGCAGACCCAGGGCCGGATTCTCCCCCTTGCCCGCCTCCAGCCAGGGCGGGCGCTTATCCCCCCCGATATCCAGGGTGCGGATGACTACCCGCCGCCCCTCCATGGCCTCCAGGGCCCGGCGGTACAGGGCAGTCTGCTCCTCCTCCCCGGGGCACTGCTTCTTGTCCAGGCAAAGAAACTCCGTTCGGAACAGCCCTACCCCCTGGGCCCCTTCCTTCCAGGCCAGGGCGGCTTCCTCCGGAGCGGCGATGTTGGCGCACACCGACACGCTCCGTCCATCCCGGGTGACGGCAGAGCCGGTGCGAAAGCACCCCAGGCTCTCGGCCGCCTCCTGCCGGGCCCGAGCCCTTTCTGTCAGACCGTCCAGGGTCTCCCCCTCCGGGTCGAGATACAGCGCTCCCGTCTCCCCGTCCAAAGCGGCAAAGGTCCCCTCCCAGTGCGTCTGGGGGACAAGCCCGGCCACTGTGGGCAGGGCCATGGCCCGGGCCAGAATGGCGGCATGGCTGTCGGGCGCCATGCGCTGGGCCACAAGGCCCAGCACCTTCTCCCGCTCCAGGGCAATGAGCTCCCCGGGAGAGAACTCCCCGGCACAGAGAATGGCCGGAGCATCCAGCTCCAGCCGTTCCGCCGCCCCGGACAGGGCCTCCCGCCACAGGCGGGACACCTCCTCCACATCGGCGGCCCGCCCCTGAAGATAGGGGTCATTCAGAGCGCGGAAGGCTGCGGCAAAGGTCTCCCCGGCCTCCCGCACGCTGTCCTCGGCACAGGCTCCCGCCCGAACGGCGCATCGGACCGTCTCCAGCAAATCCCGGTCCTCCAGCATCAGGGCGTGGAGGCGGAAAATGTCCGCCTCCCCCTCGCCCAGCTTCTCCAGGGCGGCAGACTGCTGCCCTCTCACCCGATCCAGGGCCCGCTGCCGCCCCCACTCCAGCCGCTCCAGCTCCTGCTCCGGCGTCCCCGCCGGAGTGGGTTTTCCCCGTTTTTCCGTCTCCGGGAGCACATGGATGGGGCCCAGCGCAACGCCCGGGCACAGGGATTTTCCCATCAATTTCATTCTGCTCCCTCCTCAACGGTCAAAGGTGTTCTGCGAAATAGGCCCGCATATGGGCCAGGGCCTTCTCCTCGTCTCCGCCCTCGATGGTAACCGTGACCGTATCCCCCTGGACGGCTCCCAGGGTCATCAGAGCCATCAGCCGGTCGGCTCCCACGCACCGGTCTCCCTTCCGGATGGTGACGGTGCTGTCCAGAGTCTGTGCCGCCGTCACCAGATCGGCGGCCGGGCGGCCGTGCAGGCCGTTTGGGCGAGTAATGGTATAGGTAAATTCTTTCATGGCAATTCCTCCAGGTGTTCCGCCTGGGCAGCTTGGTTCACTTCCTCCAAGTTCGGCATGGCTGGGATGGCTCCGCTGCGGGAACAGGTCAGCGCCGCGGCCCAGTTGGCAAAGAGGAGGATCTCTCTCAGCTCCTCCCCGTTCAGTTCCTCCAGGGGGTGCTCCCCCCGGCGGCACAGCTGGGCCAGCACAGCCCCCAGGAAGGTATCCCCGGCCCCATTGGTGTCTGCCACCTTCGTGGGGACCCCGGGTACCACAAAGCTCTCTCCCCGCCAGCGGCAGAAGACTCCCTGCGCTCCCAGGGTCACCAGAATCAGAGAGATCCCTCCCTCCTCCAGGCGGCGGGTTCCCTCCTCCAGCTCCTGCGTGCCGCAGGCCAGAGGCAGCTCCTCCCGGGACAGCTTCAGGATGTCCACCAGCGGCAGCACCAGAGTAATCCACTGCGCCGCCTGGCTCCGGTCCTGCCAGATCTTCTCCCGGTAGTTCGGGTCAAAGCTCACCAGCACGCCCGCGCGATGGGCATGGCGGGCGGCAAAGATGGTGGCGCTGCGGGCCATCCCCGGGGTGAGGCTTACCGAACCGAAATGGAGAATTTTCCCCGCCTCCAGTTCCTTCTCCTCCACCTCATCGGCGGACAGCTCTCCGTCCGCCCCCCGGAGGAAGGAGAAGCTGCGCTCCCCCGCCCCGTCTACCGACACCACCGCCAGGGTAGTGGGACTCTGGCCGGTCTTCAGCCCCCGGTCATCCACGCCGTTGTCCCGCAGCATCTGGCGCAGCTGCTCTCCAAAGGCGTCTGGGCCCACCTTTCCAATGAAGGCCGTCCGGGCCCCCAGCCGGGCCGCCGCCACCGCTACATTGGCGGGGGCTCCCCCGGGGTTGGCGGCGTACAGGGGCACACCTGTGGGGCTTGTTCCCGTCCAGGTCAGGTCGATGAGCGCCTCTCCAATGCTCGTAATGTCCCTCATATTCACTCCTCTTCTCCGCCGGGCGGCGGTGTGAGTTTTCTGTGTCTTTTTACTATATCATACCCCCGGAAAAAAATCCATCATTTTTCACAAGTCCCTCGCTGGAAATTGACTTTTATCTAAACTAAGTGTATAATATTTTCGCTGAAATTTTGCTGAAATCAGAAAGGAGTCTGCTTACTATGAAAAAGCTTTTGCGGCTTTCGCTGTGCATGGGCCTGCTGGCCGCTCTTCTTTGCGTGCCCTCCCTGGCCGCCGACCAGATGCCCGAAAAGCAGGGAGAGTTTTATGTGATGATTAACGGGGAGTACGTCACCTTCACCGACGCAGTGCCCCAGATCCGGGAAAGCCGCTCCTGCCTGCCCTTTGCGGCGGTATTTGAGCAGCTGGGCTTCCCCCAGGAGAGCATGACCTGGGATGCCGACACCCAGACCGTTACCGCCGTCAAGCCCGATGTGCTCTACTCCCCCTCCAACGGCGGGGAACCCCAGCAGGGGGATCTCACCGTCCAGCTGACCATCGGCTCCAAGGAGATCAAGTACTGGTATGAAAACGACCTGACTGCCGCCCCCGGCGGAGAGGTTGCCCAGGTCACCAACGTCCTTGAGAGCGAAGTGGCCCCCTACCTCTCCGGCGGCCGCACCTATATTCCCTTTGGTCTTCTGGCCGATGCCCTGGGCTACAATGTGGGCTGGGACAGCACCGTGGGCGCAGTAATCATTGACGATGTGGACGCCATTCTGGCCGCCAACACCGAGACCTATGAGCTGATGGACCAGTATCAGGCCTATAACCGCACCTTCGTGGAGAAGAACCAGAAGGTCACCGGCAAGTACGCCATGGAGCTGTCCATGGCTGAGAACGGCCCTCAGGCCTCCAACGACCTCTCCTTCACCGTGAAGGGAGATTACGACATGATTACCGCCGGCTCCACCGCCCTCCAGTTTGACACGGATATGACCGCGGACGCCGACGCCCTGATGGACGGGGTGGACATGATTGCCATGCTGACCTCTCCCGACGGGACCCCCATTCTGCCCATGGATCTGGGCTTCTCCATGCGGGGCGACATGACCGATGGCGTGTTCTACTTTAATGTGGACTCCCAGCAGCTGACCACTCTCACCGGTTGGAACTCGGAGAGCTGGTATAAGCTGGACATGGCCGCCATTTACGACGAAATGTCCGCCTTTACCGGCATGAACTACCAGCAGCTCCTGGAGCTGTCCACCGCCTCTGTGGAGAAGGACTTCTCCCAGCTGCTGCCCTCCCTGCTGAAGGATATGCCTCTGACCAGCGTGGAGTTCACCACCTCCGACTATCTCACCATTCTGAACCTCTTCTGCGCCGACAGCCGCTTTGTGCAGTCCGGGAACCGCTATGTGAACACCTTCCTGGATGAGCAGGGCCTTACCGGCACCTTTACCATCACCACTTCCGCCGGCAAGGTGAACGGCTACGCCATGGAACTGAAGGCCGATCCCACCGTAGTGGGCGCGGAGATGACCCTGAAGGCGGCCATGGCCGGGAACAAAATGGAGATCGCCATGATCGTGGCCGGTTCCCAGGAGCAGGGTGAGGACCTTCCCCAGGTGGACATTTCCCTGAGCCTGACCATGGACGGCACCTATCAGACTACCAGTGCCCAGCCCCAGACCGAGCCTCCCGCCGGAGCTCCCGTGGTCGACCTGATGGAGCTGTTCGGCATGGAGGTAATTCCCACCGCCGCCTGACCTTCCTTACAGACTATAAAAAAGCGCCGCCCGGATGGGCGGCGCTTTTCTTGTCATTCGTTCTGCTTGGGGCGGCTTTTCCACCAGCTGGATTATTCCTCAATGGGCATGGGGGCCTCTACCTTGGTGTGATCCTGCTGGGCATAGGCCTGAACAATGGCCTCCAGGGCCTGGCCCTGCTCCCCCATGATCTCCCCCGCCTGCTCCAGGCAGGCATCGGCCTTGCGCAGCTCTTCGGCGGCGTGGGAGACGGTGGATTCCACCCGGCTGCACAGCTCCTCATGCTCCCGGCGCACCCCCTGGAGCCACTGTTCCACCTGGCGGCGGACCTTTCTGGCGTCCCCCTCGGCCTTTTCCTGGATGGCCTGGGCCCGGCGGTGGGCTTCCAGCTCCACTCCGGCGGTGCGCTCCTTCAGCTGGGTATAGGCCTGGGCATCGGGCGTAAGCTCCTCCAGCTTCTGCTGAAGGCGCTGGTTTTCCTCCCGGGCGCTTTCCAGTTCCCGGGCGCTCTGGCTGCACTGGGTGCGGCTGGCGGACAGCTCACGGTTGCTCTCCTCCAGGCGCTCCATCAGCCCCGTCTGCTCCTGGCGCAGGGCCTCCAGAGACTGCTGAAGCTGTCCCACCTGAGCGCGCAGCTCCTCTGCCT
>CALWYG010000180.1 GCA_944385695.1 uncultured Oscillospiraceae bacterium | reverse complement strand
GCGTCGCCTCCAATGGCAGCCACCGCATCCCCGGAAGAGACCTGGGAGCCGGCGGTTACATACAATTCGGTAATTTCTCCGGAGGTTTGGGCGGTCACGGTCTGGCGGCTGTTGGCCTGGAAGGTGCCGCTTCCGGCGCAGGAGACGCCTGCAATGGAAGCGGTGGCGGACTGCTGGGTGGTCAGGGCGCCGGGATTGGAAACCCGGATCTGTACCTTACGCACCAGTGCGCCGCCGACCCCTACCAGGTCGGCGGAGGAGACGGATTCCACCGTGCCCGGCAGGGTCTCCAGGGTGCCGGAGAGGGTCACCTGGGCGCTCTGGCCCGGGGTAATGCCTGCCGCATCAGCGGATTGGAAGGGCAGAGAGAGCGTCATGGTGGAGGTATCGGTAATGTCGGCGATGGGTGTGCCGGGGGACACCAGATCCCCCTTCTGGACGTGGACAGTCTGGACCACGCCTGCGGCGGAAGAGCGGGCGGTGAGACCGGCGGCCACTGTGTCATAGGAGAGCTGGGCCTGGCGCAGGGCAAGCTGGGCCTGGGCAATGGCAGCCTGGGCGTCCTTTGCATCCAGCTGGTAGAGAAGCGCCCCCTGCTCAATCCAGTCCCCCACCTCAAAGGGGGCCTGAAGGATCTCACCGCTGGTCAGGGCACTGACCTGGTAGGACTCAATGGGGGTCACCGCGCCGGAGCCGTCCACGGAGACGGTAAGGTCCTGGCGGACGGTGGAAACGGGTATGTATTGAGCTCCGGTCAGGGTAGAAAGATCGGCCTTCGGCCGCAGGAAGACCCACCAGATCACGGCCAATGCGACGAGCGCCAAAAGCACCCATTTGACCCACTTTTTCTTTTTCTTGGGCAGCTTGAGAGAGGGGCCCGTTTCCTCTGTGGGGAGCAGGATCTCCTCTGTGTTGTTTGCCTGTGTCACATCCATATCATGTTCCCTCTTTTCACAGCTGATTTCAGCCTAAATGAATTGATGACTATTGTACTGGGTAAATCTTATATCCAGGGTAAGAACGGTTAAAATTTTCATTAAATTTTCCCAGCGAAGCTTACCCTACACCCTCCCCCAGGTGGAAGGTCAAGGGAAATTTGACCTAAGGGCAAAAAAAGAACGCGCCGAGCCCTCCGGAGAGGATTCGGCGCGTTTTCTGACGTTACAGGGCGGCCTGGCTAAGGCAGCTGAAAATGGCCTGTGCCACACCATCCTCCCCATTGGAGGGGGCGATGCGGCAGGCGGCGGCCTTTACCGCCGGAGCGGCGTTGCCCATGGCGATGGGGTTGCCTACGGCCTGAAGCATGGGCAGGTCGTTCTCGCTGTCCCCTACCCCGGCGCAGTCGCACAGGGGGATGCCGTACATCATGGACAGCAGGGCCAGGGCCCGGCCCTTGTCTACCCCCTTGGCCACCAGCTCAAAGTCGTGGTCGTTGGAGGAGGTAAGCTGGAGCCCCGGCAGGGCAGCCAGCTCCTTCAGCGGGTAGCGGCCCGGATTCTGATCTCCGTGGATTTTGGTCAGGGGCAGATTGTGCTCCTCCATATAGGCCACCGGGTCTTCCGTTACTACCCCGTTATCGTGAAAGGCGGGGAACGGGTAGGTCTTTAGCAGCGAGCGCTTGGAAAAGGGGTCCATGAGGATCTGGTCCCCGGCAAAGATCATCAGCTCGATATTCCGATGGAGACACAGCTCCAGGGCCTGGCGGCCGGAGGGCTCGGGGATGTCCCAGCGGCGGATGACCTGGCCTGTGGCGCTGTCGGCCAGGGCGCCGCCCCCCAGGGCACACACCAGGCTGTCGCAGCCTGCCTCCCGGGCAAACCAGAAGGCCTCGGGAATGGGGCGGCCGGTATTCAGCACCACCCGTACCCCGGCGCTGCGGGCCTTTGCAATGGCCGCCTTGGCGGCGGGGGTGACGGCGCCGGAAGGGTCCAGAAGGGTGCCGTCCAAATCCAGTGAAATGAGTCGAATCATAGTGTTCCTCTCGTATATCATTTGAAGAAAGCTCCGCAGCGCTGCGGGCGGGACAGTTAGAAAAACAGGGCGCCCAGCTGATAGACCAGCAGGGAGACCACATAGGCGCAGCCCAACTGCCAGAAGATGGAGAACCAGGCCCACTTGGGGCTGCCCAGCTCCTTAAACAGGGTGGATACCGCGGCTACACAGGGGACATACAGCAGGATAAACACCAGCATGGAGAAGGCGGACAGGGGGGTAAAGCCCACCATGGCGGCGACCACCTGACTGCTGGCGGCGGTGAGGGAGAAGCCGTAGAACATGGACAGGGAGGAGACCACCATCTCCTTGGCAATGAGGCCGGTGAGCAAAGCCACGGCGGCCTGCCAGTGACCAAAGCCCAGGGGGGCAAAGATGGGGGCAATGAAGCCGCCCAGGGCGCCCAGCATGCTCTGAGAGGCGTCCTCCACCATGTGCAGGGAGAAGTCAAAGGACTGCAGCAGCCACAAAATGACGGACATGAGCAGAATCAAGGTGCCGGCCTTGATGAGGAAGCCCTTCACCTTCTGCCACACATGGGTGAGCATATTGCCCAGGGAGGGCAGGCGGTAAGGGGGCAGCTCCAGCACAAAGGGGGCGGGCTCGCCCACAAAGAGGGACTTTTTAAAAAAGAGTCCCGAGAGGATGCCCACTGCCATGCCGATGACGTAAAGGCCAAAGACCACCAGCCCCGCCCAGGGACCGAAGAAGGCAGCGGAAATCAGGCCGTAGACGGGCAGCTTGGCGGAACAGGACATGAAGGGGACCAACAAAATGGTCATCCGCCGGTCCTTTTCGTTTTCCATGGTACGAGCGCCCATGATGGCGGGCACTGAGCAGCCAAAGCCCATGAGCATGGGGATAAAGGCCTTGCCGCTCAGACCAAACCGGCGCAGCAGCCGGTCCATGATAAAGGCGGCCCGGGACATATAGCCCGAGTCCTCCAAAAAGGACAGAAACAAAAACAGCAGGGCGATCTGGGGCAGGAAGGTGAGCACGCCCCCCACACCGGCGATGATGCCGTTGCAGATGAGGGACACCAGCACGTAGGAGACCCCCAGGTTCGTCAGCGCGGTTCCCAGCTAGGCGCCGAACACGCCGATCCCCTCCCCCACCAGGTCGGCCAGCCAGGAGCCGAAGGGGCCGAAGGCGATGATGAAGCTCACCAGCATGGCGCACAGGACCACGGGGATCGCAACGAA
>CALWYG010000179.1 GCA_944385695.1 uncultured Oscillospiraceae bacterium | reverse complement strand
GACCGATATACCCGCAGTCCAATTCTGCATCCGCTGCGGAAGACACTCTTTTCCCATTTCCCGCACTGCAAAGACCAAAATGCCGCCCATTACCAGGTCGGCAAAGGTCCACAGGGCCGCAATGATGCTCTCCACCCGCTGGAACGCCCCCTCCACACCGACACTCTTTGCCAGGGCAAAAAAGGGGTTGTCCAATTCCATTGCCAGGCCAGCGCCCAGATTTCCTATGATGACCGCCTGCCCCCCTGCCAGCAGCAGGGTGCCCCCAAGTCCCCAGAACAGCCAATGCCATCCCCGCCTCTCCCCCTGGTCCTGTACAGCCCCCAGCAAAAACGCTGCAAAAAAGCCCCATCCGATGACGCCCGCCGCTTCCAGAGCCGAGGCCGCCGTGGGTCCCCAGGTCCAATCCAGGGGGAGCAAGCGCTCCGGCCGGGCCTGTCCCAGAGACAACCCCAACACCACCAGAGCGGCGGTGAGCAATGCAGCCAGAAACAGCTGTCCCGCCCGGGCAAAAGCCTCCAGCTTCCCCCGTCCGATCCACGCCAGCACTCCCGCCGCAGCGATGAGAAAAAACCAGAGGGAACCATCCCGGTTTCCGGAAGACAGCAGCCGCCGGGCGCAGGACCACAAGCGCTGGGACAACAGCAGCTGAGCCCATACTATATATAATAGTATAACGCCACGCCCCATCCAGGGGCCCAATGTCTCCACAATTCCCCGGGCCAGTCCTCTTTTGTTCCCCAGCCGGTTTAGAAGCCATCCCCCTGCCAACACCAGAGGGGCCGCCAGGGCCACCGACAGCCAGCTGTTTCTTCCCGCCCCGGGCAGCAAAAGCCCCGGCAGAAGCTCCGCCGCCGGAGCCAGGATTCCGGCCCACAGCAGCGCCATCAGCTGGGTGCGTGAGATGCCCTCCGCTCTCATGTCCTACCTCCTATGTTTCTAATCGTGAATCATTACCTGAAGCTGGATGTCCAGCTCCAGCATCCGAAACCACATGGGCCACTGCTCCCGAATTTCCTTCCATAACTGAGGATGAAAGGCTGCCCCCTTCAGGCCAAGGCCCGCACAGTCTGCCTGCCACTGGCGCAGGGCGGCCAAAGCGCCCTCCAGGCGGTCCATCAGCTTCCCTTTCAGCTGGTTGGAAAGCGCCTGCTGCTGGGCACGGCTCAGCTCCTGCTCATACTCGGTGACTCCCACATCTGCCCGGCACTTGATTTGCAGCTTTGTGGGCCGCTCCTCCTGAATTTCCAGTCCTACGGTCGTGTTGGCCATATTGACCCGGGCAGACACCCGGTTCCCCTCCAACTGTACGGTGAGCACCTCCGCGGGAGCACGGCCCAGCAGCAGCTCCAGCCCCCGGGCCGCCTCTCCCTCCAGATAGCCCACCAGCCGCTCCCCTTTTATGATACCGTAGCCTCCCTCGGTCAGCGTGGCATCCTCCAGCTCCCCAGTTACCAGCGCGGGCACAAAGGCGGCCCCCCGCTCCATCAGATCCGTGTAAACCTCTCCCGCCGTGCGGGACATGGATGCCTCTCCTAATTTTCCATCCAGCTGCATGGTACTCAGCCGCCCGTCCACTCCGGTTTCACCTCCGGATTCCACCGCCTGCCGGGCTGTTCCACTGCGCATCAGCCACAGCTGAGCCCCCAGGCCCAGCTCTTCATCCCGGGCAAAGTAGTCCAGCACCGGTTTGATCCCTTCCCGGGCCAGTTCCTCGCCCACCAGCAGCTGATCCACATAGCCATAAAATACATAGCTGTCGCTGTGCCCCTGCATACTGAGACAGGCTGCGCTGAGGGAGTCCGCCCGGGCGGACAGGACCAGCGCCTTCTCTCCCTCCGCCTGGAGTCCCTTTGCTCTGGGGCCGGTGGAGGCCGTCACCTCCACCCCATCCGCGCCCCGGTCCACCCCCATGGTGCGCATAAGGGCCATATCTCCCATCTCCCGGGCCGTGGGCAGGCCGCTGCAGCCGCTGAGCAGCAGGCAGCCGCTCAGCCAAAGCGCCAAAGCTCCTTTCAACGCTGATTCCTCCTGTTCTTGCTGTGCACCGCCCCATCCCGCCACTTCATTTTGGGAAGGGGCAGGCGAAGAAGGCTGGGATGTCCCCGGGGCATTTTGGTCCCGGTGGTAAAGGGGGCCAGATAGGGCACCCCAAAGGACTCCAGCCGGGCCAGATGGTAAATGAGACCCGCGCAGCCCAAACTCAGACCAAACAGTCCCCCCACACTGGAGAGAATGGCCAGCAGAAACCGCCACAGGCGCAGGGCGTTGCCAAAGTCCTGGGAGGGCTGGGTATAGCCCGCCACCCCGGCAATGGCCACGGCAATCAGGACCGTCGGAGAGACAATGTGGGCCTCCACCGCCGCGTTGCCCACCACCAGTCCGCCCAAAATGGAGACCGTAGCCCCAATGGGGCTGGGCAGGCGCAGACCGGCCTCTTGGATGACTTCAAAGGCCAGCAGCATAATGAGCACCTCAAAAATGGTGGAAAAGGGCACCTCCTGCTTGGCGGCCACAATGGACAGGGCCAACTTGGGGGGAATGGCCTCCGGGTGAAAGGTCACCAGAGCGATATAGAGCCCCGGGAGCAGCACCGTAATCAGAGCGCAGAAGTACCGCACCAGGCTCAGGGCGGAGGCCACCATCCAGTGGTAAGCCCGGTCCTGTCCCGTTTTGAAAAACTGATCGATGGTTCCCGGCACCATCCACCCCAGAGGGATTCCGTCCGCCAGCAGAGCCACCCGTCCCTCCAGCAGGCCCTGGCACAGCCGGTCGGGCCGCTGGGTATAGGCCATGAGGGGAAAGGGACTTCGGGAGGTGTCGGCCATGTATTCCTCTAAATTCCCCGCCGCCTCCAGCCCGTCGATGTCAATCTCTCCCAGTTTTTCTTCCACCTGCTTTACCGTCTCCGGGTCGGCCATGTCCTCCAGATAGAGCACATCCACCTGGGTGCGGGACTGCCGCCCCACAATGTGCTCCTTGATTTTCAGCTGGGGGGCCTTTAATTTCCGGCGAACCATGGCCGTATTGGTGCGGATGGACTCCACAAAGGACTCCCGGCTCCCCTTCAGGGCGGGCTCATTTTCCGGCTCCCCCACCCCCCGCTTTTCCTCCGTGGGAACAGGCAGGGTGAGCACATCCATGCGCCCGGGGAAAAAGAGGGCGCAGCTGCCCAAAAGCAGGTCATTGACCACATCGTCCAGCGTGTCCCGTCGGATGGCCGCCAGGTTATAGAGGGCTCCGTACTGCAAGAGGGAAAAGAGCTCCCCCTCCGGGGCCTGGCTGAGGGAGCGGTCCTGGGCCAGGGGGCGGAGGATATAGTCGCTCAGCCGCTCGTTCCGGGTCATGCCCAGCAGGTAACACACCGTCACTGTCCGCTGCCGGTCGCCGTTTAAATAGACGGTGCGCTCCATAAAGTCCACACAGCCGGAGAAGATCTCCTTTACGCTTTCCAGGGACAAGGGCCGGTCAAACCGGGGCTCCCGGCGGGGATGGGGCTGCTGGGCTGGCTTTTTTAGCGGCATAATAAAACTCCCTCCTGTTCTGGAATAGTGTTCCAAACCAGGAGGGAAATTATACGGAATCTAGCGCAGGGCCATTTCGGTTTTCTCCGCCTCTTTTCCGCTTTTTTTGCCCCGCCGCAACGCCTTGCCCAACTCACACACCGGGATGGGGGCAATCGCCAGGGCCAGCACCCAGAACCACTGCCGGGCGTCCATGGGAACCACGGAAAATACCCGCTGCAAAGGCGGCAGCAGCAGCACCGACAGCTCCATGGCCATCCCCGCAAGAAACGCCCGGTTCATGGCGGGGTTGGACAGGGGCCCCTGGGCAAAGAGGGAGCGGTCCTCGCTGCGCACATTGAAAGCATGGAACAGCTGGCACATGGTCAATGTGGCAAAGGCCATGGTGTTGGCCACCGCCCCCTCCATGCCCGGCTGGGCCAGGCGGAGAAAGCCCAGACAGTAGGCCGCCAGGGTAAGGCCGCCCACCATCATCCCCTGCCACAGAAGCCGGAAGGTAAAGCTACGGTCAAAGAGATTGGCGCTGGCCTCTCGGGGCGGCTGCTCCATCACTCCCTCCTCCACCGGCTCCACCCCCAGAGCCAGGGCGGGCAGGGAGTCGGTGACCAGGTTGAGCCACAGAAGCTGCACCGGCACCAGCGGCATCTGGCCAAAGCCCAAAACCGTGGCCGCAAAGATGGTGACAATCTCCCCGATGTTGCAGGAGAGCAGGTAGTGGATGGCCTTTCGGATGTTGGAGTAGATCCCCCGGCCCTCCTCGATGGCGGAGACAATGGTGGAGAAGTTGTCGTCGGTGAGGATCATATGGGCGGCCCCCTTGGCCACGTCGGTGCCGGTACGCCCCATGGCGCAGCCGATGTCCGCGCTCTTCAGGGCGGGGGCATCGTTCACCCCGTCCCCGGTCATGGCCACCACCTTTCCCTTCTTCTGCCAGGCCTGGACAATGCGCATCTTGTGCTCCGGAGAGACCCGGGCAAAGACGGAAAATTTCTCAATGTCCTCCTCCAGCATCTCCTGGGGCATGAAGTCCAGCTCCGGCCCGGTTACCGTCCAGTCCCCCGGCCGGGCAATGTTCAGCTCCCGTGCCACCGCCAGGGCGGTAGCACGGTGGTCCCCGGTAATCATCACCGGGCGCACCCCCGCCAGGTGGCACTGGGCCACCGCGTAGCGCACCTCCGGCCGGGGCGGGTCCATCAGGCCAAACAGGCCCAAAAAGGTCAGCCCCCGCTCCACCTCCCCCGGCTCCGGCTGCTGGGGCAGACGGCTCAAATCCCGCCGGGCCACCGCGATGACCCGCAGGGCCCGGGAGGCCATGGCCTCGTTGGCGGCTAAAATCCGCTCCCGGTCCGCTGCCGACATCCCGCCCCGCACTGTGGCGGTACACCGCTCCAGCAGCACATCCGGGGCCCCTTTCACATAGGCCGTCCAGCCGCCCTGGGGATTGATGTGTATGGTGGACATGAGCTTGCGCCCCGAGTCAAAGGGAATATCCGCCACCCGTGGCCGCTGCTCTTCCTCCTTTCGCTGGTCCACTCCCTCCCGGGCGGCCTCCACCACCAGGGCGGCCTCGGTGGGATCGCCGTCGGCCGTGGGCGCCCCAGCCTTCCAAAGAAGCCGGGCGTCCGCGCACAGGCAGGCGGCGGTCATAATTTCCCGCCGGCGGCTTCCGGGCAGGGCCCACACCTCCTGGACGGTCATTTTGTTCTGGGTGAGGGTACCCGTCTTGTCCGAGCAGATGACCCCCGCGCAGCCCAGGGTCTCCACCGCCGGGAGCTTTTTCACAATAGCCCCCCGGGCGGCCAGCCGCTGCACGCCCAGGGCCAGCACAATGGTGACGATGGCAGGCAGCCCCTCGGGGATGGCCGCCACCGCCAGAGACACGGCGGTGAGGAACATCTCCAGCATGTCCTTTCCCTGAACAAGTCCCACCCCAAACATGACCGCACACACACAAAGGCACAGGAAGGACAGGGACTTTGAGATCTCTCCCATCTTCCGCTGGAGAGGGGTCTCTCCGGAATTGCTCTCCAGCAGCATCCCGGCAATCTGGCCCATCTCCGTCTCCATCCCCGTGGCCACCACCAGGGCGGTGCCCCGCCCGGCGGTGATGAGGGTGCCCGCACACAGCATATTCACCCGGTCCCCCAGGGGGGTGCTCTCGGGCAGAGCCTCCCGGGCCTGCTTCTCCACGGGCACCGATTCCCCGGTCATGGCGCTCTCATCGGCCTGGAGGCGGCTGCACTCCAGAATCCGGGCATCGGCGGGGACCTGATCCCCCGCCTCCAGCAGGATCACATCCCCAGGCACCAGTTCCCGGGCCGGAATGGTTTTGGCTGCTCCATCCCGCATGACCCTTGCCTTTGGGGCGGACATTTGGCGAAGCTCCTCCAGGGCCTGCTGGGCGTGGTCCTCCTGATTGATGGAAATCACGGCGTTGACGGCCACGATCACCAGAATGATAAAGCCGTCCAGCCAGTCCTCCCCGCCGCTGGCCGCCAGAGACAGCCCCGCCGCCCCCAGCAGCACCAAAATCATAGGGTCCTTCAGCTGCTCCAGCAGCCTGCGAAACAGCCCCGGCCCCTCCGGGGCGGCCAACTCATTGGGCCCCAGGTCCTCCAGACGGGACTTCGCCTCCCGCTTCGTCAGCCCCTCCCGGCGGCTTTCCAGCTCCTTCATAATATGAGAGGCCGGCCGGCTGTACCAGTCGTCCATATTCTCACGCTCCCTTCCATTTTATACCAATTATAGCCCCAGGCCTGTCCGCTTTTGGGGGAATTTTGGGGAAGGAAAACATGTAGGGGGAACCGCTCCCCCTACCCCTCTTCCTTCAGCGTCAGCAGCGTCCGGGCCACGTTGTCCGCCCACAGCCGGGCTCCGTCGATGGCCTCGGTGAGGGTATTGCCGTGGCCCCCCACCTCCACCAAAATGGAGCCGGGGAGCAGCTGCTGGTTATAGCGGCTGTTGCGCAGGACGATGGGCCGGGCCAGGCTGGTGTAGCCCCGCACCAGATTGCGCTGGAGCAGCACGGCGAAGGCCAGATTGTCCTTCCACCGGGGAAAGTCCGCTCCGCCTCCGCTGGAGCCGATGACCAGCATCACCTGGGCCACCGTTTCTCCCGCCTCGGTAGACACCATTTTATAGATCTCCCCGTTGCTGCCCTCCAGGGCGTCCCGGTGGACGTCCAGCACCACCTGAATGGTGGGATACTTCTCCAGCCACTGCTCCACCGCCGCCTTGGAGCGGTCGTAGGCCTCGTTGTAGGAGGGATAATCAAAGAGGGTGGTGTCGTGGATCACCTGGAAGCCGTGGGCCCGGAAGACGGTGGCCATCTCCTCCCCCACCTTTACCACGTTGTGGGTACAGTCGGTGGTGCGGTAGGGATCGCTCTCCTCATAGGTATCCCCGTCGCTGGGGGAGTAGGCCTCGCTGCCGTGGGAGTGGACAATCAAAATCTGGGGCCCCTCCCCCAGGTTTACATCCACCGTCCCCTCCCGCAGAACCGACGCATCCAGGTCAAAGCTGGTGCGGTTATAGACGTACACCTCTCCCTCCCGGAGGTATTTGCTCCCGTCCTTTCCCTTTCCGGTCATCTCCACAATGCCCTCCCCCTGGCCGGAGGGGGTAAGCTGGGGCTGCTCCTCGTCCTCCCCGTCCTGCTCCATGATGTCTCCCTGCCCGGAGGAATTTTCCTGCTGGGTCTGTCCCAGGCGCATTTGCCGCACCTCCTCCTCTCCGGCGGAAAGGAGGGGACTGCTGTTCACCAGGAGCCTCCCCCACCCGGTGAGCTCCCCCTGTCCGGGAATGGCCCCCAGCTGGCTCTCCAACAGGGCCACAGCCAGGGCAGGCTCCTGGCCCAGCCGGGACAGCCGCTCCCCCAGTCCGCCCAGGTCCGCCGTCAGGCTCAGGCCCCACACGCCCACCAGAACCAGGCCCAGAGCCACACCCCGGCGCAGAGCCCGGGCCACTGTTTTCTTCTCCCGTCCGCTCATATTCCCCACTCCTATCTTCCGTATGGACACGCTGATAACAGAGCATATGCCCCCTGGGGCGCCAATATGACCGGGGGAGAAAAGCCCGGAAGCCGCCTTGTTTTTTTCAGGGGAAAATAGTATAATATATAATCTAAAAATGGCGGCTTGTGCCCTTTGGGCGCAGCCTTTCACTTTAAACGCGCCCAGGCGCATGGAGGTTTTTATGGAACGCACCACCACCGTGATCTCTCCCCAGGATATTGAGGCCCAGCTGGAGCACTGCCGCGCTGTGGCCCAGCTTACCAGCCAGTGGCCGGAACAGCCCCTGGCCTTTGTGGACACCTATGGCTGCCAGCAGAATGAGGCGGACAGCGAGCGCATCCGGGGCTATCTGGAGGAGATGGGCTACGGCTTTACCATCGACGAGGAAAAGGCCCGGATCATCGTCATCAACACCTGCGCCATCCGGGAGCACGCCGAGCAGCGGGTCTTTGGCAACGTGGGCGCTCTGGTCCACGTAAAGCGCCGCCACCCGGAGCAGATCATCTGCCTGTGCGGCTGTATGGCCCAGCGTCCCCAGGTGGCAGAGAAGATCCGAGCGTCCTACCGCCATGTGGATCTGGTCTTCGGCCCCCACGCCCTGTGGAAGTTCCCGGAGATGATCCACACCCTGCTCCTCCACCGGGGGCGCATCTTCCAGGTCAACGACGAGGCAGGCTCCATCGCCGAAGGCATCCCCCTCATGCGCCAGGACCGCATCAAGGCCTGGGTGTCCATCATGTACGGCTGCAACAACTTCTGCTCCTACTGCATCGTCCCCTACGTCCGGGGCCGGGAGCGCTCCCGCCAGCCCCAGGACATTTTGGCCGAGGTGCGCCAGCTGGTGGCCGAGGGCTATAAGGACATTACCCTCTTGGGCCAGAACGTGAACTCCTATGGCAAGGATCTGGAGAACCCCATGGACTTTGCCGACCTGCTGGAGCAGGTCAACGCCATTGACGGGGACTTCCTCATCCGCTTTATGACCTCCCACCCCAAGGACGCCACTCAGAAGCTCTTTGAGACCATGGCCCGGTGTGAAAAGGTGGCCCCCGTGCTGCACCTGCCCTTCCAGGCGGGCAACGACCGGGTGCTGAAGGTGATGAACCGCCGCCACACCCGGGAACAGTATCTGGAAAAGATCCGGGCCATCAAGGCCCTCATTCCCGATATTGTCCTCACCTCTGACGTGATCGTGGGCTTCCCCGGGGAGACCACCGAGGAATTTGAGGACACCCTGAAGGTTCTGGAGGAGGTGCGCTTTGACGCCCTGTTCACCTTCATCTTCTCCCCCCGGCCGGGTACGCCCGCCGCCCAGATGGATAACCCCATGAGCAAGGAGGAGAAGCTCCAAAACTTCAACCGCCTCACCGCCCTTCAGGACGCCATTTCCGAGGAGAAGCACGCCGCCTACATCGGCAAGACGGTGCGCTGTCTTATGGACGGGCTGTGCGATGACGAGCGCTGGGACCTCACCGCCCGCACCCCCGGCAACCGCCTGGTGCGCGTGGTGGGGGACAAGGGCGCCCTGGGTCAGTTCCGGGAGGTCAAGATCACCGACGCCAACAAGTGGTCCCTCTTCGGGGAGCTGATCTGAGCTTCCGCAGGCACTCCTGTTTGGGCCTTGGACGCTAGAAAACCGGTGCTTCCGGACGTAAAATAGATTACATTTTGTAATTTAGGTATATAACAGTCCTTTTAGTATATCAAATTTCCCCTAGATGTGCGTTTTTCGGCGGCTTTGCCGAAACGAAAAAACACTTCTCAGTTCGCAAGTGCCCCTTTGGGGCGCGCAGCGAACTGCAACCTCCTCGTCTGCATGGCTCAGCCATGCAGACGACAGATAGAAAGTCGGTGTCTCCATGGCAGAAATCACCCCCATGATGCAGCAATACCTGGATATGAAGGCCCAGAACCCGGACTCCATTTTGTTCTTCCGCCTGGGCGACTTCTATGAGATGTTCAATGAGGACGCCAAGCTGGTGTCCAAGGAGCTGGACCTCACCCTCACCACCCGGGATCGGAACAAACCCCCGGAAGAGCGCACCCCCATGTGCGGGGTGCCCTACCACTCCTGCGACAGCTACATCGCCCGGCTTATTGCCAAGGGCTACAAGGTGGCCATCTGCGAGCAGACCGAGGACCCCGCCCTGGCAAAGGGCCTGGTGGACCGGGACATCATCCGGGTCATCACCCCGGGCACCGTGATCGCCTCCTCCATGCTGGAGGAGAGCAAGAATAACTACATCTGCTCCATCCTGGCCCAGGAGGAGGGCTTCGGCCTGTGCCTGTGCGACATCTCCACCGGCGAGGTGTACGCCACCTCCCTCCCCGCCGGGGATGAGGGGGAAGGCCATCTGAAAAACGAGCTGGGCCGCTTCCACCCCACCGAGGCCGTCCTCTCCCCCGCCGCCTTTGAAAATCAGCCGCTGCGGGAATTTCTAAAGGAACGCCTGGGCTGCGCCTGTGAGCGCTCCGGGGAGGAGCCCTTTGCCCTGGACGCATCCCGGGAGCTGGTCACCAAACAGTTTAAAACGGGCCTGGACACCGTTCCCCAGGGAGACACGGCCGCCATCCGGGCCGCCGGCGGCCTGCTCCACTACCTCTATGAGACTCAGAAAACCGACCTGGGCCACATTGCCAGCTTTACGTACTACACCTCCAGCCACTTTATGGAGCTGGATCTCACCGCCCGGCAAACCCTGGAGCTCACCTCCACCCTGCGCTCCAAGGACAAGAAGGGCTCCCTTCTCTGGGTGCTGGACAAGACCAAAACCGCCATGGGCGGACGGCTCATGCGGGGCTGGCTGGAGCGGCCCCTCCTCTCCCCGGTGCAGATTGCCCGGCGGCAGCAGGCAGTGGGCGACCTGGTGGAGGACGCCATCACCCGGGAGGAGCTATCCTTAGCCCTCCGGGAGGTCACCGACCTGGAGCGGCTGGTGGGCCGGGTGGTCTACGGCTCGGCAGGCAGCCGGGACCTGGCCGCTCTCTCCGGCGGCCTGGCCAAGTTCCCCCACATCCGCTCCCTTTTGGACCACTGCCCCAGCGCCCTGCTCTCCTCGCTGAAGGAGGAGCTGGATGACCTGCCCCAGCTGCGTCAGGAGCTGGACCGGGCCCTCATGGACGACGACAAGCTCCCCTTCTCCGTGCGGGAGGGCGGCTTCATCCGGGAGGGATACAGCCCTGAGGTGGACGAGCAGCGGGACCTCATCGACCACGCCTCGGAGAAGCTGGCCGACCTGGAACGGCGCACCAAGGAGCAGACGGGCATTAAGAACATGAAGGTCAAGAGCAACAAGGTCTTTGGCTATTACATCGAGGTGGCCAAGTCCCAGATCGACCTGGTGCCCGCCGACTGGGCCCGGAAGCAGACCACCGTCAACGCCGAGCGGTATATTTCCCAGGAATTAAAGGAGCTGGAGCACGCCATCCTCTCCGCCCAGGACAAGGTCACCGCCCTGGAGTATCAGCTCTTCTGCCAGCTCAAGGAGCTGGTGTGCCAGCAGGTGGACCGGATTCAGGCCACCGCCGCCGCCGTGGCCCAGGTGGACGTGCTCATGTCCCTGGCTACCGTGGCCGCCGCCAACGGCTACTGCATGCCCCAGGTGGACGACTCCGACACCCTCACCATTGTGGAGGGCCGCCACCCGGTGGTGGAAAAGGTGCTCAAAGGGACTCCCTTTGTCCCCAACGACACCCACATGGACGGCGGGGACGACCTGTGCGCCATCATCACCGGCCCCAACATGGCGGGCAAATCCACCTATATGCGTCAGGTGGCCCTCATTACCCTCATGGCCCAGATGGGCTCCTTTGTCCCGGCCAAATCCGCCCACGTCGGGGTGGTGGACCGGATTTTTACCCGCATTGGGGCCAGCGACGACCTGTCCGCCGGACAGTCCACCTTTATGGTGGAGATGACCGAGGTGGCCGCCCTCTTAACCCACGCCACCAAAAAGTCTCTGCTCATCCTGGACGAGATTGGCCGGGGCACCAGCACCTATGACGGCATGGCCATCGCCCGGGCGGTGCTGGAGTACTGCGCCGACCGCAAGCGCCTGGGCTGCAAGACCCTTTTTGCCACCCACTACCATGAGCTCACCGCCCTGGAGGGTCAGATCCCCGGGGTGAAAAACTACAACATTGCCGCCAAAAAGCGGGGCAGTGAGGTCATCTTCCTGCGGAAAATTGTCCGGGGGGGCGCCGACCAGAGCTACGGCGTAGAGGTGGCCAAGCTGGCCGGGGTACCTGAGCGGGTGGTCCGCCGGGCCCGGGACATTCTCCAGGAGCTGGAGGAGAAGGGCTGCGTCCGGGTGGAGGCAGCCTCTGCCCCCCAGGAGCAGATTTCCCTGATGGATTTGGGCGGCCAGACGGTGCTTCAAAAGCTCCGGATGACAGATGTAAACATCCTCTCCCCCATCGAGGCGCTGAACCTCCTGGCGGAGCTGAAGCAGGATTTAAACGGATAACGATTTTTCGATGCGAGGTACCCTATGCCTACCATTCAAGTATTAGATTCCCATGTGGCCGACCTCATTGCCGCCGGCGAGGTGGTGGAGCGGCCGGCCAGCGTGGCCAAGGAGCTGATGGAAAACGCCATCGACGCCGGGGCCAGCGCCATCACCGTGGAAATTGCCCACGGAGGCATGACCTTTCTCCGGGTCACCGACGACGGAAGCGGCATCCCTGCCGCTGAAGTGAAGACCGCCTTCCTCCGCCACGCCACCAGCAAGCTGCGCACGGAATACGACCTGGAGGCCATCGGCACCCTGGGCTTCCGGGGGGAGGCCCTGGCCGCCATTGCCGCCGTCAGCCGGGTGGAGGTGCTCACCCGCACCGCCGACGCCGAGCTTGGCACCTCCCTGTCCCTGGAGGGGGGCGTGTACGGCCCGGTGGAAGAGGCGGGCTGTCCCCTGGGCACCACCATGGTGGTCCGGGACCTGTTCTTCAACACCCCCGCCCGGCTGAAATTTATGAAAAAGGACGCCGCCGAGGGGGCCGCCGTCTTTGCCACCGTCCAGCGCTTGGCCCTGTCCCACCCGGAGGTGAGCGTGAAGTTCATTCGGGACGGAAAGCAGGAGATGCTCACTCCCGGAGACGGCCAGCTGCAAAGCGCCATTTACGCCGTGCTGGGCCGGGAGCTGGCCCTGGGCTTCCGTTCGGTGAAGGCCAGCGGGGAGGCCATGACCGTGTCCGGCTTTGTCTCTCTGCCCGCCTGCTGCCGCGGGAGCCGCAACTGGCAGTTCTTCTTCGTCAACGGCCGGCAGGTGAAGTCCCGGCTGATGATGGCCGCCCTGGAGGAGGCCTATAAAAACCAGAAAATGGTAGGGCGCTTCCCCGGCTGCGTCCTCCACCTGGAGACCAAGCTCAATGCCGTGGATGTAAACGTCCACCCGGCCAAGACAGAAGTGAAGTTTGGAAATGAGCGCCAGGTCTTCTCCGCCGTGTACCACGCGGTCCTCTCCGCCCTGGAATCGGACCACTCCCATCCCAAGGCGGCGCTTCGTAATGAAGTAATCCCCGCCTTCAAGGCCGCGGATACCGTCACCCCCAACCAGACTCAGATGCCCCTTTCTCTCCACAAGGAGAGCCCCAATTGTGGAAAGCCGGAGGGCGTCCAGTCCACGCCCCGGCCTGCTGCAGCCCCCGCTCCCGCTCCCTCCGCCGCGGTGGCCCGGGTGCGGGACAGCGCCTATGAGTCGCCTAAGCCGGCTCCTTCCAGGCCCTCCGCCCCGGCGCAGCCCCCCCACTCCTTCTCCTATGTTCGCCCCATTGCTCCCCGCCCGGCGGTTTCCACATCCACACCCAAAGCTTCTCCCGCCCAGGAAATAGTCCACAAAATTCCTGCGGCTGTGGAAAAACCTTCCCCCGCTCCCCAGGCTGTGGCACCTGTCCAGTCCGCCCCCGCTCCGGCAGCCCAGGCCCCGGCCGCTGCGGTGGATACGGCCCCGGAGACGCCCCTGGTGGACAGCGCCCCCGCCTGGCGTCTGGCCGGTGAGGTGTTCCACACCTACATCCTCGTGGAGCAGGGGGACACAGTGTTTCTCATCGACAAGCACGCCGCCCATGAGCGGATGAACTTCGACCGGATGAAGGCCGCGGGCTATGATCCCATGGCCCAGAGCCTCCTGTCCCCCGTCCTGTGCCGTCTGGACCCCAGTGCCCGGCAGGTCCTGCTGGATCATCAGGCACTGCTGGAGGAGTTTGGCTTTGAGGTGGACGAGCTGGGTCAGGACCTGGCCGTGCGCCAGGCCCCCTTTGATGTGGCGGTGGAGGACATTCCCGCCACCCTGGAGGAGATTGCCCAAAAACTGCTCACCACCGGCAAGGCCGATCCCGACGCCGCAAGAGACGAGCTCCTTCACACCATGGCCTGCAAGGCGGCCATCAAGGGCGGCTGGAAGACCAGCCCCCAGGAGCTGGAACGGGTAGCCAAGGCCGTGATGGATGGCACCGTAAAATACTGCCCCCACGGCCGCCCCGTGGCCATTGAGCTTACCCGCAAGGAGCTGGAAAAGCAGTTCAAGCGGGCGTAGGGGGCTGTATTTTACATGGCGGAGCCGCCGCAGGGCGGAATTCACTTCCGCCCGAGGACAAATGAAACGGGGCCCCCGGCAGGCGAAGCCTGTTGGGGAGCAAAATACTGCCCCCACGGCCGCCCCGTAGCCATTGAACTTCCCCGCAAAGAACTGGAAAAGCAGTTTAAGCGGGCGTAAGTCGTTTGTTTGGGAGGAATGTTCATGGTAGACTGGAACTTGTACCTGGCCCGCTACCAGCAGACCCACGGCGGCATCTTTTTCGGCAGCGGCGAGTGGGACTGCAACTGTCAGCTTTTTCTGCCCCAGGAGGGAAAGCAGCCCCTTTTGGTGCTCTTTTCCACCGACCCCTGCGGCCGCTCCACCGTCAAAAAACTGCGGTGCCGCACCATGGTGCGCCTGGACAAGCCCTATCACCTGCACATCGGCCCCCGAAGTCTGGTAGGCGGCGGCATCAGCGGCGTAGCCGGTCTGGTGGGAAAGGCCATGGATTTTGGCTTTTCTGAGACCAAGGGGAGGGTCATCACCACGGACAACAAGCCCTTTACCAAGCTGGTGCTGGGGGATTTATCCCTGCGAAACGCCCTGAAGGCGCGCAAAGACGACCTGCTGGAGGTCCACCCCGGGCCCCAGGAGGACGGCTGGCACCTGGTGGAGGTCTTTCCCAACGCCCTGGAGGGCCTGGTGAAGGACTCTCCCTGGACCAACGAAGCCATGGCGCAGAGTACGGACCTTATTCCCTCCGACGAGGACAAACAGGCCATTCTCCGCTCTGGAAGCGCCCACTTTGATGGGCAGCTGGACGCCCTTCTGGAGTTTCTCCGGGCGGCCCGGGACGCGGTCTCTATGTGGCCCATTCAATAAGCAAGCGCTTTCCCTTTACACACAGAACGCCCCCATCGACACACCACGACAGGAGGAACGCCTATGCCCCCGAAAATTTTAGTGGTCAGCGGTCCCACCGCCTCGGGGAAAACCCGGCTGGCCGTGGAGCTGGCCCTTGCCCACAACGGCGAGGTGGTCTCCGCCGACTCTATGCAGATCTACCGCCGCATGGACATCGGCACCGCCAAGCCCACAGCTGAGGAGATGCGCGGCGTGCCCCACCACATGATCGACGTGGCTGACCCGGAGGAGGACTTCTCAGTGGCCCGGTATGTGGACATGGCCGCCCGCTGTGTGGACGGCATCCTGTCCCGGGGAAAGCTGCCCATTCTGGCGGGGGGGACAGGGCTGTACATCGACTCCCTTCTCTCAGGGCGCACCTTTGCCGCCTTCTCTCCAGACAGCCCCCTGCGGGGGGAGCTGGAGGAGCAGCTGCGCCGGGAAGGGGGACAGGCCATGCTGGAGCGGCTGGCCCAAGTTGACCCGGAATCGGCCGCCCGCCTCCACCCCTACGACGAAAAGCGGATTGTCCGTGCCCTGGAGGTTTATCTGTCTACCGGAAAGACCATCACCCGGCACAACGAGGAGACCCGCGCCCTGCCCCCCCGCTACGACGCCCTGACCATCACCCTGGCCTTTGAGAGCCGGGAGGACATGTGGGCTCGCATCGACCGGCGGGTGGACCGGATGAGGGCGGACGGCCTGGTGGAGGAGATTCGGGCTCTGCTTGCCGCCGGCGCCCCCAGGACCTGCACCACCATGCGGGCCATCGGCTATAAGGAGAGGGCCGCTGCCCGGGACAGCGGGGGCGGCCCGGCC
>CALWYG010000178.1 GCA_944385695.1 uncultured Oscillospiraceae bacterium | reverse complement strand
TCCATAGTCTGCTCATCCTCATGGTCATCCGGCTTGTGGCCCATAGCAATCTTCTTTTCCTGGATCTTTCACTCATCGTCCTCCCAGGCCCCGCGCACATGCTGCTCCAACGAGATACAGCCATTGGTTTTCCGCACATTTCGAACGCTCTCCGCCCGCCGCTGGCGCAGATCCTCGCCGTTGAACTGGCATTCGTCGGCGAGGACATAGGCCACCATTTTCTGCTCTACCGCCTGCCAAAAGGCTGTGATGCTGCGGCTCCCATCTTCCGTATACCGCCGTTCCAAGGTTGCCTTTTTCTCCGGCAACAGGTAGAGAGGAAATTTCTCTTTTTTGCTCATCATGATCTCCTTTCTGGGGCCTGACCCCTATTTTTTTCTTGTGGGAGTAAGCGTTGGGGGATAGCGACCGCAGAACGCTATTTGCTCTCTGATTTTGACCCCATTTTCAACGCCCGCGGAAACTCCTGAAACTGCCCGCACTGCGGGCAGATGTGACCGGCAAAAGGCGTCGCGGACGACGCCTTGCCTTTATCCTGCTTTTTTTCACACCGGCCCTGCGCCCTCTTCCAAGCCCGCCGCCGGCCCCCATTTGCCTCGAAAGCCCTTGTTGGGGCAAGCTACCCTACCCAGCCCCCAAAGCGGCCCTACAGCGGCCCACAGGGGCAAACAGCGGGGATCAGCCGATGCCGCCTTTTTCTTTGTATAGCGTGTTAGTTTTTGATATGCCTGTTCTCCGTATTGTAGCTTCCTGATAAAGACGTGCCTACCATTCTTCGTATAAAATTTGGTTGCTTTCAGAAAGAAGCCGCTGAATCATACGATTTCAGCGGCTTCTTATCCCTGTCATTTTAAACTAAGAGGTATTTTAATCTTCCTGCCGGCACTCCAGCGCCTGCATATAGGCGGTGGCCAATTCCTTACTCCGCTCATCTAATTGATCCCACAGAGCCAGACACTTTTTCTGGTCGGCAGTTAATTTAGCGGTTTCGTCTGCAACAGAAAAAAATTGCGCCAGCGTAATATCCAGACCTTCGCAAATCTTCATCAAGGAGGGCAGGGAAGGAATGTTCGTTTTATGGAGCATCGTATTGAGTGTGGAATATGGAATTCCAGAGGCCTTTGCTAGACGATAATAAGTCCAGGAACGGGCTTCACAAAGCTCCCGAATCCTATCTACTACATCAAATTCCAGCCCAATCACCCCCTATGAATATTTACTATTATTCTATCGAGTAGTGCGGCCATTCGTTAGACTATAATAAACGATATAATTGAATTGATTTTATGCCGGATTTATGATATATTTTGTGTTGTATAGAGCAATAAATGATTCTTCGCCCTCCTGCATGTTAAATATCAGGAGATTACCAACATTTTGCTGTAGTAAATCAATTAAACTTGTGTTCTCCCGGTTAAAAAGCTATACTAATAATAGATTTCCAAAAAGATTAAAAGGAGGGACCTATTTGAAACGATTACCAGCAAACATTTTTTTGATAGCCGTTCTGTGGCTGTGTGCACTTCCAGTCGGAGCTTTCTCTGACACAGGAGACCACTGGGCTGCACCTCAGATCGAGCGCTGGACAAAGGCAGGTATCGTTGCAGGCTACAACAACGAGTTCCGGCCCGATGATCCCATTACCCGAGGAGAGGCGGCGGTCATTTTGGATGCTCTGATGGGCTACCCCGTAGCAGCAGAGCAGAGCTACCCCGACTTGCCGACAGATGCCTTTTATACGGAGGCCGTCCTGCACTTGAATCATGCAGGAGCCATATCCGGCTATCCAGATGGAACCATCCACCCCACCAGCCTGATCACCAGGCAGGAGGCGGTGGTCATGATGGCTGCCGCGCTGAAAATCCCGACAAGCGAGTATGGGCCGCTTACCTATGGGGACACAGATGAAATCAGCGGTTTCGCTCTGCCTGCCGTCGCCTCATTTACCCAGGCCGGTTACCTGGCAGGCAGCCCGGATCAGACCTTCCGCCCCACAGCTCCTATGACCAGGGCAGAATTTGTCACCGTTCTCAACCAGATCATCGCTCAGCTGGTTCCCACGGAGACCGTTGTGGGGGCGGGCACCATGCTGCTGGTCAATGAGCCGGACGCTATGGTCTCCAACGCAGAGGCTGACACCATTCTGATTGCGCCTGGAGTAGGAAATGGCACCGTAACGCTGGACAATGTGACGGCTGAAACTGTCCATGTCCTGGGCGGCGGTCCAAACTCCGTGATCATCACTGGAAACTCCAAAATCCAGTCCATTTACGTGGCCCGACAGGACGGACAAACTCGTGTCCTGGTCACAGAGGGCGCTCAAGTAGATGTGACTTATGTGGATGACGGAAAAAACGGTGTCATCCTCAGCGGAAGATTCCAGTCTGTACAAATTACATCAGAGGATGCGCAAGTAACGCTGAACAATGCCAGAATTGATGTGGTCACGATATCGGGCAGCGGAGCGGATCTGACCGCGGATGCCGGTTCATCTGTAAAAACCCTGTTTGTCTCTGAAACGGCCGCCAATGCCCAGGTACACAGTCAGGGCAGCATCGCCTCTGTCCAGGTGGAAAATCCCTCTGCTACGGTGGTTACCCCTGAGCCTAACCCCGGTGGCAGTACTGGCGGCGGTTCTGCCAGTGGTGGAGACGATGAGGATGATGACAGCTCCGGCGGTATTACACAAACCGTATTTAACGTCCGGATTACTATTCTGGGCAAGGGCAGCATTCTGGCCGAAACAGTCCAGCCCCCGGAACCTGACCCGGAGCCCGAACCGGAACCCGACCCGGATCTGGACCCTGAGCGGTACGGCTACCCACTGCGGGTAACCATCTCCGGTGGACAGGGAACTGTCCTGGCCGAGGAATTCCAGGAAGGACCCGCACCCGAGGAACCGGATGATACAGAATATATCCTGACCATCGAAATTGAGGGAGAAGGCACTGTAACAGTGCAAGGAGGGTATTAATGATGAAACGTTGGATATTCAGATTGATTACGATGACCGTGCTTCTGCTCGGTCTGAGCATTTCTGCCTCCGCAGCCACCACCACGGAGGACGGCTTTGTTTTGGAAGAAGATTCTTATTATGGGCTCACTGTTACCGGCTATGTGGGGCCGGGGGGATATATCTCCGTCCCTGAGGGTGTAAAGCGGATCGACAGCTCTGCGTTTTCCGATAACCGCACCATCCAAAGTGTTACACTTCCTGAAGAAGTAACCTATATTGGAAACGGCGCCTTTTCAGGCTGCTCCTCCATGCAAACCATTAACATTCCAAGAAAAGTGACCACAATTGGCAGTAGTGCTTTTTCTGGCTGCTCCGCTCTAACTGCAGTAGACATACCGGAAGGCGTGAGCGAGATCCATGTCTCCACATTTATGAACTGTTCCTCTCTGGCTTCTGTGATCATTCCGGAGGGTGTGACTGTGATTGACAGCTACGCCTTTTCCGGTTGCTCCTCTCTGCAGTCTGTGGACATTCCTGACAGTGTGAAGTCCATCGGGAACTCTGCATTTTCCAACTGCTCCAAGCTGGCTTCTATCAGTATGTCTGATAATATAACTTATATTGGTAACTCTGCTTTTTCCGGCTGTTCTTCTCTCTCCGCCATTAGGTTCCCAGTGAATGTCACCAATCTGGCAGATTCTCTGTTCTATAGCTGTACTCAACTGACCTCGCTGGACTTTCTTCCCTCTGCAATTTACAGCATCGGGGACAGCGCTTTTGCGGAAACCGGACTGGAATCGGTCACGCTGCCCTCAACTGTTACCTCCCTGGGAGATGAGGCCTTTTCTGGTTGTGAGAACCTGACGAGCTTTACTATTCCGGAGGGCATGACGCTCTATTATTGCGGCAGCAGCATTCTGACAAACTGCGCAGCATTGACTACCGTCAGTATCCCCGCAGAGTATGCCGCCATCTGGGACTATACCTTTGATGGCTGTTCCTCTCTCCAGGCTATCGAGATCCCAAACGGCGCAACAGAGGCCTCGTTTTCTGGCTGCACCAATCTGGCAGAGGTAGTTTTGCCGGATGGGATGACAACTGTATATTTTAGAAATTGTTCCAATCTGACAGAAGTTACACTTCCCGCATCCATTAAATCCATTGGCGAGAACGCGTTCTATAACTGTACCGCTCTGGCGGAGATTACACTTCCCACATCCTTGAAAACAATCGGGCAAAATGCGTTTGGGTATTGTACCGCTTTGACCAATGTACGCCTGCCGGACGGCGTCGTATCCATTGGCGATTATGCCTTTGAGGGATGTGACAATCTGGAATCCATTTACGTTCCCGCTTCCGTCACTACATTTGGATATGACGTGTTCGGTTGGCGGCCTTCCGTGGTGATCCTTGGCGTCTCCGGCTCTGCCGCGGAGGAATATGCGGAGGAAAATAACATTACTTTCCACGACACCACCGCCAGCGAGATGACGTTCCGCTTCCGCAAAGGAGAAACCGTACGTCTGACCGCCGTACCTGACTCCGGCTACCACTTTGTCCGCTGGGAAAGCAGCACCCCGGGAGTGGAATTCTCTGACCCGACCAGTGCTACAACTACCTTTGTCATGCCTGCTTCTGAGGTATCAATCACCGCCATCTTTGAGGCAGACAACCCAGTAGAGACCTGACCCAAACCGTGACCCATACGAGATCTGGAACCTACGGAACCAATGGAGCAAAGAGGCTCAAATCGTATTTCAGGCCCCATCAGAAAGGGCACAAAAGCCCTCAACGGAGCCGAAGCCACATCCAGGCCGCAGCTCATAACCCGGAGGTCGGAGGTTCGAGTCCTCCTCCCGCAACCAACAAGCCGCTGAAATCGTATGATTTCAGCGGCTTTCTTCATTTTCAATTACTTTTTCCTCTGTTTTATTTTCTGTCCTTCGTTTTGACCCAGATTGTGACCCATACGGGAAATTTTAGCGGAAAGGGCTGGAGCATTTCAAAGAGGCTCAGAGACTGCCGGAGAGTACATTGCCCATAGTTTGTGCCGCCTGGCGCTGAGCTGCACTGGTCACATGGGCATAGGTGTCCAGAGTAAACCCGGCGGAGAAGTGCCCAAGCATACCAGACACTGTCTTGATGTCCACCCCATTTTGCAGAGCCAGGGTGGCGAAGGTGTGCCGGAGATCATGAAACCTCACCCTGGGCAGTCCTGCTCGCTTCAGCACCCGGTAGAGCATGTGGAGGACACTGTCCGGGGAAATGGGCCCTCCGTTGGGTGATGGGAACACCCACGGGCTGCTGCCTGCCTTTTTTCTCTGTTCTTTCAAAACACCTATCGTATCTTCTGCCAAGGGTAGGGTGCGGTAGGCGTTTTTTGTTTTCAACGGTGCCTCCACTACTTCACCGTTGATCCGGGATACCTGCCGTTTAACCCGGAGGTCACCCCGTTCCAAATCAATGTCCTCCCACTTGAGACCCAAAAGCTCACCACGCCGCAGGCCAGTGGCCAGCTCCAGATAGTAGAGCTCAAATACGCCGCTTTCCTTGGCTTCCCGCAGGAAGGACTGGAGCTGCTCCACCGGCAGGGTTTTCATTTCCCGATGCTCTACCTTTGGGAGGGCGCAGCCCTCGGCAGGGTTGGTGAGGATGATCCGCTGCTCCTGGGCCAGCTTTAGGGCAGAGGACAGAATTTGGTGAATGTTCCGCACTGTCTTGGCGCTGAGGCCCTTGGGCTGTCCTTTGGCCTCCAGCCGGTCTACCCGGCCTTTGGTCAGCAGCTTCTTGTAGAGCTTCTGCAAGTCCATCGAAGTGAGCTTTTCCAGAGGGATGTCCCCGATATTGGGCCCTATGTGGTTGTCGATGTAGCCCCGGTAGGTCTGGTGGGAGGAGGGACGCACTTTGAGCTTTGCGTAGTCCTCAAACCATACCTCCATCCACTCCCCTACGGTATATTTCCCAACCTTGGTCTGATCCAGAGATTGGGTTTCCTTAATGGCAGCCTTCAGCTTTTCCTTGACCTCTGCCTGGGTTTTTCCCAGTACATTCTTGTAGATAGCCTTACCCGTCTCCGGGTCGTGCCCCGCTGTGTACCGCCCCTCCCAGCGGCCGTCTTTGCGCTTGCGGATACTTCCTTCGCCGTTGGCCCGCTTTTTAGCCATCCCCGTTCACCTCCTGTTTCACAATCTCACAGGCCCGCCGCTCTTCCTCCTTTTGGAAAGAGTACAGGCCATCCGCCTCCAGTTCCCTGGCAATCCCCCAGGCCAACTTGAATCCAGCGGTGAAGCTGGCCAGCGAGGTCTCTTCCCGCAGCAGGTTTTGGGTGTCCACCAGCTGCATCAGTCTGCACCGCTGCATCTTGTCCAGACAGTCCCTCACCTCCTGGCGAGTCTGCTCGATTTCCTCCTCCAGTTCTGAGAAGTCTGGCTCTCGGCAGAATCGCTGGTGCAGAGCGGTCATGTAGTCATTCATTGTGTGTCGCCTCCTTTTACGACTCGCCAAGCGCCTCGCTTCGCTCGGTTGCTCGCATGCATGGAGCCTGCGGGCTCCTATCAGCAACACACAATATCCTAACCAGCAGACAATAGCCAGGGCAAACGGGCATA
>CALWYG010000177.1 GCA_944385695.1 uncultured Oscillospiraceae bacterium | reverse complement strand
GCCCACGTAGGGCTCCTTCAGGCCGATGTCCTTGATGACGGTGAGGGTGCCGTCGGTGCCCACGGCGGCCCCCACGTCCAGCTTGCCCTGGTATTTCTCCATCAGCTCCACATGGGGATTCTGAACGTAGCCGCGGACGTTGCCGTTGCAGTCGGACACCGCCAGGATGGTGCCCAGAGGGCCGCCTCCCTTGATCTGGAGGGTGAGAGAGCCTTCCTCCTCCTTGAGCATGTCGCCCATCATGGAGGCACCCAGAAGAGCCCGGCCCAGTGCCGCGGTGGCCATGGGCAAAAGAGTGTGGATATTTCGGGCACGCTCTACCAGATCCCGGCCGGTGACTGCCACCGCCTTGACCAGTCCATCCCCGGTGATCGCTCTTACGATCTCGTCGTGCATAGTTGATTAGTCCTTTCTTGCCGCGAAAAATACACGCCCCTCCCCCTGGGCGGGGGGACGCAGTTTCAGCTCGCCATAGGTTTTGATATCCCGGAAGCCCGCCTTCTGCAGCATGGCGGTGAGCTCCTCCAGCGGATAGGCCCGCTCTTGATGAAGTTCCTCGCCCCGCTCCCACAGGCCCGTCTCCTCATCCAGACGGAAGATATCCATAAAGTAGGAACAGATTCCGCTGCGGCGGGAAAATTCTCCCCGCCATACACAATAGGTATCCTCTGTCTCATCCAAAAAAACCTGGCCGTCCATGGCCTGGAGCTTTTGCGGGGTGTTTACATCAAAGAGGAACAGCCCTCCGGGCATAAGGAACAGGTGGACCCGTTCAAAGGCCTTTTGGAGCTGCTTGGGGCGGGTTACATAGTTGACGCTGTCCAGGCAGCACACACAGGCATCGATGGTACCGTACAGGTCCAGCTTGTCCATGCTCTGACACAGAAAAATGGGCTCAATGGGGCCCACCCCTCGGTTTTTTTCCGCCGCCTCGGCCAGCATCTCCGCCGAGAGGTCCACTCCGATCATCTCGTAGCCCCGCAGAGCCAGCTCCCGGGTGAGAGAGCCGGTCCCGCAGGCCAAATCCAAAACTGTTTTACCGGGCAGGCCCCGGCGGGCAAAGTGCTTTTCGATGTAGTCGGCCCAGGCGGCGTAGTCCACATCGTAGGTCAGCCGGTCGTAGCAGCCGGCCAGGAAATCATAGCTGCTCATTCTTCCTCTTGCTGACGCAGCCGGGGAATGACGGCCCGGTACCCATCCGCCCCGTAGTGAAGACAGCGATTAACGCGGCTGATGGTGGCGCTGGAGGCACCGGTACGCTCCAGAATGTCGCTGTAAATGAGTCCCTCATCCAGCAGCATGGCCACATCCATCCGCTGTTCCATGGCTTTCAGCTCCGAGACGGTACACAGGTCCTGGAGGAAGCGCCGGCACTCCTCTTCGGTTTCCAGGGCAGCAAATGCCCGGTACAGGGTATCGCTGGCGGGTTTGTCCAGAAATTTTGACATGGTATTGTCCTCCTTCATCTACGATATGGCAAACCAAAAAGTGCCAATCTTCGAGCCGTATACATTTTAGCACTGTGCCATATAAAAGTAAATAACATTCTGTAAATTTTCTTTTGCATATTACAGTAAAAAGGACGCTCTTTTGCCCGGGAGTGCATAGGATGGGGAAACGGAAAAGGGGGAGCGCCATGAGACGGGAAGATGGGATCCAGGTGAGCTGGCAGGAGGTGCGCCGCACCCTGACGCTGGAAGGGGAGACGGTGTTGGAGTATACCCTGAGTTGGCCCGAGGTATCCGGGGCCGGACTGGGAGGGAGGTGGATCAATGGCTACTACGCCCGCCTGGCCCGGAGCTGGCGGGAGCGGTGGGAGCGGGAGGTCTACTGGAAGGCCTGTCTGGAGCTGGGAGAGCGGCGGGAGCGGGCGCGCCCCTTCCACCCCTGGCAGGGGGAACTGCGGGGGGAGGTAGCTTTGCTGGAAGAAGGGATTCTCAGCCTGCGCTTTACCGGATGGGAGACCAGGGGAGATGGGCGGCCCAACCGGGTCCGATGGGGAGACGTGTGGAAGGTGCGATCCGGGGCGCCCTGTCCGCTGCGGGCACTGATGGGAAACAAGCGGGGATGGAAGGGACGGCTGTGGAAGGAGCTTGTTCGCCAGGGTGAGGGAAGGCGGGCGGGAGGCGACCTGTTTTTGGACCGGGACTGGGCAAAAAAAGCAAAGGCGGCCCGGCCGCTGAAGGGATGGTGCCTGACCCGGGAGGGAATCGAGGTGTCTCTGCCCCAGGGAACCGCCGCCCCGGCGGCGGAGGGGTGTCCGGTGTTCCTCCTGCCCCGGGAACAAGAGGAGCAGACATAGAAAAAGGCCGCCGAAGGGCGGCCTTTTCAGATTCAGGTGAGTTAAAGGCGGGTCTCCAACGGCGTTCCCACCACAAAGTGCTCCTCAGACAGCTGCCGCAGCAGAGTGGACAATACCCTTGCTCCATCTGCGTCGCCGGACAAGGTGAGGTAGGTCACCAAATTCCGGCCCTCCAGCCGGTTCATAATGCGGCTGCAGTAGGAGGATATGCTTACCGTTGAGGAGGGGGTCAGCAGCAGAGTTTCATCCCAGCAGACCCAGCCCTTCTGCTCCATAGCGTCCATTTGGTCCTGGGGGACATAGGCCAGGGTGGTGCGGGTGAGAGCCAGCTGTTCCAGAGCATACTGGCCCTGTTCCAGCAGCTGCGCGGTCTCCTCCTGGGTCTCGCCAAGGGCCAGGATTCCCACGCTGTGGCCGGTGCCCAGCATGCGCCGGACCAAATCGCCCTGGGATTCCAGCAGCTCCGGTGTGAGGAAAAACGCCCCGTAGCGCCCGGCGGTGTCCAGCGTGTTGAGAATGGAGAGAATGCTGTCTCCGCTCTCACAGCGGATGGCCAGGTAGGTGGGAATATTGGTGGAGGTGACTTCCTCCTCTTTGCCGATTTCCTGCCCGGGGACGGCGCTGGTGCCGGGGGTGGTAGTGGTTTCGCCGGGGCTTAGGCTCTGGGTATAGGCCTGAAGGCGGCGCTCCAGCAGATAGCCGGCCGAGCCGATGAAGGTGGCGTCGTCCAGGACCACATCGTCGGTCATAATCCGTACCAGATAGCTCTGGGGAATTTCGGGAAGGGCGTTGTACGACCAGCTGAGACCAAAGAAGCTGCACACCATCTCAAGGGGGAGGTAGGGCTTGCCGTTTCGCATGACAGCCCGGTAGGAAAATACCTCGCCGGTGAGCTCGTCCCGGCAATTGCCGGAAACCAGATCGAAGGTGAGCATCTGCTGGCGCAGATTATAGAGGGTGACAGAGGTTTTGGTGCGGCTGTTGTAGCTGACGGTGATGCCCAGATCGGTCTGGGTGGAGTTGAGGTTTTTGTCAAACAGGGTATAGGGCACATAGAGCGTTCCGCCGGACCAAAAGGGCATGGTGTCGGACGTAAGGTACTCGATGCGCTCGTTGATGGCGGTAAAGTAGAGGTCGGCGGCGGAGACCGGCAGGGGCAGGAACAACCCCACGCACAGGGCCAGGGTAAGCAGGGTCATGGTAAAGCGGCGCAGGAATTTCATGGGGCGGTTCCTCCTTTCCAGCGCAGTTGCGCAAACTATTATATCATAGTATAATCGGATGGGCAAGGGCGCCTCCAGAGGTGGAATGCCGGGTTTTAATGGGATTTTAATGTTAGATAAACGGGCTTTCAACCCGGATATGGTATGGTTGGAGCGAAGTAAGGGCGACAGCCGGGAAAGGAGGGCGGCAGGCATGGAGATTACACTGGAACAGGTGGAGCAGCTGCGGGAAAAGACCGGCGTCACCTATGCCCAGGCCAAACAGGCTCTGGAGTACAGCGGCGGAAACCTGCTGGACGCCATCATCTATTTGGAGGAGCGGGGGGCCATTCCCCGGGAGGAGGGGGCCTACTTTTCCACCCGCAGTGAGATGCCTCCGCCCCCGCCGCCGCCCTCTGAGGCCATCTCTCCCCTGGCGGAGAAAAAAGGCCGGAAGGAGAAACGGGAGGAAAAGAAAACCGGGACCCTCCGCGTAAAGGCGGTCTGGTCTAAGGACAGCGGCAGGAGTGTGTTTACCACCCTGCGCCGCTGGCTCATTGACAACGAGCTGGAGATCTGGCGCAAAGATAAGCCCATTACTGCCCTGCCGGTGCTTATTTTGGTGCTGCTGTTGTATTTTGCCTATTGGCTGGTGATCCCCGTGCTTATTTTTGGGCTGTTTCTGGGGTTCCGCTACCGTTTTTCCGGCCCCGATTTGGAGCGGGAGGACATCAATGGTGTGATGGGCAGCGTAGCCGACACCGCATCGGAGCTGGGCCGCCAGGTGATGGATGAGCTGAAGCTTCAGCATGAGAAACACGAGAAGAACAAGGACGAAAACAAGCCGTAAGGATACGAGGTGAAAACCATGGGAGAGAAGATCCTCCTGGTGGAGGACGAGGAGAAGCTGGCCCGGATGGTGGAGATGGAGCTGAAGTATGAGGGCTACACCGTAGAGAAGGCCTTTGATGGCCGAAAGGGTCTGGAGCGGGCGCTGAGCGGGGAATTTGACCTGGTTTTGCTGGATATTATGCTGCCGCAGCTGTCCGGCAAGTAGGTGCTGCGCCGACTGCGCAAGGAGAGCCAGGTGCCCGTTATCATGCTCACGGCCCGGGACAGTGTGATGGACAAGGTGTCCGGACTGGACTCCGGGGCGGACGACTATGTGACCAAGCCCTTTGCCATTGAGGAGCTGCTGGCCCGGATCCGGGCAGCCCTGCGCAATCAGACAGGCCCCGGGACGGGGACCTGCCTTTCCGCCGGGGAGGTATCCATGGATGTGGAGCGCCACCAGGTTACCGTGAAGGGGACGCCGGTGGAGCTGACGAAAAAGGAATTTGACCTTCTGCGCCACCTGTTGGAGAATAAGGGCCGGGTTCTCTCCCGGGAAGCCCTGTTGGACGCCGTGTGGGGCTTTGACTTTGTGGGGGAGACCAACTCCGTAGATGTGTATATCCGTTTCCTGCGGGGCAAGCTGGACGACGCTTTCGGTATAAAGCTCATCCACACCGTCCGCGGGGTGGGCTACGTCATTAAGGAAGACTAGGAGGAACAACTATGGTGATCGTATACCGCTCCAATACGGGCTTTACCAAGCAGTATGCGGAAATGCTGGGCAAGGCAGAGAAAATAAAAGTATATAGCCTGGGCCAGGCCAGGGAGCTGGATCAGGACACAGAGGTCTTGTTCATGGGACCTCTCATGGCCGGTCACATTGCCGGAGTGGACCAGGCCGTGAAGCAGTTCCGGGTGAAGGGGGTGTGTGGAGTAGGCATGTCCCCCGCCTCTCAGCAGACACTGGACACCCTGGCAAAGGCCAACTATGTGCCCAATGCCCCTATTTTTTACCTTCAGGGTGGCTGGGCCCCGAAACAGGTGGGGTGGATCAAGCGGCGGATGGTAAACATGGTCACCCGTTCCATGCGCCAGTCTCTCCGGGCTAAGGGCAGCCGCCGCACGCCGGAAGAACAGCGGCAGCTGGACTTTTTGGAAAAAGGCGGAAGCTTTGTGGCCTTTGAAAACCTGGATGCCATCCGGACCTGGATGAAAGACCTGAAATAAGGCCATTTGAAAGACGGAGCAAGGGGGCGCGCGCCATGGGCAGACAACACCATAAATTTCAATCTCCGCCCCCGGCGGACCCCATTTCTGCGGCCCGGGACTCCTCTCTGGCCTTCCGGCTGAACATCGGTTTTTTCCTCCGGCAGCTGGGGGTTTTTCTGGTGATGGACCTGCTGTTGCTGCTGATGATTACCCTTGGAATGGTACTCTATGCGGAAAACCGCTGTGCCAGCGTGGCCGCGCTGGTGGAGGAGCGGGGGGTGCCCACCCAGGAAGCTCTGGCCTGGATGGAGGCCAGCGACTACACCATTACCCCTCTGGAAGAGGAGTCGGGACTTTACGGCCAGAATGAGGGCAGCGGGGCGGAGGGCAGTACCCTGATCGCCTTTCCATTTCTGCCCCAGCACCCGGAGACGGCCCAAGGGGTGCGTTCCTGGGACCTTTCCTCCTATTATACCATTGAGCTGCCCAACAACGGCCAGCCCTACGCCATCACCGTAGACCTGTCCGGCATTGCCCGGACAGTCTATTGGGCGGGACTGGTGCTGCTCGTCTGCCAGGTACTGTCTCTGCTGACGGGGCTCCTGCGCAATAAGCGCTCCATCCGCAAGGTGCTCCGGCCCATCCAGGAGCTGGCCGCCACCGCTGCCCGCCTCAACTCCATGACCCACATGTCCCGCCGGGAGCTGGAAAATCTGACGGGAGAGCTGGAGAAAATTGACGCCAAGCACCTGGACAGCCGTATTGACCTGCCTGCCACCCAGAAGGAGCTGCGCTCTCTGGCCCAGGCCATCAATGAGATGATGGACCGGGTGAACCAGGCCTACGGGGCCCAGATGCGCTTTGTCTCCGACGCCAGCCATGAGCTGCGTACCCCCATCGCCGTCATTCAAGGCTATGCGTCCCTGCTGGACCGGTGGGGCAAGGAGGACCCGGAGGCCCTTCAGGAGTCCATTGACGCCATCCGGGGGGAGGCCGCCTCCATGGAGCGGCTGGTGGAGCAGCTGCTGTTTTTGGCTCGGGGAGACAACGACTCCCAGCCGGTGAAGCGGGAGCGGGTGGACCTTACCGCTCTGGCCGGGGAAGTGCTCCGGGAGGAGGAGATGATCCATCCTCAGCGGGTCTTCCTGCCCCGGTGGGAGGAGGAGCCGGCGGCGGTGTACGCCGATCCGGGGCTTATCAAGCAAGTGCTGCGTATCCTGATGGACAATGCCTTGAAGTATAGTCCCCCGGAGGGGAAAATTTATCTCCGGGTCACCCAAAGCGCGGGTTATGCCCGGCTTACCGTCCAGGACGAGGGAATGGGAATCCCACCCCAGGACATCCCCCATATCTTTGAGCGGTTCTACCGCACCGACCGGTCCCGGGACCGGAAGACCGGCGGTACGGGGCTGGGACTAGCCATTGCCCGGTGGATTGTGGAGCGCCACGGGGGCTGGTTTGAGGTGGTGTCCCGGGTGGACGTGGGCACCCGCCTCACCGCGGTGCTGCCCCTGATGGAGAAAAAGGAGGAACCGCTTCCATGAACCTGCGCATAGCCTGCCCGGAGGATGCCCGGGCACTTTTGGAGATTTACCGGCCTTACATTGCCACCACCGTGACCTTTGAATATATCTGTCCCAGTTCGGAGGAGTTTGCCGGGCGCATTGCCCACACCCTGGAGCGCTACCCCTATCTGGTGCTGGAGGAGGAGGGAAGCCCCCTGGGCTATGCCTACGCCCACCCTCTGGCCCAGCGTGCTGCCTACGGCTGGAGCGCGGAGCTGTCCATCTACCTGGCGCAGAACACCCGGGGACGGAGGCTGGGGGAGAAGCTCTATGGAGCGTTGACAAAGCTGCTTGCCCTTCAAGGGGTGCGCACGGCCTGTGCCCTGGTGACCAGTCCCAATCCACACAGCGAGGCCTTCCATGAGAAGCTGGGCTTTGTGTGCACGGGGCTTCAGGAACAGGTGGGATACAAAAATGGCCGCTGGCTGGGAGTGTCCTTTTACCAGAAGGCCATTGGTCCCTATGATGAAGCCCCTGGGCCCGTCCGGGCGCTGGGGGAGCTTTCCCAGGAAGAAATCAGCAGTGTGCTGGAGCATTTTTCCCAGTAAACAAACGAACCCCGCAGGGCACGGCCCTGCGGGGTGTTGTTTTGATCGAATGTTAAACCTGAACGCGCTCAATGCCCTCCACAGCAGCGGAGACCATGGCCTCAATGTCCAGAACCTGTTCGGCGGCCTCAATCTCCTCCAGTGTGGGGCGCAGCCGGGGATGCCGGGGGGTAAAGACGGTGCAGCAGTCCTCGTAGGGGAGAATGGAGGTGTCGAAGGTACCGATCTTCCGGGAGATCTGGACGATGTCCTCCTTGTCCATGCCTACCACCGGGCGGAGAATGGGCAGCTTGACCACCGCGCCGGTAACGGTCATAGCCTCCATGGTCTGGCTGGCCACCTGGCCCAGACACTCGCCGGTAACCAGGGCCTTGGCCCCGCAGCGCTGGGCCACCCGCTGGGAGATGCGCATCATGAACCGGCGCATAATAAGAGTGAACAGCTCCGGCGGGCAGGAGCGGCGCAGCTCCTCCTGAATGGCGGTGAAGGGCACCACATGAACGGTGAGCCGGCCGCACCAGGGGGTGAGAAGCCGGGCCAGCTCCAGGACCTTCTCCTTGGCCTCGGGAGAGGTATAGGGGTAGGAGAAGAAGTGGACCATCTCCAGGGCTACGCCCCGCTTGGCGATCATCCAGGAGGACACGGGGGAGTCGATGCCACCGGACAGCAGGGACACGGCCCGGCCGTTGATGCCCACGGGCAGGCCGCCGGCGCCGGGCTCGGGGTCGGCGTGGACGAAAGCGGCATAGTCCCGGATCTCCACGTGGACGGTGAGCTCCGGGTGGTGCACATCCACCTGAAGGTTGGGGTAGAGTTCGTCCAGCTCACCGCCCACATACTGGCTGAGCTGGATGGAGGTCATGGGGAAGGTCTTATCCGCCCGCTTGGTCTCCACCTTAAAGGTTTTGGCAGTGGACAGCTTGTCATCCAGATACTCCCGGGCAGCAGCTAGGATGGCATCCTTGTCCTTCTCACAGGCCCGGGCCCGGGAAAGGCCTACCACGCCGAACACCTTGGTGAGGGCCTCCCAGGCCCCATCCATGTCACACTGGTCGTTCATGGGCTCCACATAGGTAGTGGACTGGCGGGTGTAGACCCGGAACTGGCCCAGATGGTTGAGCCGGCGGTAGATGTTGGCCTGGAGCTTGTCCTCAAAGCTGCGGCGGTTCAGGCCCTTGAGGACCAGCTCACCTAGCTTGAGCAGTATCATTTCGTTCATGCTGATGATCCTTTCTTCGTCTGCGGTATCGCCGGCGGCCCTTGGAGCCGCCACGGCAGGGGTAGTGAGTTCCGATTCTGGCCCGGCCGTAGTCCTCCAGCAGTGCCTGCGTCAGGTCGGGGATCTCCTGGCGGCCGTGCCAATGCCCGTCCTCTCCCTGGGAGAGGGTCAGCCGGCAGATGAAATGTCCGTGGCTGGGGCAGAGCAGATCGGTATAGTAGGTTCCCGGCTGGAAAAAGTTCCAGGACTGAATCCAGATGGGCTCTTCACACAGGGGACAGACGCCCTTCCGGGCGGTCCGGCTGTTGAGGGCAGCCCGGAGGGAGGGGTGAGGCCCTATCGGATGGCTGGGCTGAGGAGGGTAGGCGTGCAGAAGATAGCGCAGGGTCCACCTTGGCCGGGCGGACAGCTCCAGCAGCGCCTCCGGAATCCAGGCGGAGGTGAGAGCAGTGTACATGGCGTCGTGGAGGGCGTTGTGGTAGGAGAAGCACTCCGGAATCTGGCAGTACTCCACCGCCCACCACAGGGCAATATTCTGCATGGTGCCCAAGGTAAGGGAAAAGGCAGTTTGCAGATCAAAAATAGCCCGGGGCTCCAGGGTTGGGAGCTTCCAGAACCGGGCATTTTGATTGAGCGTATCAAAATCGTCGGCGCCCCAGGCGGCAAAGTCCTGATCTTCTCCGCACCAGTTGAGAAAGCTGTGGTAAGCGGTGGAGAAATCCAGGGTGGAGGCACGGGAGGCGTCAATTTCCGGAAGGGCCTTGGCGGTGCGGTTAAGGCGTTTGTGCACATGGGGCTTGATGAATGCATTGAAGGTGTCCACGATCCGGCCGCCGGGCCGGTCCAGGCGTACCGCACCGATCTGTAAAATTTCGTCCAAGGGCGTCTTATCATACCCACGGTTCCACTCCAGATCCAGGACGATCAAGCCATCGCCTCCCTTCGCGCATACTACATAGGACGATAACACATCCTAGCCCTCCCGTCAATAAAAAGCGGACTCTTTTGCCTCAAAAGCCAAGAAAAAGGGGAAAAGCCCCTTGCAAATTCAGAAAAACCGCGCTATACTCCCCTTGTCTCCGCCTTTAGCGGGATAAATTTGCGCTGCATCCACAGATGTGGAGCGGCAGCAGGAGGAATTGAATATGAAACGCAAAACCAATGTACGCTACCTGTCGGAACTGGCACTGCTGACGGCCCTGGTGCTCATCATGGCCTACACCCCTCTGGGCTATTTGAAGACCCCGTGGGGCGTGGAGATCACCTTCATCGTCATCCCGGTGGCCGTGGGCTCCATCATACTGGGACCCATGGCGGGAGGATTTCTGGGATTGGTGTTTGGCCTGACCAGCTTCTTCCAGTGCTTTGGGGCCAGCCCTCTGGGGGCCATGCTTCTCCAGGTAAATGCCCTGGGTACCTTTTTCTGCTGTGTGGTCAACCGCATTCTGGTTGGAATAATCCCCGGACTTCTTTATCAGCTGCTCAAACGCTTTGACCGGACCAGAGTGGTGGGGATTGCCCTGTGCTGCTTCCTCACTCCGGCGCTGAACACGGTATTGTACATTGTGGGCAACTGGTTCATCTTTGCCGATACCTGGCTGAACATCTCCGTCACCACCTATGGCTATTCCGGGGAGGGCGGCGTCAGTCTGTTGGCGTTTATGATGGGCCTGGTGGCAGTCAACGGCCTGGCGGAGGCAGCGTCCTGTCTGGTGCTTGGTACTGCCGTATGTAAGGCACTGCAAAAAACAGTGAATCGAGGAGAGGTGGAGCTGGCATGAAGGAAATCGGCATCATGGAGGTAGGAGGCTTTCGGGTGGGCCATGCCCAGGATCTGGAGGCGGCTACCGGCTGTACGGTAATCCTCTGTGATGAAATGAGCCCTGCCGGACTGGATGTCCGGGGGGGAGGCCCCGCTTCAAGAGAGTCGCAGATTCTTAACCCGGTGGCCGCGGCGGAGGGAATTAACGCCGTGCTTTTGTCGGGGGGAAGTGCTTTTGGTCTGGATGCGGCTGGAGGTGTGCAGCGGTATCTGGAGGAGCGGAATATTGGCTTTGACGTGGGGGTAACCAAGGTTCCCCTAGTGAGCCAGTCCTGCCTCTTTGACCTGACTGTGGGCCGCAAGGATGTACGCCCTACCGCCCAGATGGCCTATGAGGCCTGTGAACATGCATCCTATAGGACTCCTGCTGAGGGCAATGTGGGCGCGGGCACTGGCTGTTCCATCGGCAAGTACCGTGGAATGGACCGGGCGATGAAGTCCGGCTTTGGCACCTGTGCCTTCCAAGCTGGGGCGTTGAAGGTGGGGGCGCTGGTGGCGGTGAATGCACTGGGAGATGTGTATGAATCCCACGGGAAACCGGCTGCCGGCTTGCTGAACCCGGAAAAGACAGGCCTATCCAGCACATTGGAGGAAATGTTCTCTGATGTCACCCTGGCAGAGAACCTCTTTACCGGGAATACCACCCTGGGCGTGGTGGTGACCAACGCCCGGTTTCACAAGACTCAGCTATGTAAGATTGCCGGCATGACCCACAACGGCTATGCCCGGGCCATCCGCCCAGTGCACACCACTGCCGACGGGGACAGCATTTATGCGTTGTCTCTAGGGGATGTGCAGGGCGATGTGAATGTGGTGGGGGCTTTGGCTGCTCAGGCTATGGAGCGGGCGATCCTCCGGGCAGTTCAGGCGGCCCGGCCGGCCTACGGCCTGATGGGCTGGGAAGACCTTTATAGAGCATAACTGCAGCGTGGGGCGGCGGAATTTTCCGCCGCCCCATAAGATACCGTTAGAATGACCCTCCTATGAAAAAATTTGACCTGGGGATTGTTTTCTACGAAGCACTCTGGTATACTTACTTGCGTGAGTCAAAAGCAAAGGATTTTTTGCATGACTGCACGCTGGATTTGGGAGCATATCCCGCCCATCCATGAGGGAAAAGGCCCAACCCCACAACCCGCTGGGACACTACCAGAAGCGGGAACCATTTCCGCAAAGCCGTTGGTCAAAAAGCGACCAAGACCACATGTAAGACCACAGATAAAACAATTCCATAACCGGGTGTAGCGCAGTTGGTAGCGCGCTTGCTTTGGGAGAATCCGCCCAGGCCACCCCACAACTTCATATCCGGGTGTAGCGCAGTTGGTAGCGCGCCTGCTTTGGGAGCAGGATGCCGCAGGTTCGAATCCTGTCACTCGGACCACCTTTCTCAGAAAAATCGCCTGTTTAGGCGGTTTTTCTGCGTTTTTTGTTCGATTTTTGCAGTTTTGCTATTTGCTGTTTCGTGGTGATTCAAGGGCCAAAACAGCGGCAGGCACATGAGCGAGGATGGCTGCCGAAACAGCCAAATCCCTAAC
>CALWYG010000176.1 GCA_944385695.1 uncultured Oscillospiraceae bacterium | reverse complement strand
CGATTTTCACCTTGGTAAGATCAATCTGTACGCTCGGCGCGGACACGCTTGCAGCCTCCGCAGATACGTTTACAGCTGCATTTCCAGCCTTGCTTTCATCCCGTTTTTGCTCCAGTGGCTTCATTGTCGGGAACAAAATGACCTCACGAATGCTGTCCGAGTTGGTCAGCAGCATGACACACCGGTCAATGCCAATGCCCAGGCCGCCCGTGGGGGGCATGCCGTACTCCAGAGCGGTGAGGAAGTCCTCGTCCATCATACCGGCTTCTTCGTCTCCCTTATCCCGCAGCTCCACCTGCTTCTGGAAGCGCTGGCGCTGATCGATGGGGTCGTTGAGTTCGGAGAAGGCGTTGCCCATCTCACTGTGGCAGATGAACAGCTCAAAGCGCTCGGTGAGGCGGGGATCGCTGGGAGAACGCTTGGCCAGGGGGGACACATCCACGGGATGCATGGTGATGAAGGTGGGCTGAATGAGCTTCTCCTCCACCTTCTGGTCAAAGCACTCGTACAGGGCGTTGCCCCAGGTCTTGTCAGCCGTCTCGGGCAGCTCCACGCCGATGGACTTGGCGGCAGCCACGGCCTCCTCGTCGGAGGTGATGGCCATAAAATCAATGCCGCAGTACTGCTTCACCGCCTCATGCATGGGCAGGCGGGGCCAGCCGGGGGTCAGGTCGATCTTCTCCCCCTGCCACTCCACCTGATAGGTGCCCAGGATGTTCTGGGCGGCGGAGGACAGCAGGTCCTCGAAGAGGTCCATCATGTCGTTGAAGTCGGCGTAGGCCTGGTAGAGCTCGATGGTGGTAAACTCAGGGTTATGCTTGGGGTCCATGCCCTCGTTGCGGAAGATACGTCCGATCTCATACACCCGGTCCATGCCGCCTACGATGAGCCGCTTCAGGGGCAGCTCGGTGGCAATACGCATGTACATGTCGATGTCCAGGGTATTGTGGTGGGTGATGAAGGGACGGGCGGTGGCTCCGCCGGAGATGGTATTGAGAACGGGAGTCTCCACTTCCATAAAGCCCCGGCCATCCATGAAGTCCCGGACGTGCTTGATAAACTTGGAACGGATGATGAAGTTGCGCTTCACCTCAGGGTTGACGATCAGATCCACATAACGCTGGCGGTAGCGAAGCTCCGTGTTGGTCAGGCCGTGGAACTTCTCGGGCAGGGGCAGCAGGGACTTGCTCAGCAAGGTCACCTTCACCACCCGCACGGACATCTCGCCCCGCTGGGTGCGGAACACCACACCGTGGACGCCCACGATGTCGCCGATGTCGTACTTCTTAAACCGCTCATACTCCTCCTCATCCATCTCGTCCTTCCGGGCGTAGAGCTGGATGCGGCCGGACTTGTCCTGCAAGTCGCAGAAGGACACCTTGCCCATGCCGCGCTTGGACATAAGCCGTCCGGCGATGGAGACCTCGCTGCCCTCCAGGGCATCAAAGTTCTCCTTGATGTTGGCGGAGTCGTTGTTCACCTCATAGCGGGTGACCTGAAAGGGGTCGTTCCCCTCCTCCTGGAGCTTGGAGAGCTTGTCCCGGCGGATCTGCAGCAGCTGGGACAGATTCTCCTCCTGGGGAACATTCTGATTGTTCTTCTCGGCCATATGCGACCACTCCTATCTGTTTCGGCCCACAGGCCAAGTATAGTATTACCGCTCGACTTTGAGAATTTTGTACTCCACAGGGCCGGCAGGCGCATCCACGGTTACATCATCCCCGGGGTTTTTGCCCAGCAGGGCGCGGCCAAAGGGGGAATCCTCCGAAATAGCGCCGTTCATGGGGTCGGCCTCCTGAGAGCCTACGATCTTATAGGTCTCCTCCTCGTTGAACTCCTTGTCCAGAACCGTGACGGTGGAGCCCAGGCGGACATAGTCCCCAACCTGCTCCTCCTCCTCGATGACCACATAGTTGGTCAGGATCTCCTCCAGCTCAGCCATGCGGGAATAGAGCTTGCCCTGCTCATTCTTGGCCTCGTCATACTCGCTGTTCTCGCTGAGATCGCCGAAGGACCGGGCCTCTTTAATGAGCTCAGCCACCTCTTTTTCCCGGACGGTCTTCAGGTAGTTCATTTCCTCCTGCAATTCCTTGAGCCGCTGGGGGCTCAGCTTGTATTCCTTTGCCATAGTACCTCGCACACCTTTCCAAAAAATGACCCGGAGCTGCTCCGGGCAACACGCATTGGCGCGGAAATCTCATATTTTGCGCTTCCTGCCCGCTTTTTTATCATTCAGTGGGCATAAGGATGGATTCTGTGTCATTATATGTGTTTGCCCCGGTTCTGTCAAGTATTTTTATGTCCTGTGGGCCCAGCCTCCCCCCTTCCCACAAAGCCGCCAGCAACGGAAGATTTTCCCGGTCCTCCTCTGCCAGCTCCGGCGCTGCAAGGGCAAGTCCGGACAGCCTGGGGCTTGGGCCGTAAAGGCCCAGGTCCACCTCGTCTTCTCCCTGGATGTCCGGATGAAAACACAGTCCCACCTGCCCGGGCATCTCCCGGGGCAAAACGGGCATTCCAAACTCCCAGCGCAGCCACTGGGCCAGCTCCCGTCCTCCTCTGGGTACATCGATCACCAGGTTTCGCACCCGTGGACACAGCTCCACCGCAGCCTGCCGCACGGCACGGTCCGCCCGGCTGCCCCGCAGGGCTACGGTAGCACGGTCCGGGGCAAGCCCCCGGTGCTCCAGACTCCCCAGCGCCAGCGGCGCGCTTTGAGCCTGGACCAGCGGTTCGGTTTCCACGGGACGAAGTCCCATGGCTCCCACAATGCCCCAGCTTTCAAAGTCTCCCGGAACCAGCAGACGGGACACCCCCGCCCGGCGAAACCCCAGCCCGGCTTTCCGCAGACGCCGCGCCGCCCAAAAGCTCTCCGGGTCCACCTCTGCCCACAGCACATTCAGCCCATAGAGTCTGCCCGGAGCGGTGATCCCCTTGCCCCGGGCAGTAAACTTCAGCCTGCCGATCAACGCTTCCCCCTCCCTTCCATTCATCCTATGTAAGCGGCAGCGCAGTTATTTCTTCTGTTGCTGTGGGCCGCCCACCCTGAAAAAGCCGGGACCGGCGGCCTCTCAGGCCCCGGTCCCGGCACACAGGGATGGAAGTAGCACTATATTCAGAAGCGATTTCTTTCACATCCGGTTATTCCGGGTTCTTAGGCTCCTCTTTGATGTTTCTCCGCTTCTTCCAGCTGCGGCAGCCAACTATGCCGCCCACCGCCACAGCTGCAATCAGAATTGCCAAAGCAACGAAGTTGTAGGACACCCAAATGAGCAGCTGTTGACTGCCGTTTACCAACCCCTCCAGGCTGGAGCGGAAGCCTGCGGCCATACGGGCCCCCAGGGAGGCGGTCTCCCCCACCTCCTTGGTGACCTTGCTCACCTCGTTCAGATAGATATTGAAGGTCGAAAAGCCAACCAGGGCGTCATAGCGGTTGAGGGTGGAGGTATATTGCTCGATCTGATACTCCACCTCGCTGAGGGCATTCTCCAGAGCGATAATGTCCTCCATGGTCTCCGCTTTTTCCAGCAGCTCCAGCAGCCGCTCCTGCTTGGTACGCTGGGTCTTCAGGCGAGATTCTGTGTCGTAGTACTGCTCCCCTATGTCCTCGCTGCTCTCAGTCAGTTGGGTCACATAGCCCAGATCTCCGGAGCCGGACAGAAAAGCATCATACTTCTCCGCCGGAATACGCACCACATACTCTCCGTTGCGCTGGGCGTTTACATCCCGGTAGCTGCCTGCGTATACCGAGGACTGCTCAAAATAGCCCCCGCATTGTTCCACCAGGTCCTGAAGAGACTGAACCGTCTGGTCAAACTGGGTAGTTTGGATGGATAGTTCCGCCCGGCGGATGAGCTTGGCCCCGCTGTTCTGATAGACAGAGCTTCCTCCGCCCTCCCCCTCCGCTGTGGCCGTGGACTGAGACTCCTGGGGAGCAGAGGGCGCATAGAGCTCCATATCCATCCCGGTGCCGCCGCTGTTGCCGTACTCCACCGCAGCCCCACTGGATGCCGCGGTATCCTCCGCGGCCATGTTTGCAGAGCTTCCTCCTCCGCAGGCAGAGCAAACGAGCAGCATCATGGACAGGCACAGGGCAAGCGCCTTTCGTTTCTTCATGGTAATCCTCCCTTTCATCTTGGTCTTCTATTTCTTTAGACGGAAAATAGGAGGTACAGTTGCACCTTTTTTTAATTTTTTCATAGGATGGGCAAAAACAGGAGGTGTTTTCTCTATGCCCATCATTTATCTCTCTCCCTCCACTCAGGAGTTCAATTATTATGTCAACGGCGGCACAGAAGAATATTACATGAATCTGTTGGCCGACA
>CALWYG010000175.1 GCA_944385695.1 uncultured Oscillospiraceae bacterium | reverse complement strand
CGAGAAGTACGCCAAGTGGGCCGCCTACGAGCCCGAGGTCCAGGGGGTGCTGATCCCCTTCGCCTCCATCTACGGCGGCACCGAGACCGCCGCCAACATCCTGGCCTGCCGCCTCAGTGAGCTGGGCGTGAAGGTGGAGATGTACGACGTGTCCGTCACCCACTACTCCTACGTTCTGGCCGAGTGCTTCAAGTACAGCCACATCGTCTTTGCGGCCCCCACCTTCAACAACGGCCTCTTTGACACCATGGAGCACCTTATGCGGGACCTGTGCCACCACAACTTCCAGAACCGCACCGTGGCCCTCATCCAGAACGGCTCCTGGGCCCCCGCCAGCGGCAAGCTGATGAGCGAGCTGCTGTGCCAGATGAAGAACATGGAGCTGCTGGAAGCCCCCGTCACCCTGAAGTCCGCCCTGGCCCCCGGCCAGGAGCAGGAGCTGGAGGCCCTGGCCCAGGCGCTGGCGGCCTCCGTCAAGGGCGAGGAGCCCGCCGTCCAGGAGGAAGCTCCCCAGGACAAGCCCCGGGGCTTTGTGTGCAAGATCTGCGGCTTCATCTATGAGAGCGACACCCTGCCCGACGACTTCGTATGCCCCATCTGCCGCCGTCCCGCCAGCGACTTTGAGCCGCTTGGCTGAGATTTTAAGAAAGGAGATTGACGCACATGAAACTGGTTTGCGATCTGTGCGGCTTCATCTATGATGAGGCCGTGGAAGGCCCCATGCCCGACGACTATGTCTGCCCCCTGTGCGGCGCCGACAAGAGCCACTTCGAGCCCGAGAAGTAAGAACCCCATAAAAAGGCCGCCGGAGGATGTCCTCCGGCGGCTTTCTATTTGAAACACCTCACCGTACCATGGCCTCGGGGGCCACGTTCCGGGTGTGGCGGCTCTCCTCCCACACGGTGGTGTTTTTCAGGAAGCTGGCCGCTGTGATGGGCAGCCACGTGAGCAAAAACAGCCAGTAAACGCCCATAGCCCGCCACAGCCGCCGGTCCCACTTTCCCTCCAGGGTGAGAACGACAGCGGTCAGGGCTGTGGCCGTCAGGGCGGCGGAGCCCAGGTTGGCCGCCGCGGCCGCCAGCCCGGCCAGAATGGCCCCCTGCACGGTGAGGCAGCTCATGGCCGCCGCCAGGGCCCCCACCACCATGCTGGCCAGGGCGGAGAGCTGATAGGCGGGGACCAGAAGGGTGGCGCCCAGGTCCGCCAGGCCCAGGCGGGGATGTTTGCCCATCTCCCGGACTACCTCCGGAAAATAGGCCCGGGCCACCTGGATGGTGCCGCTGGTCCACCGGCGGCGCTGCTTGAAGGACTGCTCCCAGGTGTTGGGCTGCTCGTCATAGGTGATGGCCCGGGGCACCCAGCGCACCCGCTCCCCCGCCAGAATGGTCTGGGCAGTGAGCTCCAGGTCCTCGCTGATGGTCTGGGCCTGCCAGTCCCCCAGCTGGTCCAGCAGCCGCTGGGACACCATAAAGCCCGTCCCGCCGATCATGGCGGAGACCTCCAGGGCGCTTCGCCCGGCGTTGTGGAAGCGGTTCATCATCAAGTAGTAGATGGAGCAGCAGCCGGAGATGGCGGTGTCATAGGGGTTCTTGCTGTCCCGGAAGCCTTGGGCCGCCCGGGCCCCGGCCATATAGGCGTGGTTCATCTCCATGAGGAAATTCTTGTGCACCACATTGTCCGCGTCAAAGACGCAGTAGGCGTCGTACCGGCGGCCCCGGAGGCGGTGGTAGGCAAACTGCAATACCTCCCCCTTGCTGTGGGCCTGGCCGGGGAACTCCAACACCTTGGCCCCAAAGTTCCGGGCGGCCAGGGCGGTGTTGTCGGTGCAGTTGTTGGGGATGACCCAGATGTCGTAGAGCTCAGGGGGATAATTCTGGGTGAGCAGGCTGTTGATGAGCGGACCGATGACCAGCTCCTCGTTGCGCGCGGCAATGAGCACGGCAAACTTCGTCCGGGCGGGGTGCCAGCCGTAGTCCTCCGCCTTCTTCCAGCACAGAGCCCCTCCGGCCAGGTACCAAAGGCCCCACAGGGCCATCACGGCCCCCATGGCTCCCGTCAGAGCCAGAGCGGCAGGAAATAACCAGTTCATAACAATACCTCCCTGCGGATTGTATACCTGGATTCTAGCAGGGGAATGTTAAGGACAGGCTGGGAAAAGCTTTAAGATTTGATAAAGTTTTCTTAAGAAACGCTTCATCGCCTCCCGTTTCAGCGTCTCCCCCCCTCGACAAATGTTTACATTTTCTTTATTTGACAGTTTTTACGAAATGTTCTATACTGTAATTGTACATTATGCCGGACACCCACCCAGGGCACCAAAATGAAGAGATCCAAAAGGCTGCCTCGGGGCGGCCTTTTTTGCTGTCCGGCCACCCAGCCCCTTCGGCGGGCCCGGAAAAGGAGGTCAATTTGCTTCGCTTTGAACACGTAAATCTGTCCTATGGGGGACAGAACATCTTAAACGACATTTCCTTTGAAATCCAGCAGGGTCAGTTCGCCGTCTTCATCGGCCCCTCGGGCTGCGGCAAGACCACCACTCTGAAAATGATCAACCGCCTCATCCAGCCGGACAGCGGCCACATCTATCTGGACGGCAAGGACATTTCCACCATCGACCGCTATGAGCTGCGGCGGCATACGGGCTACGTCATCCAGCAGATCGGCCTGTTCCCCAACATGACCGTCCACCAGAACATCTGCGTGGTGCCCAAGCTCCTCAAGTGGCCCAAGGACAAGTGCGACCAGGTCGTCCGGGAGCTTTTGGAGATGGTGGGCCTTCCCTATGACCAGTACGCCCACAAGTACCCCAGCGAGATGTCCGGCGGCCAGCAGCAGCGCATCGGCATCCTCCGGGCCCTAGCCGCCTCTCCGCCGGTGGTGCTCATGGATGAGCCCTTCTCCGCCCTGGACCCCATGACCCGGCGCTCCCTCCAGCTGGAGGTAAAGAACCTGCAGCAGAGGCTCAACAAGACCATCATCTTCGTCACCCACGACATGGAGGAGGCCCTGGACCTGGCCGACGTCATCATCTTCATGGACCACGGCCACATCGTCCAGATGGCGCCTCCCGAGGAGATGCTGGAGTCCCCCGCCACCGACCAGATCCGGGAGTTTCTGGGCAAGCACCACACCGGCCCCTCCCCCGCGGAGCTCACCGTGGACCACTTCATGCGCACAGGCATTGTCACCGTCAACCAGAACCGGGGCATCAACGAGTGCGTCAGCCGCATGCAGCACTACAACGTGGACACCCTGCTGGTGGTGGACGAGTACCGGCGGTATCAGGGCACCGTCTCCATCGCCGATATCCGCCTCACCGGCCATGTGGTCAAGACCATCGGCCCCCTGGTGCGCAGCACCACCCCCGTGGTCCACGTGGGGGACAACGCCAAGGAGTGCTTCGACCAGCTCATTTCCAGCGGCTTCCCCTATCTGGTCGTGCTCCGCGACGACCAGACCGTGGCGGGCATCGTCACCAAGACCAGTATGGCCTCCGCCATGGCCGAGCAGCTGTGGGGGTGAGACCATGAACGACGTCCTGATGTCCATTCTTCACGCCACTCTGGTCCATACCGGCTACACCCTGGTGTGCGTGGCCATTGGCTTTGTGCTGGGGGTGTCCATCGGCATAGGGCTCTCCCGGCTGCCCACCCTGTCCCGGTATCTGCTGCCCCTGCTGTCCATTCTGAACACCGTGCCGGGCATTGTCTTCATCGGCCTTCTCTTCATCTACCTGGGCCTCACCCCCGCCACGGTCATTATCGCCCTGTCCATCTACGCCATGTTCCCGGTGCTGAAAAACACCGTCACCGGCCTGAGTGGGGTGGATCAGCAGTATAAAGAGGCCGCCCGGGGCTGCGGCATGAACCAGCTCCAGCGCCTGTGGCGGGTGGAGCTGCCCCTGGCCCTGCCCTCCATCATCGGAGGACTGCGCATGTCCACCGTCTACACCGTCTCCTGGGCGGTGCTGGCCGCCATGATCGGCCTGGGCGGACTGGGGGACTTTATCTATAAAGGGGTCAGCTCCAATAACAACACCCTTATCCTCCAGGGGGCCATTCCCGCGGCCATCCTGGCCCTGACCCTGGGCGCCCTGGTGGATCTGCTGCAGCGGTACGTCACCCGGCGCACCATGGGGAAAGGCGGGGTGATGAAATGAGCCTTGCTATGATCTGGGACCATCTGTCCCTGGTGCTCTCCGCCCTGGTGCTGGCCATCGCCGCCGGGGTGCCCCTGGGCCTTCTGGCCTATCTGTCCCCAAACTTCGGAAAAATCATTCTCTGGGTAGTGGACCTCATCCAGACCATCCCCGCCCTGGCCCTGCTGGGTCTTATCATGGTGGTCATGGACCCGGGCTCTCCCACGGCCATGCTGGGCCTGGCCCTCTACTCCCTGCTTCCCATCGTGCGCAACACCTGTTTGGGCCTTCAGCAGGTGCCCGGCCACCTGAAGGAGGCCGCGGCTGGGATGGGCATGCGCCGCAGCTACCGCATGGTCCATGTGGATCTCCCCCTGGCCTTCCCCATGGTGGTCACGGGCATCCGCATTGCCGCCGTCAACGCCATCGGCACCGCCGTGTTTGCCGCCTTTGTGGGCGGAGGCGGCCTGGGCAGTCTGTTCTACACCGCCATCCGCCAGAAGGACACCGCTATGCTCCTGGCAGGTACCGGGGTGCTCATGCTCATGGCCCTGGTGCTGGACGCCCTTCTGGGCTATGTGGAGCGGCGGCTGTCCTCCCAAAGCCGCAAGAAGCTCCCCACCCCCGTGAAAGCGGCGGGAACCGGAGCCCTGGCCCTGGCGGGAATTGCCCTGGTGGTCTATATGCTCCTGCCCGCCGACACCTCCGGCCAGCTCACCCTCTACGACGGGGACTACTCTGAGGTGAAGCTCATGCACTCCATGGTGGAGCAGCTGGTGGAGGACAAGACCGACCTGGAGGTGGTCATTCTGGACCAGATGACCCAGGTCAACAACCACAACGAGCTCAAGGGGGAAAACCCCAGCTGTGATTTGATGTTCAGCTACGACGGCACCATCCTTACCACCTTTATGGGTATGGACACCACCGACATCCCGGAAGGAGAAACCCTTTACGACTTTGTTAACGAGACAGTCAGCCAGCGGGAGGGCCTGCATATGCTGGGCAAGGTGGGGCTCAACAACACCTACGCCATCGGCGTGACCCAGGAAGTGGTGGATCAGTACGGCGTGAGCAAAATTTCCGACCTGGTTCCCATCGCCTCCTCCCTGCGGTTTGGGGCGGAGCACGAGTTCTTCACCGAGGAGGGCAGCATGAAGTACCAGCCCTTCGTGGACTTCTACGGCCTGAAGTTCCAGTCGTCCACTCCCGTGGACGTGGTGCTCAAATATAACGCCGTGGAGTCGGGCTCCTTTGACGCCATGGTGGTCTACGCCACCGACGGACTCAACAAGCGGGCGGGCCTCACCATTCTGGAGGATGACCTGGGCTTCTTCCCCGAGTACTACGGGGCCTTCCTGGTGCGAAACGACCTGTTTGAGGACTTCTACGACGTGGCGCCCAACCTGGAGCAGGTGCTGGAGCTGCTCACCGGCCAGGTCACCAGCGAGGATATGGTGGAGCTCACCTACGCCGTGGACGTGGACGGCCGCAGCGTCCAGGAGGTGGCCCATGAATTCCTGGTAGCAAAGGGCCTTCTGGTGGGCTGAGAATCCCATATAGCTTCAAGCGCCCCGGCGTAACAGCCGGGGCGCTTTTTTGACATAGGACGGGCCGGAGGGTGCATAGTCTGAACCAACCAGATGACGCCGACAAGGAGGACAGGACCAT
>CALWYG010000174.1 GCA_944385695.1 uncultured Oscillospiraceae bacterium | reverse complement strand
CCTTGGCGGCCTTTTCCATAGCGGCGTACTGCTTGAACAGGCGGAAGGCCTCCGCGTCATCCTGGTGGGTGTCCAGATAGATACCCAGTTCCATGACCACAAACTCCAGAGCCTGAAGCTCGGCGAGGGGAGTATTGGGCACCGTGGAGCCCTCGATGTTCAGCCGGAAGGGCAGGTTGAGACCCGGGAACAGGGTGCCGTTGCTCAGGGCTTCGGACTGAGAATATCGTTGCGGGTTATTTTGCTGAAAGGGGACATAGGGGACGGCCAGCCCCGCGCAGGAGGGCAGGGTGCCGCTGGAATCCGGACAGCCGGCCGCACCGGTTTGGGTGCTCCGGTCGCTGGTGGTTTCGTTATACAAAGGGGGTTGCCTCCTTCTTTGAATTGAGAGGGGGCCGCGCTGAGAGGGCGCGGCGTCCCCCTCAAACCAGTCTATGCGCTCCGGCTCCTGTTGCCCACGCATACCCGGTGAGGAGCGACCATAGGATAGGGAGGAGGTGGTCTGCTTGAAGCGAGGTATTGCCCTGGCGGGGGCGGTTTGTTTGGTGGTGGTCCTGTTGGCGATGGCCATCAGCCGGCTGGGACGGGTCATAGAGCCGGTCATCAGCCCGGTCTATGATGCTGCCGCCGCGCCGGTTATTTTAGACGCGGGGCACGGCGGGGAGGACGGGGGAGCCGTATCCGTCACCGGCGTACCGGAGAGCCAGCTGAACCTGGAAATTGTGCAGAAGCTGCGGGATATTCTGGCCCTTTGCGGGACGGACCCGGTACTCCTGAGGGAGGAGGACATCTCCCTCCATGACCAGAGCGCTTCCACCCTTCGGGAAAAGAAGCGCTCGGATCTTCAAAACCGGGTGGCGGCTGTGGAGTCCATGGAGGGGGCCACCCTTATCAGCATTCACCAAAATACGTACCCCAGCTCCCAATACCACGGGGCCCAGGTGTTTTATGCCCCCACAGAGGGGTCCCAGGCTCTGGCGGAGCACTTCCAGAGCGTGTTGCGGGAACAGCTCCAGCCGGACAATGGCCGTGCGGCCAAACAGATCCCGGACAGCGTCTATCTCATGAACCATATCACCTGTCCGGCCATTTTGGTGGAGTGCGGCTTTCTTACCAACCCGGGGGAGGAGGCGAAGCTGCGTGATCCGGGCTATCAGCGCCAGCTGGCGGCGGTGCTGGCGGGGGCCTGGCTCACCGGGCAGGAGAAGGCGGATTTACAACCGGCGGAAAATCTGCTACAATAGCGCCAATGAAGGTTTCCGGGACGTCCCGGCAAAGGAGTTTCCAAATGAAAGCAAAAACCCTGTTTTATTGTACTCAGTGCGGCAATGAGACCCCGAAATGGCAGGGAAAATGTCCCGCCTGCGGAGCCTGGAACACCATCGTGGAGCAGCCGGCGGAAAAGAGCGTGAAGAAGGCCGGGCCGGTGGCCAAGGGCTCCGCCAGCGGCATTCCCCTCAGCCGCCCCACTCCTATGAAAGAGGTGGAGACCACCAACGAACTGCGCTTCTCTACGGGGATGGGGGAGCTGGACCGGGTGCTGGGCGGCGGCGCGGTAAAGGGCTCCCTGGTGCTGGTGGGCGGCGCGCCGGGAATCGGCAAGTCCACCCTTATGCTTCAGATCTGCGACAGCCTGTGCGCCTTTGCCAAGGTACTCTATGTATCCGGCGAGGAGTCCCAGCGGCAAATTAAGCTCCGGGCTGAGCGGCTGCGGGTCAACGGGGAGGGGCTCTACCTGCTGGCGGAGACGAATCTGGAAAACATGCTGGACGCCGTCCACGAGCTTCAGCCGGACATCCTGATCGTGGATTCCATCCAGACCCTCTACCACGGAGATGTAACCTCTGCCCCCGGCAGCATTAGCCAGGTGAAGGAGTGTACCATGGCCCTGATGCAGCTGGCAAAAGGGGAGGGGGTCACTATCTTTGTCATCGGCCATGTGAACAAAGAGGGGTCCATTGCCGGGCCCAAGGTGCTGGAGCATATGGTGGACTGCGTACTCTACTTTGAAGGGGAGCGGCAGATGGCCTACCGGATTCTCCGGGCGGCCAAAAACCGCTTTGGGGCCACCAATGAGATCGGAGTTTTTGAGATGGAGGACGGGGGCCTCAGCGAGGTGCCCAATCCTTCCGAAGCCCTGCTGGCCGGGCGGCCCCAGGACGCTCCGGGCACCTGCGTCACCTGCGTGATGGAGGGGGTGCGCCCGGTTCTGGCGGAGATCCAGGCTCTGGTGGTGCCATCCAGTTTGGGTAACCCCAGGCGGGTGAGCAACGGCTTTGACTACAGCCGCTCCATGCTGCTGCTGGCGGTGCTGGAAAAGCGGGGCGGACTGCTGGTGGGCAACTGTGACGCCTATCTCAATGTCATCGGCGGCCTCTATCTGGAGGAGCCCGCCGCCGATCTGGCCGCCGTGCTGGCCCTGGCCTCCAGTTTCCGGGACAAGCCCGTGCCCCATGATCTGGCTGCCATTGGTGAGGTGGGACTAACCGGAGAGCTGCGGGCGGTGAGCGCCCTCAACCAGCGCCTTGCCGAGGTCCAGCGGCTGGGATTTACCAAGTGCCTGATCCCCAAACGGGTCCAGGGGAAATTAGCCGCCCCCGAGGGGCTGGAGCTTATCCGGGTGTCCAACATCCGGGAGGCCATGGCCGCTTTGCTGTGAAGCCAGAGGCACAAAGTTGACGCAGCCCCCGTGGACAGCCAAACCGGGCGAGGCCGCCCGGGAAAGGGAACAAAGGCCGTCTTTCTGATAGACACAGGGGTCGGTACAGGCAATGAGGCTCAAAATCATCATCTCCAAATCCATAAGGGAACTTTAGTATGTCCCAAGGAAGCGAAGATATAAGCTTGGCGCATGGACAAGCCTGCGCCAAGCAAATTCAATTGCACACACATCAACAGCTCCAACCGTCAAAACGGACGGCTGGAGACCGTTGTGGCCCCGCGAAGAGAAAGGAGGAGAAGGATCATCCCTGGGTCAAAGCATTGTATTAGGTCAACAAAATAAAAATTTTGTTGACCTGAGTGGAGGCAAAAACCCCTTTTCCCCGGGATGACCCCTATTATGGACTACCGCACTGAGGCTCCGGCGCTGCTGCGGGATTTCCTGGTTTATCACGAAACGATTCAAGGACATTCCCGCCAGACCGTTGACGAATACTTCTTAGATCTGCGTAACTTCTTCCGCTATCTGAAGCTGGAGAAAAATCTGGTCCCCAAGGATACGCCATTCGATCAGATCTCCATTGATGACGTAGATCTGTCTCTGGTGAAGCAAATTACCCTCACGGACATCTACGCCTTTATGAACTTCCTGTCCCGGGACCGCCGGCTCAATAACGCCTCCCGGGCCCGCAAAGTCGCCACCATCCGATCCTTCTATAAATATCTGACAAACAAGGCAAAGCTCTTGGATACCAACCCGGTTCAGGATCTGGATTCGCCCCGGCTGAAAAAGACGCTGCCCAAGTATCTGAATCTGGATGAGAGCCTGGAGCTTCTGGACAGTGTAGATGGCAAAAATGCCGTCCGGGACTACTGTATTCTGACGCTGTTTTTAAACTGCGGCCTGCGGATTTCCGAGCTGGTTGGGCTGAATAAAACGGACGTTCGAGGCGATCAGCTGCGGGTGCTGGGCAAGGGCAACAAGGAACGGATTTTGTTCTTGAATGAGGCCTGCCAGCAGGCCCTGGCCGACTGGCTCACTGAGCGGGACACCATGACTCTGGTGGATCAAAACGCCCTGTTTGTCACCCTTCAGAACCGCCGGCGGATTACCACCGCAGCGGTCCATAAACTGGTGAAAAAGCACCTGGCGGCCGCCGGATTGGACAGCACCCAGTATTCTGCCCACAAGCTGCGCCACACCGCCGCCACCCTTATGCTGCAAAACGGCGTGGATGTGCGTACCCTTCAGGAGGTGCTGGGCCACGACCATCTGAACACCACCCAGATTTATACCCACGTGGACAATGAGGATCTGCGCACTGCCGCCCGGGCCAATCC
>CALWYG010000173.1 GCA_944385695.1 uncultured Oscillospiraceae bacterium | reverse complement strand
TCCCGGACGAAGGCCTTGACCACCCGAATGGCAATCAGATTTTCCTGAAGGGTGTTGTTCAGCCCGTCAATCTTTTTCTGCATGGCCTCAAACAGGCGGGTGCAGATCTTCATCAGAATGCCGATGGCCAGCATCATCAGGGGAATGACCACCAGCAGTACAATAGCCAGGCGGGGATTGATGGAGATACTGATGCACAACGCGGCAATCAGCATGACCGGAGCCCGGACCAGCATGCGCAGGCCCATGTTCAGCATCATGGTCATGGCGTTGACATCGTTGGTCATGCGGGTAATGAGGGAGGCGGAGGAAAAGCGGTCAATGTCGGAGAAGGAGAAGTCCTGCACCTTGTCAAACAGGCACTGACGCAAATTGGCGCCAAAGCCCTGGCTTGCAAAGGTGGAGTACTTGGCCGACAGCACGCCGCAGGCCATAGCCGCCAGAGAGAGCAGGAGCATGATCGCCCCCATTTTGCAGATGTAGGCCACATCTCCGGCGGGAATGGCCACATCCACAATCTCCGCCATGACCAGGGGGAGAAGAAGTTCACAAATGACCTCCAGGGTGATAAAGATGGGGGATTTGATGGCGTCCCGCTTATACCCCTGAAGGTGGGTCATAAAAAGGGAAAGCAAGTTAACATTCCTCCTTTGCCTGAGCTTGGGAGGGGGAGCCCTCCCGTAAATTGTGGAGCATTCTGCGCCGGAAGGACAGCAGCTGCTCTCGCTCTTCCGGGGAGAACCCGGAGAGCATACGCTGGGATACCGCGGTGAAGGCATTTTGGCAGCCTGTGACCGCCTCTTGCCCCTTTTCGGTGAGAATCACCCGGTTGCGCCGGGCGTCACTTCCCGGTTCCCGGCGAATGTATCCACTCTTTTCCAAAGATTTCAGCGAGGTGGTCACTGCGGCGGATGAGATGTGGAGCAGCTGGGCCAGATCCCGCTGGGCGTGGCACTGTCCCTCCGGGTCCTGGCCGCAGGAGCTTTGCAGGATGGTGAGGAGCAGCGGATGGCCAATTTCTCCCAGCCCTGCGGCGTTGAGCTCGGCCTGGACAGCGGAGCGGTGGGCCTGGTTTACTTGCCGGGCCAGGATTTCAAGTTCCTGAACGGACGGGTGCATATTGAATCCCTCCCTTCGATAATTAACCTGTTAATTATTAACGTGCTGATTATTTTAGCACGGACCAAACAAAAGTCAAGGGGAGCGGGCACAGTTTACAATTTATTCACAGAGAGATGGGAAGGGACAGGCGTTTGCCTGTCCCTCTTTAAAGAATCTGGTCAATTTTTGTTGGGTAAAACGGCGGCAATGGCTCCGGCAAGGGAGCTGATGGGCATGGTCTGAAGCAGTATATTGCCCGGGCCGGTGACCACAGTATGGAACACACCTTCTCCGCCAAAGAGCATGTTTTTCACGCCCTTTACGGTCCGAATGTCCAAGGAGCAGGTGGCATCCATCACGGCCAGGTTGCCGGTGTCTACAACCATCTGCTCTCCCGGAGCCAGCGTATATTCTTCACCATAGCCGTCGATCTCCAGGAAGGCCATGCCGCTGCCGGAGAGCTTTTGCATGATGAAGCCCTCACCGCCAAAGAAACCGGCTCCAACCTTTCTCTGGAAGAAGACGGACAGCTCTACGCCGCTTTCTGAGGCCAGAAAGGCGGATTTCTGTACAATCAGGGGACGGTCTGGAGTGATGGGAACGGCGCGAATGGCACCGGGGAAACTGGAAGCAAAGGCGATCATTCCCGGACCTCCCCGGGCAGTGTAGATGTTCTGGAAGATGTTCTCGCCGGAAAACAGGCGGCCAAAGGCTTTGCCAAAGCCTCCTGCGGAGGTCTCCATTTCCATGTTGGGGCTCATCCATACCATGGAGCCGCTCTCTGTAATCATGCTCTCGTCGTTGGCCAGCTCGCAGATGACCACCGGGGTGGGTTCGCCCTTGATGGTGTACTTCATGGATTCATTTCACCTTTCTTTTATTATAGTAGTGTCCTGAATGGAACGTTGGAAACAGTATACTATGAAAGCGCAGCGGCCACAAGAGGGAGTATATGCGAGAGAGCATAAAAAAGTGCCGCCCAATGGGCGGCACAGAAAAAAGCAAAGGGTAAAATCAGCGCTTGCTGAACTGGGGAGCACGACGGGCGGCCTTCAGACCGTACTTATTACGCTCCTTCATACGAGGATCGCGGGTCAGGAAACCAGCGGCCTTCAGAGCGGGACGATACTCCTCGTTGGCCAGCAGCAGGGCACGGGCAATGCCGTGGCGGATGGCACCGGCCTGGCCGGTCACGCCGCCGCCGGTAACGGTGGCAACGATGTCAACCTTGCCCATCTGCTCGGTGGCGACCAGGGGCTGACGCACGATCAGCTTCAGGGTCTCCAGGCCAAAGTAGTCGTCAATGTCACGGCCGTTGATGGTGATGGCGCCGGTGCCGTTCTGGAACAGGTGGACACGGGCCACGGAGGACTTCCGGCGGCCGGTTCCATAGAAATAAGGCTTCTTGCTCTTATACATGATTCAAATCCTCCTCTTACTCGGCGTCCCAGACCTGGGGCTTCTGGGCGGCATGGTTGTGCTCGCTGCCGCGGTAGATGTGCAGACGAGTCAGGGAGTCCTTGGCGATGGAATTCTTGGGCAGCATGCCGCGGATGGCCAGCTTCATGGCCAGCTCGGGCTTGGTCTGCATCAGGGTGCGGTACTTGACTTCCTTCAGGCCGCCCACCCAGCCAGAGTGGTGACGGTAGTACTTCTGATCCAGCTTCTTGCCGGTCAGAACGGCCTTCTCGGCGTTGATCACGATGACAAAGTCGCCGCAGTCAGCGTTGGGGGTGAACTCGGGCTTGCGCTTGCCGCGCAGCAGGTCCGCGGCCAGAGCGGCGGTCTTGCCCAGGGGCTTTCCAGCGGCATCCAGCACGTACCAGGTGCGCGTGATGTTCCCCTTGTTAGCCATAAAAGTGGACATAGGTGAAACCTCCATTTTACTTCAATATCTCAACCATTGGATCAATGATAAAAACATTTTGCTCCAGCTCTGTACAAGCGGAGCGTTTTGTATTATAGTACGGAGGTAACCGGGTGTCAACGGTTTTTTGAGGAAAAAATGATTGATTTTATAATATCTCTTGTTTTCTCTTGAATACGCACAGATTCTCTCGAATACTCACATTCAATTTCTGTTTTTAACATAGAAAAGTGCGCCGTATTATTGCGGGAAATGCCCCTTTTACCCGGTTTATCCCTAACTTTTGAAAAGGAGCCAGAACATGAACAAGATACTCTCCCTGGTACGCCGCTGTGTGGAAGACTATGATATGATACATTCAGGAGACCGGGTAGCGGTGGGCGTTTCGGGGGGGAAGGATTCCCTGATGCTGCTGGCAGCCCTGGCGAAGCTGAGGGAATTTTATCCCATTCCCTTTGAGGTGGAGGCACTGACGTTGGATATGGGCCATGCGGACGGTCGGCCCGGGATGGACTTTTCCCCCATTCAGGCGTTCTGCCAGGAGCTGAACGTGCCCTATACCATTATAAATAGTGAGATCCACCACGTGATCTTTGACCTGCGCAAGGAGAAGAACCCCTGCTCCATGTGTGCAAAAATGCGCCGGGGGGCCCTGCACGGCGCCCTTCAGGAAAAGGGAATTACAAAAATTGCCCTGGGGCACCACTATGATGACGCGGTGGAGACCTTATTTATGTCCCTGATTTTTGAGGGGCGGCTGAGCTGCTTCCAGCCGGTGACCTATTTGGACCGCACCGGAATTACCCAGATCCGTCCCATGCTCTACTGTGGAGAGAACCTGATTCGCCACACGGCCCAGCGCCTCAATCTGCCGGTGGTGGAAAACCCCTGTCCCGCCAACGGAAATACCAAGCGCCAGGAAATCAAGGAGCTGATCTATGAGCTTCAGGGGCGCTATCCGGGGCTGAAGGCCAGGGCCTTTGGCGCCATGCAGCGCCTGCCGCTGCCGGAGTGGGGGCCGGTGGAGCACCGCCGCCGCCCTCTGCCGGAGGAGCTGGAGGAATAAGTTTTATCCTATTTTTTATTTTTTTAAGGAACTTTTTGCCCTGGAGTTCGTCTATGAGTTACAAAGGGAACCTAGTATTCCAGAACTGTTTAGGAGGAACCACTATGAAACGTAAACTGACCGCTTGTATGCTGGCTGCGGCCCTGTCTGTGTCCTTGGCTGTTCCTGCGCTGGCAGTGGAAACTGCGGGCTCTGAGACTGGCTCGTCCCAGGTGGGTGCGCCCGCTCATGAGAACGAGAAGACCATGAAGCACAGTGTGCTGTATTACGGTAAGGTGGCCGAGATCGTCAAGGATGAGGCGGGGAAGATCACCCGCCTGGTCATGGGGTCTGAGGCATATGGCGATTATATTATGAACATCTCCCAGGATGTAGTGTGGATTGACAGTGGAAACAAGACTGCCTCGGACCCCTCCACCCTGAAGGTGGGAGAGGGAATCTATGTGTTCCACAGCCCCATTGCCACCTATTCCATTCCGCCCCAGTCCCCCGCTCTGGCCATTGTGCGCAACATTCCTCAGGATATCAGCTGCGCCCACTATCAGGTGGTGGAGAAGGTGGAGAAGCTGGAGGACGGCTCTGTGCGGATTGTCACCGACCAGGGCGGGCTGCACATTACCGCCGATGCCAGCACCACCTTGTCCAAATATGTGGACAACAAGGCCTTTGCTCTGGATGAGCTGAAGGCCGGAGACCGGATCATGGCCTGGTATGAGGCAGTTTTGGAGAGCTATCCGGCTCAGACCCACGCCCGGCATATCATGCTTCTGCCTGCCTCCAGCACGGAGACGGAGAAGGAAACGGTGCAGCCCCAGGAGGGGGCACAGCTGACTATGGAGCTGGACGGGAAGGTGCCCAACATGGTGGGACGGTATGAAAATGGTACCGCTATGGTACCGGTGGCCGCGGTGGCCCAGGCTTTGGGCTTCCAGGTGACCTATACCCCCAAGGGACACAGCGCTCTGGTTACGGTGGAAAGCGATGCCCTCCAGGTTCGCCTGGACATCGGCAGCCCCAATATTTACGGTGTGACCAAGATTCCCGATGCCGTGGGGATGACGGCTCCCCAGAACTATGGGAAAGCGCCTTACATTGTGGAGCCCGGTACCACATGGGCGCCCGCAGAGCTGTTTGAAATGCTGGGCAAGACGGTGACCCTGGAGGGAACCAACCTGATTATCAAATAACCAACCGGTAGAACAAGAGGGTTCCGGCTGCCTTCGGGCGGCCGGAACCCTGTTTGTTATGCAGTTTTGAGAAAAGGGGATTTGTGCCCATTTCCTCTTGCATATGGGGGATAAAACAGATATAATATTTGGGCCAAATGCCAAAAATGAGAACGGAAAGAGGAATTGCCGTGAAATTAGGTATCGTGGGTCTGCCCAATGTGGGCAAGAGCACCCTGTTTAACGCCATTACCAACGCCGGCGCTGAGAGCGCCAACTATCCCTTCTGCACCATTGACCCCAATGTGGGGATGGTGGCGGTGCCCGATTACCGCCTGGATAAGCTCAGCGAAATGTATCACCCCAAGAAGACCACGCCCGCAGTCATCGAGTTTGTGGACATCGCTGGCCTGGTCAAGGGCGCATCCCGGGGAGAAGGTCTGGGCAACAAGTTTTTGGGCAACATCCGCATGACGGACGCCATTGTCCATGTGGTGCGGTGCTTCGACAATGACAAGGTGACCCACGTAGCGGGATCGACGGATCCTATCCGGGCTATCGACACCATTGATCAGGAG
>CALWYG010000172.1 GCA_944385695.1 uncultured Oscillospiraceae bacterium | reverse complement strand
CAACGAGCCCTTCCTGTACAAGGTGTGCGACACCGTCATCCACGAGAACGAGGGCCACTACCCCGAGCTGCGGGAGCGCCAGGACTATATCACCAAGGTCATCCGGGTGGAGGAAGAGAATTTCGCCAAAACCATCGACGGCGGCCTGCGGATCTTCAACGATATGCTTGCCGAGCACAAGGCCAAGGGCGAGCAGACCTTCTCCGGCTCTGATGCCTTTAAGCTGTATGATACCTATGGGTTCCCCATCGACCTGACCCTGGAGATGGTGGAGGAGCAGGGCATGAAGCTGGACGAGGCGGAGTTCCACAAGCAGATGGACGAGCAGCGCCAGCGTGCCCGTAAGGCCCGTGAGGCCCTGGGCGATCTGGGCTGGGCCGGCGTGGAGTTTGGCAAGGACGTGCCCGAGACCGAGTTTGTCGGCTATGAAAATACGGCCATTGAGGGGGCGAAGGTTGTCGCCCTGGTGGTAGAGAATGAGCAGGCCGAGGAGCTCATGCCTGGCGTAGAGGGCATTGTGGTCCTGGACAAGACTCCCTTCTATGCGGAAATGGGCGGCCAGGTGGCCGACCACGGCACCATCTCTGCCGACGGTGTCTGCTTCCAGGTGACCGACGTGCAGAAGAACAAGGGCGGCAAGTATATGCACTACGGCAAGGTGGCCGAGGGCGTGCTGAAGGTGGGAGACACTGTCTCCGCCGCTATTGATGAGTCCCGCCGCAAGGCTGTTATGCGTGCCCACTCCGCTACCCACCTGCTGGACAAGGCTCTGCGCACGGTGCTGGGTGACCATGTTCACCAGGCCGGTTCTCTGGTGGAAGAGGACCGCTTGCGCTTTGACTTTACCCACTTCTCCGCCATGACGGCCGAGGAGCTTGCCAAGGTGTCCGCCATGGTCAACGAGGCAGTGCTGGAGGGCTATGAGATTCACACCGATGTGCTGCCCATTGAGGAGGCCAAGAAGCGGGGTGCTATCGCTCTGTTCGGCGAGAAGTATGGCGACACGGTCCGGGTAGTCGATATGGGCGAAGGATACTCTGTGGAGTTCTGCGGCGGCACGCATCTGGACAACACCGCAAAGGTGGGCGTGTTCCACATTTCCAGCGAGTTTTCCGTGGCCAGCGGCGTGCGCCGCATTGAGGCCACCACTGGCCGCGCCTCTCTGGAGGTTATGAACCGCAACCAGGAGATGCTCTTCCAAGCTGCCGCTGCCATCAAGGCCAAGCCCGGCGAGCTGCGGGATAAGGCAGAAATCCTGATGGGCGAGGTGAAGGAGCTGCGCCAGGCCGTGGAGAAGTTCAAGACCCGGGAGGCCATGGGTCAGGCGGAGCGCTATCTGTTTGGCGCCCACGAGGTCGGTGGACTGAAGGTTCTTACCGCTACAGTCGCTGAGGCAGATGCGGGCAAACTGCGCAGCATGGGCGACTTCCTGAAAGACAAGGAGCCCAATGTGGTGGCCGTCCTGGCCTCTGTGACCGGAGGAAAGATCACCTTCCTGGCGGTGTGCGGCAAGGAGGCCATTGCCAAGGGCGTAAAGGCCGGTGACATCATCAAGCAGGTCTCTGCCATCGCCGGCGGTTCCGGCGGCGGCAAGCCTGACTCCGCCATGGGCGGCGGCAAGGACCCGATGATGGTGGATAATGCGCTGGCCATGGTGGACAACGTGGTGTCCATGAAGCTGGGTCTGTAAGCCGCCCAGCGAGCGAGAGCGAGCCGCACCATAAGGCGTATAAAAAATCCCCGCTGCAGCGCAGCGGGGATTTTTTATGCTTGAATCAACTTCAACAACTCCTGCGGGGTGCAGTCGTCTATGGAATACCGCCCCATCAGCCGCAGGCTGCTGGGGTCATTGCGCCGCAGAAGAGCCGGTTGGGCCCGGGTGGTCAGGGTGATGGAAAAGCCCAGCTGGGCGCTGATGGTCTCGCTGTCCTGGGTGTACAGCCCATAGGGATAGGCCAGCACCTGCACGGCCTCTCCGGTTTTTTGCTGCAGGGCGTCCCGCGCTAGCTGGAAATCCGTTTGCAGCGCTTTTCGGTAGGCTTCGACATCTTCCCCTTCCTTGGGAAGAACCCCCTCCCGGCCGCCGTCCGGCTCTAAAGGGCGGTACTGGTGGAGGTCGTAAGTGTGGCTTTGAATGGACATGACCCCGGAGTCGATCATCTCTTTTGCCTGCCAGTAGGTAAAATGGGGGAGGGTAGCGACTTGGGTGTCTTTATAAGTCTCCTTGCCCATCGAACTGCCGACCACAAAAATCGTGCCCACCATCCCGCGGGTTCGGAACGCGGGCCAGGCAATTTTATAGTTGCTCAGATAGCCGTCGTCAAAGGTGATGAGGATAGGCTTTTCCGGCAGGGAGATTCCGTATTTTACAAAGCTGATGAGCTGCTGAAAAGTGACTGTCTCATACCCGGCCTGCTGGAGAGCGTCCAGGTGGGATAGAAATACCCTCTCGGCGATCGTGCTATCACCTTTTCCGGAGTTCTGAATGTCGTGATAGAGAAGAATGGGAACAGAAACCTGCTCTGGAACGTTACCGGCATAAACAACGGAAATGCTTGTTGCGGCAAGCAGAACGAGAAGAACCAGCAATTGACGGTACTTTTTGATGTGCATAACTTGTCCTCCGATGCTATTTTATGAGAGAGGCAGAAGGGAATCTATATCAAACACAAAGATAAGAGGAAAAATGTTGAAGATACGCGCGGAAAGCACGGAAAACTATTATACCACAAATAAAATGAAACGTGTTCCATTTTGGCCAACATTTTGCCCTGCCCGATTGTGTATTGGGCAGAGAGGCAAGAAAGGAGGTGTCCCGGATGGGAATGGTTCATACCGGAGAGGAAGTGGCCGCCCTCTACCGGAAGCATGTGGGTATGGTCTATCAGATCTGTCTTATGCTGATGAAAAACGTACCGGACGCGGAAGATGCCACCCAAACTGTCTTTCGCAAGGTGATGGAGTATGACAAGCCCTTTCGTGATCCGGAGCATGAAAAGGCTTGGCTGATCGTCACCGCCCGAAACGAGTGTAAAAATCAACTCAGGCACTGGTGGAGGAAAAACCGGGCAAGTGAAGAGACGCTGCAAAATCTAACCTGGGAGCAGCCGGAGGACGGAGAGCTATGGGAGTACATTCTCTCCCTGCCGGAAAAGTACCGCATGGTGCTCTATCTTCACTATTACCAGGGCTATACCGCCCTGGAGACGGCGGAGATCTTGGGGAAAAACCCCTCCACCGTCCGCACCTGGCTGGTTCAGGCCAGATGGAAGCTGAAAGAGATTTTGGAGGTGGAAGAGTATGGGCAGATGTGAATGGAAGCGGGTCTTTGACCAGGTGAAACCTACCCCGGAACAAGAACAGGCTATGCTGGACCGCCTTCTCCAAGAGCAAAAGGAGGTTAAGCCTGTGAGCCGTATGAAAAAGATGACTGCTGTGTTGCTGGCCGCCGCCCTGCTGCTGATGGCCTGTGCCTTTACGGTAGCGGCAGGTGTGGATCAGCGTTTGCTGGCCCTGTTTCGCGGGGACGAACAAGACGCCCAGCAGATTACCGAAGGGGTCGTTTCGGTGGAAGAGAGTTACACCTATGACAATGGCTGGACAGTGGAGATTGAGCAGGTGCTGGTAGACCGGTATTCACTGGCTGTTTTGGTGGATATGATCGGTCCGAAAGGGGTTGTTCTGAATGGGGAGGACTGCTTTGTTGATTTTGCCTCTGAAATCATACCAGAGGACGGGGAAGGAGTAGGAAGTTATGTCAGTGGCTCGACCGTTCTGGAGGATGAAAACCCGGAAGATAACCGGATTTCATTCCTTTGGCAGCGGGGACCATCCACTTTTTTGAAGTCCGGCACGCAGAGTTTGATTGGCTGTGAAATAACACTGCGGCCTACATGGCTGACACAGGGAGGGAGCCGGGGAATCATCGCGGATTTTCGGGAAGATAAGAGAACCTTTACCGTCAAGCTGCCTGAACAAGACAGCGGATGGACCTACCAACTGGGGCTTCCGCTCCTGGTGGATGAGGAAACCATGACGCTGGAAAGCCTCTACATTTCTCCCATCAGCGCGGCTTGTTTTGTAAACGGTACCCCGCACGATTCCAGAATGTGGGGACCGCCCGGGCTGTCCGGCGTATACGAAAGTCTGGTTTTAAATATGGAAAACGGAGATTCGGTGGCTATGAGCCAATCGGTGAGCCAGACCTATAATCCGGAGTCTGGAGAAGGGCGGCTCGTATTTCAGACGGAGCAGATCATCGAGCCTGAGAATGTGGTTTCAGTCACTGTGCTGGGCCAAACCTTCTCCCTGGACGGCCTTGCCCCGGCAGACTAAAAAAATCTTGCAATCACGGGAAAAAGGGGTACAATGGTTTTACCAAGCAACAAAGGAGGTAACCCTATGTCTGACTGTCTGTTTTGTAAGATCGCAAACGGCCAGATCCCGTCCAACAAGGTCTATGAGGATGAGACGGTCTATGCCTTTTACGACATCGACCCCCAGGCGCCCACCCACTTTTTGGTGATCCCCAAGACTCATATCGCCTCTGTGGCCGAGATTACCCCAGAAAACGCCACTGTGGTGGCCCATATCTTCGCGGTCATCTCCAAGGTGACCAAGCAGCTGGGACTGGAGAGCTACCGCGTGGTCTCCAACATCGGCGAGCAGGCCGGCCAGTCTGTCCCCCATCTCCACTTCCATGTGCTGTCTGGCCGGGATATGACCTGGCCTCCGGGCTGATGGAGGGACTATGCTGCCCCAGGACCCTGTGATTTTGCTCAGTGTGGTCAACACCCGCCTGCGGGACGGCTGCGGCTGCCTGGAAGAACTGTGCTCCCAGGAGGACGTGTGTCTGGAGGAATTGTGCGCCAAGCTTGCGGCTATGGGCTATACCTATGACCGGGAGAGCAATCAGTTTAAGTAAAAAATGGACCGCTCCTTGTGGGGCGGTCCATTTTTATCCCGTGACGGAAGTAGGAAAAAACCTCTGTGTATCGATTACACAGAGGTTTTTGAGATTGCCTAATTCCAAATCACACAGCGCGGGTGACCTTACCGGAACGGAGGCATCTGGTGCAGACGTACACGTGAGTGGGAGTGCCCTTCACGATCGCCTTCACGCGCTTCACGTTAGGCTTCCAGGTGCGGTTGGAGCGGCGGTGAGAGTGGGACACCTGAATGCCGAAGGTGACGCCCTTGTCGCAGAATTCGCATTTGGCCATGTTGCTTACCTCCTCGCTATGAGAATCGCTTTCCAAAAAAGCTTCGACTGATATGATACCAGAAAGTCCGACGGAATGCAAGAACTTTTTTTAAAATTTCCTGGGAAAATCACAGCCCTTCCCACACGGCTTTTTCTTGCCTAAATAACAATTTTGGTCTATACTAATAACCACGAGACGGGCACAGAATGAAAGGAGAATTTGTGCCCGGGCAGAGAGGGGAATTAGCCATGACAGAAACTGTCAGCAGCGTCAGACTGGGGGAGATTATCCAGGAGTTTGACCTGGAGATCCTGCGTAAGGGCCCCGATTATGAGAATGTGCCCCTGCGCACCCTGGACGTAAACCGGCCAGGGCTTCCGCTGACCGGATTTTTTGAGCACTTTGACACCGAACGGCTGCTGCTCATCGGCCTGACGGAGAGCACCTATGTGAACGGCATGACGCCCCAACAGCGGCGGGACAGCTTTGACCGGCTGTTGTCCTATCCCGTCCCCGCCCTGATCCTCACCCGGGGGCTGGAGCCCACCCGGGAGTGCATGGAGATGGCGGACAAGCATGATCGTACCATCCTGCGCACCCATGTTCAGACGTCGGAATTTATGAGCGCCCTCATCAGCAGCCTCTATAACCATCTGGCCCCTCAGATTACCCGCTCCGGGGTGATGATGGAAATTTACGGCGAGGGCGTCCTCTTCCAGGGAGAGTCTGGCGTGGGCAAGAGCGAGGTGGCTATTGAGCTGCTCAAACGCGGACACCGCCTGATTGCCGACGATGCGGTGGTCATTAAGATGACCAACCATAAGACTCTGGAGGCCAGCGCTCCCGAGCTCATTCAGGGATACATGGAGCTGCGGGGCATCGGCGTGGTGGATGTGAGCCGTCTGATGGGCATGGGAGCCATCAAGATGAGCCAGCAGATCGACCTGGTGGTCAATCTGGAGCCATGGGATGACAACGCGGTGTATGACCGCTTTGGCCTGGAATCCGCCTTCACCGAGATTATGGGCGTGAAGGTTCCTGCCGTTACCATTCCGGTCAAGCCCGGCCGGAATCTGGCCAGCATCGTGGAGGTGGCGGCTATGAATAACCGCAACCGGAAGATGGGGCACAATGCGGCCCTGGAGCTGACCCATCGGATGGACCGGCATTTTCAAACGATAGAAGAAGGGGGAAAATGAGATGTATTATATCGGCATTGATGTGGGCGGCACCAACCTGGTGGCCGGCCTGGTGAATGAGAAAGGTCATATTCTGGATAAGGTGAGCCACCCGGTGGACAAGTCCATGACGGCCGAGGAGCTGTGCCATGAGCTGGCCCGCCTGGCCCAGAAGGTATGTGAGATGGGCGCGGTGCCCTATGAGCAGATCGAAGCGGTGGGTGTGGGCCTGCCCGGCCTGGTGGACAACGACACCGGTATGGTGGTGCAGACCCCCAACATGGCCTTCTCCGACACTCCCTTCCGAAAGCTCTTCCAGGAAGTGTGGAATGTCCCCGTGTTCCTGGCCAACGACGCCAACTGTGCCGCGGTTGGCGAGTATTGGGCCGGCGCGGCCAAGGGCTGCGATCCTGCTGTGGTGGTCACCTTGGGCACCGGCATCGGCGGCGGCCTTGTGGCCAACGGCAAGCTCTTCACCGGCTATGCCAACTCCGGCATGGAGGTGGGCCACATGATCATCAAACCCAACGGCGTCCTGTGCGGCTGCGGCAACCGGGGCTGCTGGGAGCAGTACGGCTCCGCCACCGCGCTCATCCGTCTGACCCAGGCGGAGATGGAGAAGGATAAGGACAGCGTGATGTGGGAGCTGTGTGAGGGCGACCGCTTTAAGGTCCAGGGCCGCACCGCCTTCCAGGGAGCCCGACTGGGCGACCCGGCGGCTAAGCGGGTGCTGGGCGTCTACCTCCAGGGGCTGTCCATCGGCATCATCAACCTCATCAATGTCCTTCAGCCTGAGATCATCTGTCTGGGCGGCGGCATCAGCAACGCCGAGGACGATCTGCTGCTGGAGCCTCTTCAGGAGCTGGTACAGCAGGGCACCTTTGACAAGACCCGCCCCACTCGCCTGGAGAAGGCCTCTCTGGGCAACGACGCGGGCGTCGTAGGTGCGGCGCTGCTGTGCAACATGATGTAATCAATTTCGTTTGGCAGGGCGATCCCCTAGAACGAGAGGTGCGGGACCCGGGCAGCGCCTGGGTCACGATTTTTTCCTGTGGCTATTCTATTTTGCAAAAAGTTTTGTTATAATGACTTCGTATTGAGTTTCTCTCATGAGGAGGAAGTATGAAAGAATTTGAAGCGCTGAGGGAGCGGCTGGCGGACCTCTGCCCCCAGCTGGAGCTGCGGGTGCAGGAGCCTATGAGCCGCCATACCACCTTCCGGGTGGGCGGGCCCTGCGCCCTGATGGCCCTGCCAAAGTCGGAGGATGAGGCCCGGACGGCGGTAACGGCCGCCCATGAGCTGGGAATCGCCCCCTTTTTCCTGGGCAACGGCTCCAATTTGTTGGTGCCGGACCAGGGGGTGGAGCGGTTTCTGATCAAAACTGCCGGCCTTGACTGGGTGGAGCGTCAGGGAACTGTTTTGTCTGCCGGCGGAGGCATTACACTGGCCCGGCTGGCTCGCTTTGCCCAGGGAGAGGGGCTGTCCGGTCTGGAATTTGCCCACGGAATCCCCGGGAGCCTGGGCGGCGGAGTCACCATGAACGCGGGAGCCTACGGGGGCGAGCTGAAGGATGTGGTGCGCTCGGTCACCTGCCTCAATGAGGCGGGAGAAGAGGAGATCGTGACGGACTGTGACTTCCGCTACCGCCACAGCGCCTTTTCCGACGGACGGCGCATGGTTCTCTCCGCCCGGCTGGAGCTCACTGAAGGAGATCCTCAGGATATTCTGGCACGGATGGAGGAATTATCTGCCCAGCGCCAGGCCAAGCAGCCCCTGGAGTATCCCAGCGCCGGGTCGATGTTCAAGCGTCCCCAGGGACATTTTGCAGCTGCTCTCATTGATCAGTGCGGCCTGAAGGGGGTCCTGGTGGGGGGCGCCCAGGTGTCGGAAAAGCATGCGGGCTTTGTGGTCAACCGGGGGGGTGCCACCTGTGAGGACATCCTGACGTTGGTGGACCGGGTGAAGACCATTGTGCGGGAGAAAACAGGCGTAGAGCTGGAGATGGAAGTGAAAATCCTTCAATAGCCCTGCTTTTGTACAAAAGAGGTGTTTTCAATGGAATTTGTCATCATTTCCGGCCTTTCCGGGGCGGGAAAAAGTAAAGCGGCCTCCTTTATGGAGGATATGGACTTTTTCTGCGTGGATAATCTGCCCGCCCCGCTGATTCCCAAATTTGCCGAGCTGGGCATGGCCGGGGCAGGGGAGTATGACCGGGTGGTGCTGGTTACCGATATTCGGGGCGGCACCAACTTTGACGGCCTCTTCCAGGCACTGGAGGATTTGAAGCGGATGAAGTGCTCCTACCGCATCCTCTTTATGGAGGCATCCAACGCGGTTATCATCAAGCGCTATAAGGAGAGCCGCCGCAGCCATCCTCTGGAGGAACAGTGCGACAGTCTGGAGCAGGCTATCGCCCTGGAGCGGAAGATGCTCGCCCCCCTGCGGGAGCGGGCTGAGTACATCATTGACACCAGCAACCTCTCCACCGCCAAGCTGAAGGGGGAGCTGCGCCGCCTGTTTGGCCGGGAAGGCAGCGCTGAGGGACGTATGGACGTGCGGGTGTTTTCCTTTGGCTTTAAGCACGGCCTGCCCATGGAGGCCGACCTGGTCTTTGATGTACGCTTTTTACCCAATCCCTACTATGTGGCCGATCTGCGTGCCCTCACCGGACTTGACAAAGGAGTGCGGGACTATGTGTTCCATGGGGGACAGGCCGAGGAGTTTTTGGAGCGGCTGTGGAACCTGTTGGGCTGGCTGCTGCCCCGCTATGAGGAAGAGGGGAAAACTGCTCTGGTCATTGCCGTGGGCTGTACCGGCGGGCATCACCGCTCGGTAGCCATTGCCCACGCCCTCTCCGAGAAAATCCGGGCGGAGGGATGGGCTGTGGCAGAGAGCCACCGGGATCTGGGCTGCACCTGAACACGGAAAATGGAGGAACATCCATGTCAAATCAGTATCCAAACCTTCAGCAGTGGGAGCGTGGCCCGAAAATCGTCGCTGTAGGCGGCGGGACGGGGCTGTCCACCATGCTGCGGGGTCTGAAGAAATACACCAAGAACCTCACTGCCATTGTCACTGTGGCGGACGACGGCGGAGGATCGGGCATCCTCCGTCAGGACCTGGGTATGCCCCCGCCGGGGGACTTCCGCCACTGTATGGAGGCCCTAGCGAACACCGAGCCGGTGATGGAAAAGCTGCTCACCTACCGCTTTACCGAGGGCAGCCTGGCCGGGCAGTCCTTTGGAAACCTGATTTTGGCTGCCCTCAACGGAATTACCGGCTCCTTTGAGGAAGCAGTGACCCAGATGAGCCACGTTCTGGCCATCACCGGACGGGTCATTCCGGTGACCAGCGCCGATGTGCAGCTGGAGGCGGTGTTTGAAAATGGGGCCAGCGTGGTGGGAGAGTCCAAAATCTATGCCTGTAAGAAGGAACAGGACTGCCGCATCCATCACGTAGCCCTGATCCCGGAGCGGCCTGCCGCCACCCCGGCTGCCCTGGAGGCCATTGGGGAGGCGGACCTCATTTTGCTGGGGCCGGGCAGCCTCTATACCAGCGTCATTCCCAATTTGCTGGTGGAGGGCGTGGCCCATGCCATCGCCCAGTCCGACGCCCCCAAAATCTATGTGTGCAACATTATGACCCAGGACGGGGAGACTGAGGGCTACACCGCCGCCGACCATCTGGAGGCCCTGATGGTGCACGGTGAACCCGGATTGGTGGACCTGTGCCTGGCCAATTCCGCCGCCGTACCCCAGAGCCTGGTGGAAAAGTACAGCCAGGAGGATGCCGCGCCCCTCCATGTGGACCGGGACCGGATTGCTGCCATGGGTCTGGAGCTGGTGGAGCGGCCGGTGGCCTGGGAGGGAGGCAACTTTGCCCGCCATGACCCGGACAAGCTGGCTGAGGCCCTGCTGGAAATCTACCGCCGCCGGACGGTGCGCATCTTCCGCGGGGAACGGCGCTATATTTTGGAGGCGTGACCATGTCCTTTGCCGGAGACGTAAAAAGTGAACTTTGCCGCGCTCCCCTGGGGCGCAAGTGCTGCGTCCAGGCGGAGGCCTATGGCGTACTGCTCTACTGCAATACCTTCAGCCCCCGGGAAATCCGGATTGTAACGGAGAATGAGGCCTTTGCCCAGCGCCTGCCGGTGCTTTTGAAGAAGGCCTTTCGTCTGAGCTTTGACCATCTGCCCCAGGGAGATGGAAAAAAGGTCTTTTCCATTACGCAGCCGGAAAAGATCCGGGAGATTCACCATGTATTTGGCGTGGACCAGGGGGCGCTGGCATTGCACGTAAACTTTGCCGTGGTGGAGGAGGCGTGCTGCCGGGCGGCCTTTCTCCGGGGGGCGTTTTTGGCCGGAGGGTCTGTGACCGACCCCAGAAAGGGCTACCACCTGGAGCTGGCCACCGCCCACCACAGTGTCAGCCGGGAGGTGCTGGCCCTCATGCGGGAACAGGAGCTGGAACCCAAGGCTGCCCAGCGCAAGGGTAATTCGGTGATCTATTTCAAGCAGAGCAACCGCATTGAGGATTTCCTCACCTGCGTGGGCGCGCCCCTGGCGGCTATGGAAGTGATGAATGCCAAGCTGGAGAAGGACCTGCGGGGCAGCGTCAACCGCCGGGTGAACTGCGACGCAGCCAACCTGGACAAGGCGGTGGAGGCTGCCATGGCCCAGCTGGATGCCATCCGCCGACTGGAGGAGCGGGGGGAGATGATCTCCCTGCCGGACAAGCTCCGGGAAGCTGCCGCCCTGCGCCTGGCCCACCCGGAGGACACCCTCAGCCAGCTGGCCGAGCGCTTCGACCCACCGATTACAAAGTCCGCCCTGAACCACCGCCTGAGAAAACTGGTGGAGCTGGGCAAAGAGGAATTAAGCAGCAATACGTAACGAGGAGAGATTACCGATGGTAAATTGTACCTTTCGCTCCGCCGTCCCCGGGGATGAGGAGCTGATTTTATCCTTTATCCGCGCTCTGGCGGAGTATGAGCATATGTCCGATCAGGTGGTGGCCACCCCGGACATTTTGCGGGAGTGGATTTTTGAAAAGAAAAAGGCGGAGGTGATCTTCGCTATCCACGAGGGAAAAGCGGTGGGCTTTGCCCTGTTTTTCCATAACTTCTCCACCTTCCTGGGCCGGGCTGGGGTCTATCTGGAGGACCTGTTCGTCCTGCCTGAGGAGCGGGGACACGGCTACGGCAAGGCTCTGCTCAAGCACCTGGCCCACATCGCCGTGGAGCGGGGCTGCGGACGGCTGGAGTGGTCCTGTCTGGACTGGAACACCCCCTCCATCGACTTCTACACCAAGCGCATGCAGGCGGTCCCCATGGATGAGTGGACGGTGTACCGCCTGACGGGGGAAACCCTGGAGACAGCTGCCCAGGAAGAGGCGTGAGCTGGGAGAACTGTGATGAAAAAACTGCTGTCCGCTGCCCTGGCCCTGGCGCTGCGGTTGGGGGCGGGGTGTACTCGCACAGAGACCAACACCACCTCGTCAAATCAGACGGAAGGTGCCCAAAGCACAGAAGCTGAACAGGAAAATCCCTTGACAGAGGCTGGAGCACTGAACTTTGTGTTTTCCAGCGGTGCGGGAGGCTGGAGCACCCAGCTGAATCTCCAGCCCGACGGCACCTTCACCGGTCACTATGAGGATACAGACCTGGGCGACATGGGGGAGGAGAACCCCGACGGGACAGTCTATATCTGTGACTTTTCCGGCAGCTTCTCCCAGCCCGGCATGGTGGAAGACCACTTCTGGACCATGAGTCTGGAGTACCTGTCCACCCAGCAGGAGCCGGGAGAGGTGACCTATGAAGAGGGGATCAAATATGTCTCCGCTGAACCAAACGGCCTGGAGCAGGCCCGGGAGGTCTGGCTCTATCTGCCGGGGGCGGCGACGAAGGACCTGCCCGAAGAATTTCTGTCCTGGACGACCTCTGCCTTTTCCGGAGAGGTGCCCGAACAGCTGCCCTTCTATGGGCTTTACAGTGTAAGCGATCAATCCGGTTTTGTGGGCTTCCCGGTGGAAGAATCGGCCTGAAAAGCAGCCCGCACCGGTATCAAAGAGAGGAAATCCTATGTCCTTTGTCCATCTACATCTGCATACGGAGTTTTCCCTGCTGGACGGGGCCTGCCGGATCAAGAAACTGGTCCAGCAAGTGAAGGAGCTGGGCCAGGAGGCGGTGGCCATTACCGACCACGGCTGCATGTACGGGGTCATCGACTTCTACCGGGCCTGCAAGGCCGAGGGGATCAAGCCCATCATCGGCTGTGAGGTTTATGTGGCTCCCCGAGGCCGTACCCGCTTTCAGAAGGTCCACGAGTTTGATGCGGAGTCCCGCCATCTGGTGCTGCTGTGCCGGAATGAGGAGGGGTACCGCAATCTCTCCTACATGGTCTCCCAGGCCTATCTGGAGGGCTTTTACATCAAGCCCCGTATCGACATGGACCTGCTGCGGGAGCACTGCGGCGGGCTGATCGCCTGCTCCGCCTGTCTGGGCGGGGAGATTCCCCGCCTGCTGCTGGCCGACGACTATGAGGGGGCCAAGGCGGTGGCCCTGGAGATGCAGGAGCTCTTTGGAGAAGACGGCTACTACCTGGAGCTTCAGGACCACGGCATTGCCGCCCAGAAGCGGGTAAACGCGGGGATTTTGCGCCTGCATGAGGAGACGGGCATCCCCCTCATCGCCACCAATGACGCCCACTATCTCCGTCGGGAGGACGCGGAGATGCAGGATATCCTCATGTGCATCCAGACGGGCAAGACCCTGGACGAGCCCAACCGGATGCGCTTTGAGACCAGGGAGTTTTATGTAAAGTCGGAGGCCGAGATGGCCGCCCTCTTTCCCAACCATCCGGAGGCGCTGGAGAATACAGCAAAAATTGCCCGGCTGTGCAATGTGGAGTTTGAGTTTGGCAAATACCACCTGCCTCACTTCCAGCTGCCTGAGGGATGGACCGATGGGGAGGCCTATTTCCGAAAACTCTGTCTGGACGGCTTTGCCCGCCGCTATCCTGACGGGCCGGAGGAGTACCGCAAACAGCTCCAGTATGAGATGGACATGATCCGGAAGATGGGGTTTGTGGACTACTTTCTCATCGTCTCTGACTTTATTGCCTTTGCCAAGGGCAATGGGATTCCTGTGGGTCCGGGCCGTGGCTCAGCAGCAGGTTCCATGGTATCCTACTGCCTGAACATCACCGATCTGGACCCCATGAAGTATAACCTCTACTTCGAGCGCTTTCTGAACCCCGAGCGGGTTTCCATGCCCGATATCGATATTGACTTCTGCATCCGACGGCGGCAGGAGGTCATTGATTATGTAAACAGAAAGTACGGCTCGGACCATGTGGCTCAGATCGTCACCTTCGGTACCATGGCCGCCCGGGGCTCTGTGCGGGACGTGGGCCGGGTGCTGGGCATGCCCTATGGGGACGTGGACGCGGTGGCCAAGCTGATTCCCAGCGGCCCGGGAGCCTTGCACATCACACTGGAGGACTCCCTAAAGCTCTCCAAGCAGCTGAAGGACGCCTACGACGGAGACGAGAAGGTAAAGAAGCTTATCGACACCGCCATGGCCATCGAGGGAATGCCCCGGAACACCTCCACCCATGCCGCCGGCGTGGTCATCACCAGCCGTCCTGTTTGCGACTATGTGCCTCTGGCCACCAACGACGGCCTGCCCGTGACCCAGTACATTATGACCACTCTGGAGGAGCTGGGCCTGCTGAAAATGGACTTTCTGGGTCTGCGCAATCTGACCATTCTGGACGACGCCATGCGCATGGTGAAGAGCAAGGAAAAAGACTTTACACTTGCTGCAATCCCGGAAAATGATCCGGCTACCATGGCCATGCTCTCCGAGGGAAAGACCGCCGGCGTGTTCCAGATGGAATCGGCGGGGATGACGGGGGTGTGTTTGGGACTGAAGCCCCAGAACATCGAGGACATCACCGCCATCATTGCCCTCTACCGCCCGGGCCCCATGGATTCCATTCCCCGGTTCATCGCCTGCAAAAACAACCCGGAGAAGATTACGTACAAGCACACCTCCCTGGTGCCGATCCTGTCCAATACTTACGGCTGTATTGTCTATCAGGAGCAGGTCATCCAGATCTTCCAGCAGTTGGCAGGCTACTCCCTGGGCCAGGCGGATATGGTGCGCCGGGCTATGTCCAAAAAGAAGGCCAAAGATATCCAGCGGGAGCGGGCGGCTTTTGTTCACGGAGACCCCTCCCGGAATATTATCGGCTGCGAGGAAAACGGTGTCCCGGCCGCCATTGCCGAGTCCATCTATGATGAGATCAACGACTTTGCCAACTATGCCTTCAACAAGGCCCACGCCGTATGCTACGCCGTGGTGGCCTACCAGACGGCCTGGTTCAAATGCCACCACCCCAAGGAGTATATGGCCGCTCTGCTCACCTCCGTGCTGGATTCCACCGAAAAGGTGGCCGACTACATTGCCGAATGCCGGGACATGGGGATCCCCCTGCTGCCTCCGGACGTGAACGAGTCGGACGCCGACTTCACTGTGGTGGAGGGCGGCATCCGCTTTGGCCTGGTGGCCTTGAAGGGAGTGGGTCGGGCAGTCATCAACAGCCTGCTGGAGGAGCGGCGTAAAGGTGGAGCCTTTACAGATTTTATGGACTTCTGTGACCGCCTCTTTGACCAGGATCTGAACCGGAGGGTGGTGGAGAGCCTCATCAAAAGCGGTGCCTTTGACGCTATGGGCTACCGCCGCTCCCAGCTTATGCAGGTTTACGGCCAGGTTCTGGACGGCATTGCTGCCAGCCGGAAGCGGAATGTGGAGGGCCAGATGGACCTGTTCGGCTTTGGCGGGGGAGAGGAGAATCCATCTCCGCTGCCCACCCTCCATCTGCCGGATCTGCCCGAATACTCGCCCCAGGAGCTGATGACCATGGAGAAAGAGACCACCGGTCTCTATCTCTCCGGCCACCCCATGGACCAGTACCGGGAGCAGGCCAAGGCCGTGGGTGCGGTGACCATTGGTTCCATTCTGGGGGATTTTTCCCGGGAGGATGGCCCGAGGCAGTATCGGGACGAGCAGCGGGTCACCATCGCCGGCGTAATCTCCGCGTATAAGACCCGTACCACCCGAAACAACACTCTGATGGCTTATGTAAACTTGGAAGACGACACCGCCTCCCTGGAGCTGCTGTGCTTCTCACGGGTCCTGAATGAAAGCGGCAGCTACATCCGGGAGAACAGTGCCGTGTTGGTAACAGGAAAGATCTCCGTCCGGGACGAGAAGGAGCCCCAGATCATGGTGGATTCCATTCGCCCCCTGGGAGACCTGGAGCCGGAGAAGGGGAAAGAGGAGAAGCTGTGGCTGCGTCTGCCCAGCCGGGAGGACCCCCGCCTGCGGAAAATCCGGCTGGCCCTGTCCTTCTTCCCGGGTGAGAGCCAGGTGATCCTCTATTTCGAGGACTGCAAAAAGCGGGTTGGGTCCCGGTGCCAGATTCATCCCGCCCTGGTGGCAGACTTAAAGGAGCGCCTGGGAGAGAAAAATGTCATCGTCCAGTAACTCCATATGGAATTTTGGTTGACAGAACGTAAATGTTGAGGTATAATAACCCTGTAATCCGGTAGGTAAGGCTACCGCAGGGATATGGGTCGCTGCCGCAAAAGGATGGAGACATCCTTCGTTGGTTTGAACAGGTCCTGTCGAAACACAAGGCAGAATCTAACGCGATTTCACCGCCCTGCGACGCTAAAGCTTGGACGGTGGTATGAATTGGGTGTGTGTAGAGCACGCGTACCGCCGTTGCGGTATGCGTGCTCTTTTTATCTGCCCGGAGAAAGCTTACAGAACAAAGTGAGGTGAACATTCCATGGACAGCGGCAGTCGAGGTCCCGGTATAAAACTTAAGATTGGCTCCGGCGTCCGTGGATGGGCGCCTATCTAGCCGGCTGAGTTTGCCGGACCTCCTGTCAGGAAGGGGCGAAAGCCTGACTTTAATGACAAGGAGGAACTTCCCATGAAGAACATGAACATTGTACCCGTGGTCCCCGAGACGGTCGGGGCCATCATGTCCCGTGAGATGCTGATGTTTTCCCCCCTCATGCGTGCACGGGAGGCCCTGGCCCGGCTGCGCCAGGTGGGCGTGCCTGAGGATTTTATGAGCAACTGCTATGTGGTGGATGAGCAGGGGCTGCTGCTGGGGGTCTTTACCCTGCGCGAGCTGGTGATGGCCCCCGATCACAAGCGGCTGGACCAGTTTATGGCTGTGCCCCGGGCCATTCTCTCCCCGGATGATGACCAGGAGCAGGCTGTGGCCCTGATGGAGCGGGTGGACTGTGTGGAGCTGCCCGTGGTGGATGACGCTGGCCAGCTGGTAGGCACTGTCACGGCAGACGATGCCCTGGAGGTCCTCCGGGAGGAGGCCACCGAGGACATGGAACGCATGGCCGCCATTCTCCCATCGGAACAGCCCTATCTCCAGACCCGGATCTGGGACATCTATAAAAACCGGGTGGTATGGCTGCTGCTGCTGATGGTATCTGCCGCCTTTACCGGCGCCATCATCACCCACTATGAGACCGCCCTGGCCGCCCAGGTGGTGCTTACCGCCTTTATTCCCATGCTTATGGATACCGGCGGAAATTGCGGCAGCCAGTCCTCGGTTACCGTCATTCGCGGCCTGTCTCTGGGGGAAATCCGTTACAGCGACTGGCTGCGGGTGGCCTGGAAGGAGATCCAGGTGGGAGCCCTGTGCGGCCTGACCCTGGCGGCAGTGAACCTGCTGCGGCTGACCCTGCTCAATCACTTGGACTTTATAGTGGCCATGGTGGTAAGCCTCACCCTGGTGGTGACGGTGATCGTATCCAAGCTTCTGGGCTGCTTTTTGCCCATTGCTGCCAGCCGGATTCATCTGGACCCCGCAGTGATGGCCAGCCCGCTGATCACCACCATCGCCGACGCCATCTCTCTGGTGGTCTATTTCCGCATTGCCACCGTGCTGCTGGGCATTTAAGAAACCCATCCTAAAAAATGGAGCGAGGAAGCATATCCCCGCTCCATTTTTTATATCCCCGCCAAGTCGCGCCCACGGCTGAGGAGGTGATAGACCGCGGCAGCAGCTGCAAGGCCGAATATCCCCTGAACAATGTTCCCGGGGATGGAGGCTGCGGCTGCCCATCCCTTGCCCAGCCACAGGCAGGCGTAGCCGAAATAGCCCAGCACCATGAAGGCCTCGCCCACTAAACCGCTGGCAAGCTGGGCGGGGAGGGGACGGATCGACTTGTGCCGCAGGTCCCGGAAGAGCCAGGCAGCTGCCACAGCCATAGCCAGCTTGACGGCAAAGGTGCCGGGAGCGTAGTGGGCGTAGCCGGAGAGCAGGTCGGCCAGCATGGACCCGATTCCCGCCGCCGCGCCCCCGTACCATGGGCCAAGCACCCAGGCGGAGAGGAGAACGGCACAGTCCCCTGAGTTGACATAACCCTGCATGGGGGAGGGAATCTGAATGACCATGGTCATAACGGTGCACAGGGCGGCAAAGAGGGAGGCACGCACCAGCTTGTGAATTTGTTCGTGGGACATGGAGATCGCTCCTTTGTGGGAAAAATTTCCCTTGCAATTTTTGTTTATCTGTATTTTAATCATAACTGGTCCGATTAAAAGGGCCAAATTGATATTATTTTATAGGACCAGATTGGAGGAAGTTAATGCTGACCTACGATTTGGAGCAGCGGGGGAGTCTGGCTCGCTATGACTACCTGTACCGGTGTATCCGGGAGGATATTTTGTCCGGGCAGCTGAGACCAGGGGAACGGCTGCCCTCCAAACGGAGTCTGGCGGCCCATTTGAATACGGCCGTGGTGACGGTGGAGAACGCCTATGCCCAGCTGGAGGCGGAGGGGTATCTCTATGCCCGGGAGAAACAGGGGTATTATGTGGCGGCGGTGGAGGTCCGCACCTTAGAGGGAGAGCCTCCGGGTCAGCAGCCGGAGCAGGTCCAGCCTCAGTGGCTGCTGGATCTGGGAGGACTGGGGAGCGGAACGGAGGGGTTCCCTTTTTCCCTGTGGGCCAGGCTTACCCGGCGGGTACTTACCCAGCGGGGGGAGCAGCTGCTGCGGGCGACGCCGCCCAACGGTGTCATGGAACTGCGCCAGGCCATTTCCAGGCATCTATATCATGTTCGGGGTATTTCTGCCGCTCCGGAACAGATTGTGGTGGGGGCAGGGACGGAGTATCTCTATAACCTGCTGGTACAGCTGCTGGGCCGGGATCGCATGTATGGTCTGGAGGACCCGGGCTACTCCAAGGCGGAGCGGATCTATACCCTCAGCGGAGCCCGGTGCCTGTCCCTGCCGGTGGATGAAGGAGGGATTCCACTGGAAGAACTGGAACCCAGCGGCTGCCAGGTGCTTCATATCTCCCCCAACCACCAGTTCCCCACGGGAGCGGTGACGCCTATTTCCCGGCGCCAGGGGATGCTCCGATGGGCGGAGAGGGAGACGGGACGGTATATCATCGAGGATGATTATGACAGCGAGTTTCGCTTTACAGGCCGTCCAATTCCAACCCTCCAGAGCATTGACCGTGCAGACAAGGTGCTTTATGTCAACACCTTTTCCCGCACCCTGGCCCCCTCTCTGCGGATTGGATATTTGGTGCTGCCCCGGACGCTTCTGAAGGACTATGAGAGCCGGCTGGGGTTCTATTCCTCCACAGTTCCGGCCATTGAGCAGTATACTCTGGCCCTGTTTTTGGAGGAGGGCCACTTTGAACGGCACGTGAACCGGATGCGGGTCTTTTACCGCAACCGGAGGGACCAGGTGATTGCCG
>CALWYG010000171.1 GCA_944385695.1 uncultured Oscillospiraceae bacterium | reverse complement strand
GGACGAGGTGATCTTCGCCGTCCGGGGCAACACGGGCAACGTGAAGCTGCTGCTCTCCGCCAGCCCCAGCCAGCCCCGGGCCCAGCTCACCACCCTCCCCCGTGAGAACCCGGACAAGCCCCCCATGGTCTGCATGCTCCTGCGAAAGCACCTGTCAGGCGCACGGCTTCTGGCCGTGGAACAGGTTCCCCTGGAGCGGGTGGCCAAGTTCCGCTTTGAGGCCCTCAACGAGCTGGGCGACCGGGTGGAGCGGGCTCTGGTGCTGGAGGCCATCACCCACAAGTCAAATCTCCTGCTTCTGGACGGAGACGGGCGGATCCTGGATTGCATCCGCAGGGTGGACTCCGGCCTTGATCCCCGCACCGGGCAATTGGGGCGCATCCTGCAGCCCGGCATGTTTTACCGCCTCCCCCCCGCCCAGCCCAAAGCCGATCCTCTGGCTCCCGACCGTGAGGAGCTGGAACGGCTGCTGTCACAGGCTCCCGAAGAAAGTCAGGCAGATCACTGGCTGCTGGATACCTTCGGCGGCTTGTCTCCCCTTATCTGCCGGGAACTGGCCTATCGGGCCGGGGGCGAAACCGATGTGCGCCTTCCCGCTCTCGGTCCGGAGGGCCGCAAGCGGCTGCTGAATGAGGTGGAACTGCTTCAGAAACTTGTAAAGGGAAATTCCTATATCCCAACGCTGATTTCTATTGATGGAAGGGCAAAGGACTTTACATTTCTGCCCATTTCACAGTATGAGGATGCCGCCGTGGTAACGCCCAGCCCCTCCTTCTCTCAGCTGCTGGATTCTTTCTACGAACAGCGGGAGCGCCTGGACCGGGTCAAGCAAAAAGGCCAGGATCTCATTCGCTCGGTCACCAACGCCAGAGATCGTACCAGACGGAAAATCGCCAACCAGGAAAAGGAACTGGCTGCCACCCTGGACCGGGACCGGCTGCGTGAGCTGGGAGACATCATCACAAGCAATTTCTATCAGATGGAGCGGGGTATGGCCCGGCTGCGGACAGTGGACTTCTACGATCCCGTGGGGAAGGAAATCGACATCAAGCTGGAACCCCTCCTCACCCCGCAGCAGAACGCCGCCAAGTACTATAAAGACTACAACAAGGCTAAGACCGCCGAGGAGATGCTCACCATTCAGCTGGAGAAGGGCCGCAAAGAGCTGGACTACTTGAACAGCGTACTGGAATCCATCTCCCTGGCCGAAGGAGAGCGGGACCTGCTGGAAATCCGTCAGGAGCTTACCGACACCGGTTATCTCCGCCGCCAGGGAAAGGCCAAAGAACGCAATAAGCGTCTCTCCTCCAAGCCCATGGAATTTCGCTCCTCCACGGGCATGCGCATATCCGTGGGCAAAAACAACACCCAAAACGATCTGCTCACCTGTAAGCTGGCGGGCAAGGGAGACATCTGGTTCCACACCCAAAAAATCCACGGCTCCCATGTCATTCTCTGGACCGAGGGCGGTCAGCCCGACCTCCAGAGCCTTAACGAGGCTGCCGTACTGGCTGCCTGGTTCTCCCAGGGCCGGGACAGCGGCAAGGTTCCGGTGGACTATACCCCGGTGCGCTATGTGAAAAAGCCCGGCGGAGCCAGGCCGGGTATGGTCGTCTATACCACCTACGAAACTGCCCAGGTAACCCCCGACGGGGAATTGGCCAAGCGGCTGCGGGTGAAATAACGGTTTCCTTCTTCTAATAAAAAATATCTGCTTTTTGAACCAGTGTGATCGAAATATGGGGAGGTGCATGTGGTGGTCAATCTATTGAATCGCAGAGAACTGATCCTGACCCAGTCCATGGAGCGTCAGGCAGAAATCCGATCTATCCTCAGCGCAAACGGGATTGATTATCTGATTAAAACCATCAATCTGCCCAATCAATGGGGACACAGGAGTTCATTGGGTATTCACTCGGATTGTACCTATGAGTACAAAATTTATGTTCACAAAAAGGACTATGAAAAAGCCGACTATTTAATCAAACAATCGAACTGAAGAGGTGAATATCTTATGAAACTGATTCGCGAAACCACCCGTGTCTACGCCCGGAATGAGGAAGGCAAACTGGTGGCCGAAATCACCTTTCCCATGACCGCTCCCGGGGTATACACCATCGACCACACCTTCGTAGACCCCTCCCTCCGGGGACAGGGTGCGGCAGACCAGCTGGTTCGTGCCGCCCTGGAACAGATCCAAGAAAACGGCGGCCGCGTGGAGGCCACCTGCTCCTACGCCGTCCGTTGGCTGGAACAACACCCCCAGGTCTCATAAAAGAACCCCCGTTCTCCTGAAGAGCGGGGGTTCTTTTATGTAAACTCACGTGCGTGAGCCTTAAAAAATTCATGGTAGACCTGCACATGCTCCAGCTGGGTCCAGGGACGTACCGCCACAGGGTCGCTGTCCAGATCATAAATCCTGGCTCCAGGCAGGGACAGCAGAAAGGGCGAATGGGTGGAGATCACAAACTGGCAGCGGTAAAACCGCACCGAGTCCTGTAAAAAGCGCAGCAGCTCCATCTGAAGCTGTGGGGACAGGCTGTTTTCCGGCTCATCCAGCAGGTATAGCCCCTCCTCCTGGATTTCCCGGGTAAAGTAGAGAAAGGCGCTCTCGCCATTGGACTTGCCCGGCACATCCTTCATCAGCCGGTTTTTTACATACTGGGAGCCGCTGCGGCGCTGAGCCTCCACCACCTGGCGCAGCCGGTCCACATCCTCCAGGGAGCGCAACTGAAAGTTGGCATACCGGGCATCGGTATACTCCTCCAACAGTTCCCGGCGGCGGGTATCGATATTCTCATTCATGCAGCGAAAGTCCAGCAGATAGTCAAAGACATCGTCGCTGGTGATGACCCGGCTGCCCGACCGCACCTGAGCGGTAAAGCTTCGGTCCACCCGTTCATGGCACAGGTTCAGATAGTCGTCAAAAAAAGAGCTGCGGTTGAACACCGCCTTTCGTCCAAGCCCCAGCTTCTCCCCCATAAGATTCAGGATGGTCGTCTTTCCGCTGCCGTTTCCGCCGCAGAGGATGGTGATTTCCTCCAGCTTAAGTGGGGGCACACTTCGGTTGAGAAACACGCCGAAGGGATAGCGGCTGCCGTAGCAGGTACGCTTATTTTCCAGGCTGCCCGCCAGAAACCGGGCTTCCTGCTCCTCACTGGGCAGCTGAAATTCTCTCAAATAGACCATTTTGACTCCTCCTGCTCTCAGTTTAGGCCAAACACTGTCCCAAAAACCGGACCGGAACAACAGCGCCGCATGGTTTCCCATGCGGCGCTGCTCGTTTTACTGCTTGCTCTTGATGTACTGGTCAATGGACTTGGCGGCATGCTTGCCCGCGCCCATGGCCAGGATGACCGTGGCAGCGCCGGTGGCGGCATCGCCGCCGGCAAAAATGTTGGGACAGGAGGTGCAGCCATTCTCATCGGCGGCCACACAGCCCTTCCGGGTCTGCTCCAGTCCGGGAGTGCCGCCGTAGCTCATCTGGTTGGCCTTGGTGCCCAGAGCCATGATGACAGCGTCCACTTCCATCTTAAACTCGCTGCCCTCAATGACCACGGGACGGCGGCGGCCGGACTCGTCGGGCTCACCCAACTCCATCTTCACGCAGGTAATGGACTGGACGTGACCGGTCTCATCTCCCTCGATGGACACGGGGTTAGTGAGCAGATCGAAGATAATGCCCTCCTCCTTGGCGTGGTGGACCTCCTCGGCACGGGCGGGAAGCTCCGCTTCCGAGCGGCGGTAGACGATATGTACATCGGCGCCCAGGCGCTTGGCGCACCGGGCCGCGTCCATAGCCACATTGCCGCCGCCCACCACGGCCACCTTCTTGTTGTGGAGGATGGGGGTCTCCGCCCCCTCCTTGTAGGCCTTCATCAGGTTAATCCGGGTTAGGTACTCGTTGGCGGAATACACGCCGATGAGAGACTCCCCGGGAATTTTCATAAACATGGGCAGGCCCGCACCGGAGCCAATGAACACCGCCTCATAGCCCCGCTCGAAGAGCTCGGGAATGGTGAGCACCTTGCCGATGACCATGTTGAGCTCGATGTCCACGCCCATCTTCTCCAGATTGGCCACCTCACGCTTGACAATGGCCTTGGGCAGACGGAACTCGGGGATGCCGTAGCTGAGCACGCCGCCGGGGGTATGGAAGGCCTCAAACACAGAGACCTCATAGCCCATACGGGCCAGCTCACCGGCACAGGTCAGGCCGGCAGGGCCGGAGCCGATCACCGCCACCTTGTGGCCGTTCTTGGGAGCGGTGGCCACGTTGGCCAGACCGTTCTCCGCGGCCCAGTCGGCCACGAAGCGCTCGATGCGGCCGATGGACACAGGCTCACCCTTGATGCCCCGGACACACTTGCCCTCACACTGGGTCTCCTGGGGGCAGACACGGCCGGAAATGGCGGGCAGGGCGTTGGCGTCGGACAGGAGCTGATAGGCTCCCGCCAGGTCGCCCTCGGCCACCTTTCCCACAAACTCAGGGATGGGGATGCCCACTGGGCAGCCGCTGACACAGGGCTTATTCTTGCAGTTCAGGCAGCGCTGGGCCTCGTTCTGGGCCTGTTCCAGGGTGTAGCCCAGGGCTACCTCCTCGAAGTTGCGGTTGCGCACATTGGGGTCCTGCTCAGGCATAGGGGTCTTGTTCATCTGCATGTTAGCCATTCATGGCACCTCCTCCCAGGCGGCACAGGTGCTTCTCCTTCGCCTTGGCCTCCTGCTCCTTATAGGTATTGTTCCGGGCAATGACCTCGTCAAAGTCCACCTTGTGGCCGTCAAAGTCAGGGCCGTCCACGCAGGCAAACTTCACCTCGCCGTCCACCGTTAGGCGGCAGCAGCCACACATGCCGGTACCGTCGATCATGATGGGGTTCATGCTCACGGTGGTGGGGATGTTGTACTTTTCAGTCAGCTTACAGGCAAACTTCATCATCAGCAGAGGGCCGATGGCAAATACGTGGTCAAACTTCACACCGCTCTGAATGAGTTCCTCCAGCTTGCCGGTGACAAAGCCGTGGTAGCCATAGGTGCCGTCGTCGGTGCAGATGTGCAGGTCGGTACAGGCCTTGCCCATCTCCTCCTCCAGGATGACGATATCCTTCGTCTTGAAGCCGCCGATGAGGTCCACCTGGTTGCCGGCCTCATAGAGGGCACGGGCTACGGGCAGAGCGATGGCGCAGCCCAGGCCGCCGCCCAGAACGGCTACACGGCCCAGATCCTCCACATGGGTGGGAACGCCCAGGGGGCCCACAAAGTCGTGCAGGCAATCCCCTTCCTGGAGCTCATCCAGGGCCAGGGTGGTGCCGCCGATCTTCTGGAAGATTACGGTGACCAGGCCGTTTTCCGCGCTGGAGATGGTCAGAGGGATCCGCTCACCCTCCTCGTCCACACGGAGAATAATAAACTGGCCTGCCTTAGCCTTGGCAGCTACCAGAGGCGCATACACTGAGATCTGGGTGATCTCAGATGTCAGCACCTTTTTCTTCGCAATTTCGTACTTTTTCACTGCTTCTCCTCCTCAATGGTTACTCGCCGGAACCGCTCTTCCCGGTGCCCCTTTTCTCCATTCTTAATATGGAACTGCGGTTTCCCGCTCAGATCACAGATTTACCAGCCCCGGTAGTGCCGCCGTCTTCGAAACACAAAGCGCCGCACCAAAAAGATCACCAGAGCGACCACCAGAATAATCACCAGCAAAGCCACCAGTGTAATCCAGTTTGGATTTTTTAAAAGCGCGATGGGATTTAAGCTGTGACTGACCTCCTTGCGTCCGTCACTGTGGGAGTAGCGGTCAGAGAGGCCGTTGTTCTCAAAACTCTGAAGATAGGTAGCCAGGGCATACCACTCTTTGATCTCATTGCCGTTTCTGTCTTTGAGGACGCGGGTGGAAAAGTCTGTAATCGGCGCTCCGTTCTCATCCTTCGGAATGATAGACAAAAGGCCAAAGGACTTCTCCTTTACTGTGCCCAGCATCTGGGCGGAATACATCCCCGAAACAACCCGGTAGAGCTTGTCGTTTTCAATCTGCGTATCCACCGCTCCATGATAGAGCTGTGCCTCGGTCACCCGGTTGAAGAACATCCGGTTGGTATTGAAGGAATAGGTCATTCCTGACATATAGAGCTGGGCGGCAGGCATCAGCGGAGTCACAGAGGCATCTACTTCAGCCACCGCCTTCAGTTCCTTCCCTGTCAGATAACAAGATACCAGAGGATAGCCGGAGGTCCCATCCGTCCCCACTCCCATGGACAGTACATCAAATGCCTGGGAAACGGTAAGATCCCCGGCATAGAGCGGAGCACGCAGCACACCGGAGGCAGTCACCGCGACAGTTTCTGTATCCGGACGCTCTGCCTCCAGGTTCTCCACGGCCCACAGGTAGGCATCCGCCACCAGCTCTCCCAGAGCATTGCCCTCCTGAACTCCAGAGGTCGGGGTAAACAGGTCAAACCCCGCAGTGGTGAGGACTTCATCATAGCCAAAGCCGTACCGGGACAAATAGGTCCCCCCTACTTGCCGTTTCCAGTCCTCTACCAGAAGGGAGATTTCGGAATTCTCCGGAATGGTCTCATCAATGGGCGTCAGGTGATAATCCACCAGCTCTTTTTCCCCGGAGTCATTCCATTGCAGAGTGATGGAACCCAGATTCTGACAGTAGGGCCCGGCGGAGACAATGTAGGTATCCTCCACCAGAATCGGCTCTGCCAATGTAGTATGCGTGTGGCCAGAGATAATAAGATCAATTCCTTCTACTTTTTTGGCCAGCTGTTCATCCTCCGATTTTTTCACGTTGCCGTTGGTTCCCGAGTGGGACAGGCAGATAATAAACTCCGCTCCCTGCCCCTCCAGGGCGTCCACGCACCGCTGTGCGTTCTCCGCCGCATCCCCCAGCGTAAACCCCGAGGTGGGCGCACAGTCGTGGGAATCTTCTCCCATCAGACCGAAGATCCCATAGGTCACTCCGCCACGCTCCAACAGGATGTAGTCCTGAACCCCATAGGCGGCCATGGCGCGCTGGATATCCAGCTGGTCGGGATTGTCCGTGGAGGGTTTGTAATTGGCCATCAGCAAAGCGGGCAGCTTGTCACCGCTGGAGACCGCGGCTGTGAGCATCTGGGCAAAACCGGTTCCTCCGTGGTCAAACTCATGGTTGCCCACTGCGGCAGCGTCATAGCCCATGGCCCCCATGGTACGCAGCTCTGCGGCCTGGGTGGTATAGAGGGTCTGGATCAGGGAACCGATGGAAAAGTCTCCTCCATCCAGAGTCAGGGCATCGGGGTGCGCTTGACGCTCCTTCTGGAGGGCCGTCATCAGGCGGGCATATCCCCCCGATTCTCTCCCCGTCCCATCTCTCTGGGGCAGGAAATGGGAATGAAGGTCATGGGTGAAGAGAAGCGTTGTCTCCTGAACTTCTCCCGCCGCCGCAGCGCCCGGAAGCAGAGCGGTCATGCATAAGAGAATCAGCAGCGCGGCCGCTGCGGCACGAAAACGTTTCATCCCTCTGTCTCCTTTCCCACGGCAATGTACTGTATTAAACAATATTGTGCCACAAATCAGGCAAATGCGCAAGAGCGGAATAGGGGGATTTCTCACCCGAATTCCGCTCTTAAAAATATCATTTCCTATAAAAAACAACAAAAGGGATTTGCTCACCGAATCAGGTCAAACTGCACCGGCTGCTCAAACAGCTGCCGGACCTGACCGCTCTGCCTGGTCTGGCCCAGCGCCCACATCAGCTTGGTCGCTGCGGCCTCTAAGGTCATGTTGTACCCTTCCATAAGCTGATACTTCTCTTTCACCTGGTAGCCCACCTGATAGACCGTCATATCGCTTCCTTCATAGGGCACCTGGGTCATCATTAAAATGGTCTTTCCTTCCTCCAGCCAGGCCTCCATGGCCTGAGCTAGAGATCCCGCTGCGCCGCCGGGCAGACCGCCTACCCCGAAGCTCTGCAAAATTACCGCCTCATACCGATCCCTCAGTGCCTCCAGGGCATCGGCCCCCATGCCTGGGATCAGGGTAAGCAGCAAAATGCGCTCCTCCATCTGGTGGTAAAACACCGGTCTGGGGCGATACTCCAGCTCGGCCAGGTAGCGGATGAGCTTTCCATCCCGGATCACTCCCAGCTCGGGATAATCCACGCTGGAGAAGGCGTTGAAGCTTTTGGTACGCTCCTTTCTCGCCCGGGTACCCAGAATCACCCTGCCGTCAAAAACCAGGCTCACACCGTGGGAGCGGTCATCAGCAGCGTAGAGAAAGCTATTGTAGAGATTCAGCCGGGCATCGGTATTCTCCAGACAGATGGACTTCTGGGACCCGGTAATGACAATGGGCTTTTGGGAATACTGGATGAGATAGGACAGGGCAGCGGCGGTATAGGCCATGGTGTCAGTGCCGTGGGTGATGACGAAGCCGTCATACCGATCGTAGTTCTCCTCCACCGCCCCGGCCATCTTCAGCCAATGGCTGGGGGTGATGTTGGTGCTGTCCAGGTTCATAAGCTGGATCGTCTCGACCTGGCACAACGTGCCAATGGCAGGTACATAGTCTAAAATTTCCTCCGAGGTAATGGCCGGAGTCAATCCCTGGCCGCTGTCTTTGGAGGCTATGGTGCCTCCTGTGGCCAACATGAGGACTTTTTTCATCCGTCCTCAGCCCTCCGTGAAGAGCTCAATGTCACGGCGTGCGGTGAAATTGGCCGTCAGCTTTTCCGCCAGCTGGGCGGCACTGAAGCCCAGCGCCCCGGTGGGACAGGCGGAGACACAGGCCATACAGCTGATACACTTGCTGTCTTCCCACAGCAGAGAGCTTAAATCCATCGCTCCTGTGGGACAGGCTTTGGCACAGATGGCACAGCCCAGACAGGTATCCCAGTCCCGGTCTTTGGGCACGGGTATCGCCTTTTTGGGTGCGGGGCTGGGATTGCCGGGCACTGCGGCTTCCGCCCAGTTCTCCCCTTCCAGCTTCTCCTGGACTTTGCTCACCAGCTCCTTCAGGACAGCCTCGTCCTCTTCATCCGGACGGCCCATCCCCAGCGAGGGCGCAAAAATATGGGGGGTAATCACCGCGGCGGCGGCCACACAGCGGAAGCCCCGCTTTCCCATCAGATCCTTCATCTGGGCCAGCGCGTCGTCATAGTGGCGGTTGCCATAGGCCGCGGCCAGCACACAGGGAGTATCCTCTCCAGTCAGGCCGTCCAGCAGTCCGGGCACCGCCGGGATCTGGCCGGCATACACGGGAAGGCCCAGCACCAGCAGCTCGTCCTTACCAAAGTTCCGCGCTGCCCGCTCACGTCCCCCAAGGTCCAATGTCTCATAGTCACCAAACAGTCCGCAAAGCAGCTCTGTGGCCCGCTTTGTTCCACCACTGGGACTAAAGTATGCGCCGATGATCTTCATAAATGCCTTTCCCTTTCCCGGTACCGTTACAGGCACTGTAAATATTTTCCATAGAGGGTCATAGACAGCTCATCGCCAATGGCGTGGACGTGATCCTCTGTGACCCAGCCCTCATAAAGCGCCAGCTCCTCCAGGCAGCCAACATAGCGGCCGGTGGTATCCTGGATATGGCGGATGGTCTGGCCTGCCTCCAGAAGACTGTCCGCAGTACCCGCATCCAGCCAGGTAAAGTTTTTCTCCAAAGGAACCACCTGAAGCTGCCCCCGGCGGAGATATTCCAGATTCACATCGGTGATCTCCAATTCTCCCCGTGCGGAGGGTTTCAGGTTCCGGGCAATGTCCATCACCTGGTGGTCATAAAAATAAAGGCCGGGAATCACGTAGTTACTCTTGGGGTAGCGGGGCTTCTCCTCAATGGAGATGGCCTTTCCGTCCTTGTCAAACTCCACCACACCAAAGGGGCGGGGGTCCTCCACCCAGTAGCCAAATACGGTGGCTCCCCGGTCATTGGCTGCCGCCCGCTTCAGGGTAGCGCTCAGGGTAGGAGCATAGAAAATATTGTCTCCCAGAACCAGACACACCCGATCATTGCCTACAAACTCCTGACCAATCAGCAATGCGTCGGCAATGCCTCTGGCAACTGGCTGCTCCGCATAGGAAATTTTCAGGCCATACTGCTCTCCGTCGCCCAGCAGGGCCCGGAAGGTGTTGGTCTCATCGGGAGGAACAATCACCAAAATCTCAGAAATCCCCGCCTGCATCAAAATGGCGATGGGGTAATAAATCAGAGGTTTATCGTAGACAGGCAGCAGGGGTTTGCACACCGGCTTGGTCATCGGGTAGAGCCGAGTACCCTTTCCAGCGGCCAGAACAATCCCTTTCATAAGGGCCTCCTTTCACGGCATAACCGTTTCCTTATTTCATCCTTTGTTTTGGAAAAGGGGGTATTTTTCTCGCTCTTTCCCCCTTATTCCGCAACTTAAATTTTATCACGAGCAACTGGTATTTTCAAGGTAAAAAAGCAGGCTCTCCGGGTTTCCCGGAGAGCCTGAACTGAGAGCAAAAATCAGCCCAGAACCACCAGCAGATCGTCGGTGTTTACGGCAGTACCCACAGTGGCAGACACGGACTTAACGGTGCCGTCCGCAGGGGCAGAGACCTCGATCTCCATCTTCATGGCTTCCAGCACTACCAGAACATCTCCGGCCTTGACGCTCTGACCCACAGAGCACTCCACCTTAAAGATGTTGCCGGGCATGGGGCTCTTCACCGCGGTTTCACCGGCGGCCACAGCAGCGGGAGCGGCGGCGGGAGCCGGAGCGGGCGCAGGGGCCGGAGCCGGCGCAGCCGCGGGAGCGGGCGCAGCCACGGGAGCGGCCACAGGAGCAGCAGCCACAGGAGCGGCGGCCACAGGAGCAGCAGGAGCAGCGCCGTCAGCGGAAGCAATGGCCACCTCGTAGGACTTGCCGTCAATGGTAATGGTATAGGTGCCGGGGCAGTTATCCCGGGCGCCCATCACCAGGTGAGGCGGCTGATAGCTGGCAGCAAAGGGCTGGATGGGACGGGCGGTGTAACCGGCGCTGGTAACCGCGGGGGTATTGGTGTAGTACACGTGACCCTGCCAGGCGGGCATGGGAGGCAGTTCCTCCTTCTTGGGAGCGGCAGGAGCCGCAGGCTTCTTAGCAGCCTCCTTCTTGGGGAAGCCGGCCTCGCGGTCCTTGAAGAACGCCATGGCAACCTGGGGGAAGGCGATGTAGCTCAGCACATCCTCGTCGCTCTTGGCAACACCGGCCAGCTCCTTCTTGGTCTTCTCAAACTCGGGCTCCAGGGAGTCGGCAAAGCGGCCCTTCACCAGGGGAGTATCGCCCAGGATCTTCTTCTGGATGGCAGCGTCGATGGGGGCGGGGGTGCGGCCGTACTCGCCGCGGCAGTATGCCTTGATCTCCTTGCCTACCACCTTGTAGCGCTCGCCGGCCAGCACGTTCTGCACTGCCTGGGAGCCCACCATCTGGCTGGTGGGGGTGACCAGAGGAGGATAACCCATATCGGCACGAACCTTGGGGGTCTCAGCCAGGGCCTCATCCAGCTTGTCGATGGCGTTCATCATCTTCAGCTGGGAGATGAGGTTAGACAGCATACCGCCGGGGATCTGATAGTTGAGGCACTGGGTGTCGGTGGCCATGGAGATGGGGTCCAGAGTGCCGTCCTTCAGGAAGTCGGCACGAACGCCCTTGAAGTAGTCGGCCATCTCAATCAGCACCTTGTCGTCCAGATCGACCTCATAGCCCAGGCCGCGCAGGGCATAGGCCAGGGTCTCAGTGGCGGGCTGGGCGGTGCCGCCGGACATGGGAGAGATGGCGGTATCCAGCACATCGGCGCCGGCCTCCACCGCCTTCAGGCAGGTCATAAAGGCCAGGCCGGTGGTGCAGTGGGTGTGGATGACCAGGGGCAGCTCGGGCACTGCGTCCTTAATGGCGGCAGAGAGATCATAGGCCTCCTTGGGCCCCATGATGCCGGCCATGTCCTTAATGCAGATGGACTTCACGCCCATGCTCTTCAGGTCTTTGACCATCTGGACGTTCTTCTCCAGTGTGTGCACGGGACTGGTGGTGAAGCAGATGGTACCGGAGGCGTGGGCACCCTGCTTGACGGTCTCGTCAATGGCCACTTCCAGGTTGCGCACGTCGTTGAGGGCGTCAAAAATACGGATGATGTCGATGCCATTTTTCACGGAGTACTCCACGAACTTACGCACCACATCATCGGGATAGTGCTTATAGCCCAGAATATTCTGGCCCCGGAGGAGCATCTGGAGCTTGGTATTGGGCATTTTGGCCCGGATCTTGCGCAGCCGCTCCCAGGGATCTTCCTGCAGATAGCGCAGACACACATCAAAGGTAGCGCCGCCCCAGACCTCGGCAGAATAATAGCCGGCCTTATCCATGGTCTCCAGGATGGACTCAAACTTGCTGTAAGGCAGGCGGGTTGCGATCAGCGACTGGTTTGCGTCACGCAGAACGGTCTCGGTAAACTGTACTTTTCTCATGATGATCGACCTCCATAGTGCTCCCCCGAGCAATTTTCTTGCGGGAGTAGATTCTCGTCACTTGTTTCTTATTTTAGTATAATCTTCCCAAGAAAGCAAGCCCTTCCCGTGGAATAATCGGGGCTTCTTATTGGGCAATCGTGCTCTTTCGGACCAGGAAATTCTCCGCCCGGTTCTGTTTCTGTGCTCCTGCAAATGGACAAAAAAACACCGCAGCAGATCGTGAGAAACTCTGCTGCGGTGTTTAGTTTCCTTCGTCAGCTTCTCGCTGACCACATTCGGCCGTCACCGGTCGCTGCATACTCTGTCGTCCTCCTTGGTGCTGTAACCATCAGCGTCAAAAATCAGATCGTCCACATCTACGTCGCTGCGGACCCGGGACCAAATGTTATTGACCTCATACTTCGGCATCGTCATGCTTGTCGCCTCCTCTCTGTTTGTTTCAAAAAGGGTATAAAAAAGCCATCGTCTGCCAGACAAACGATGGAGGCTTGTGTATTAGACACATCAGCTGAGATGCAACACAGGAAATCCATTCGTCTGATCAAATGGGGGCGGGGTACTTAACATAATTCGAAAGAATCATTGTAACGTTTCTCTCCCTCATGGCAGGTTAAGTCAAGTAAAACTCTTTATTTTCCAAGGCTGTAAAGGAATACCCTTTTCATCAGCAGTTCTTTTGCAGCGCAGCGCAAGAAAAGCAAAATTCCAAAGAAAGCAGCGGTTAAACACGGGATTTCTTCTTCTGCACCTACAAAACCACACAGCTGATCCACTTTTTAGAATCTCACCCAGTGGATGTTGTTATTGTAAACTGATTCATTGGGTCTGTCAATGGATTTTGTGAATTTTAACATAAATGTAACATTTACATAGAACATTCTTGCACGCTATACCGGAAAGCTGCGGGCAGCTGTCTCCTGGCGAAGACAAATCTCTCTGGACTTTTCGCCTCCTTTCCGCTAAACTGAAATGGAAATTTCCAGGGCAGAAGCGCCCTATACAAAGGAGAATGTCCATGGACCCCATGATCGAAACCCTGGCCCGGGAGTTGGGCCGTACCCAGCAGCAGGTAGAGAATGTGGTCAAGCTCATCGACGAAGGAGCCACAATTCCTTTCATCGCCCGCTACCGCAAGGAGCTCCACGGCTCTATGGATGACCAGCTGCTGCGCCAGCTCGCCGACCGGCTGCAGTACCTCAGAAACCTAGATGCCCGGAAAGATGAAGTAAAGTCCTCCATCGAGCATCAGGGAAAGCTTACCGATGAGCTGGCCGCCGCCATTGAAAAAGCCGCCACGCTGGCCGAGGTAGAGGATCTGTACCGCCCTTACAAACAAAAGCGGCGCACCCGCGCCACCATTGCCCGGGAAAAGGGACTGGAGCCGCTGGCCCGGGTGCTTTTTGACCGTGGCCCGGCGGTCGATCCTGCCCAGGCCGCCCTCCCCTTTGTGGACCCGGAAAAAGGAGTGGAAACAGCAGAAGATGCTCTACAAGGGGCCAGCGATATCATAGCGGAAGAAATTTCCGACAACGCTGACATCCGCAAGGAACTGCGTGACCTGTTCCTGCGCCGCGGATTGCTGGTATCCAAGGCAGCCCAGAAGGAGCCCGAGGACAGCGTATACCGCCTCTATTATGACTTTAAAGTTCCGGTGGGCAAGGCCCAGGGGTATCAGGTACTGGCGATCAACCGGGGGGAACGGGAAGAGATTTTAAAGGTATCCGTGGAACTTGATCCGGAGACCGCCCATGTGGCAGTACGGCGCATGACTGTTCCTGGGACAGCCGCCATGGATTTTGTACGCGCCGCAGCTGACGATGCCTATGACCGCCTGATTGAGCCCTCCATGGAGCGTGAAATCCGCAGCTATCTCACCGACCAGGCCAACGAGGGCGCTATTCATATGTTCGCTCTGAACCTAAAGCCTCTGCTTATGCAGCCCCCCGTCAAAGGAAAGGTAACTATGGGCCTGGACCCCGGATACCGCATGGGCTGTAAAGTAGCTGTGGTAGACGGGACCGGAAAGGTTTTGGATACCACCGTGGTCTACCCAACCCATGGGGAGCGCCAGAAGCAGGAGTGCATCGCTAAGCTCTCCGCTTTCATCCGCAAATATGGTGTGGAACACATCGCCATCGGCAACGGCACTGCCAGCCGGGAAACGGAACAGATGACCGTCGAACTCATCCGAGCGGTAGGCGGCGGGGTGTCCTATATGATCGTCAGTGAAGCGGGAGCCAGCGTCTATTCCGCCAGCAAACTGGCCGCCGAGGAGTTTCCTCAATTTGATGTGAACCTCCGCAGCGCCGTATCCATTGCCCGGCGGCTTCAGGACCCCTTGGCCGAGCTGGTGAAAATTGACCCCAAAGCCATTGGTGTTGGCCAGTATCAGCATGATATGCCCCAGGCCCGCCTGGGCGAGACCTTGGACGGTGTGGTGGAAGACTGTGTAAACGCCGTGGGTGTGGATGCCAATACCGCTTCCCCCTCCCTGCTCCAGCGGGTCAGCGGCCTTACCGCTGCCACCGCCAAAAATTTGGTGGCCTACCGGGAAGAAAACGGAGCCTTCACCACCCGCAAGCAGCTCTTGAAGGTACCCAAGCTGGGTCCCAAAGCCTTTGAGCAGTGCGCAGGCTTTCTCCGTGTGCCCGAGAGCAAAAGCGTTTTGGACAACACTGGCGTCCATCCGGAAAGCTACGCCGCGGCGGAGAAGCTGCTGGCTCAATGTGGCTACACACTAGAGGATGTAAAGGGCGGAAACCTGTCAGAGCTCAAAGAGAAGGCGGAGGCCATTGGGCTGGAATGCCTGGCGGAGCTGTGCGGCGCAGGCGCCCCTACTTTGTCCGACATCGTAAAGGAGCTGATGAAGCCCGGCCGTGACCCCCGTGATGAACTGCCGCCCCCCATCCTCCGTACCGACGTAATGGAGGCAAAAAAACTGAAGCCGGGCATGGAGCTTCAAGGCACCGTGCGCAACGTCATCGATTTTGGCGTATTCGTGGACATTGGCGTCCACCAGGACGGCCTGGTCCACATCAGCAAGCTGCCCCGGCGGGTCCGCCATCCCTCCGAACTGCTCACCGTGGGAGACATTGTCACCGTATGGGTCATTGAGGTGGACGAGAAGAAAAAACGCATCAGCCTCACCATGAAGAAGCCACAGTAACCGTTCTGATTGAAGCAAATCCAGCTCTTTTAAATTCCCAACTCTTTCAGAGAGGCGGGAATCTATAAAAATTGGGACTTTTTTGAAAAAATTGCTTGACTGTAAAGAGTCTTGATACTGTACACTCAGGGCAAAGGAGGCGATTTCCATGACAATCAAGGAATTGGAACTTCTGGTCGGCCTGCCCCGGGCCAGTATCCGGTTTTACGAGCAGGAGGGATTTCTCTCCCCCCAGCGTTTAAAAAACAATTACCGGGACTACTCTCTCTCAGACGCGCGTACCTTAAAAAGGATCAAGCTGCTGCGGCAGCTTCATCTGGACTTGGAGTCCATCCGCCGACTGGAAGCCGGAGACCTCACCTTGACTCAGGCCCTGGAGGAACAGTTGGCTGCCCTGGATTCCGACCGGGGCGCCCTGGACCGGGCGGGCGAGGTCTGTCAGTCACTTCTGGACAGCGCAACAGAGTACCAGGCTTTGGATCCGCAGCCCTGGCTGGAGGAGCTGGAACGCCGCCCCGCCCCCAGCGGCCCCCATCTGGAACAACCCCGGGATCGTCTGGACAACGCCCCTTCTCCCTGGCGGCGCTTTTTCGCCCGGAGGCTGGACACGTTACTATATGGTCTCCCCTGGCTGGCCATCCAGCTTTATTTACTCCACGATTACCAGACCGCCGATCCGGTTAGCCCCGTGCTCTATTATGCCGCGTTCGTAATTCCCTTCGTCTTTGTACAGGTCTTTTTCCTCTCCTCGCTGGCCCAGACTTTAACGGCATTCGTGCTGGAGCCGCTGTTCCTCACCCTGTTCGGCACCACCCCCGGCAAGTGGATCATGGGCCTGGAGCTTCGAAATGCCGAGGGCGGACACCTGGCCCTGACCCAGGCCAGAAACCGCACCATGACAGTTATCTTCCGAGGTGAGGGATTCTATCTGCCCATTTACAGCCTGTGGCGCAACTACCGCTCCTATCGCGCCTGCAAAGATGGTCAAATTCTCCCCTGGGACGAGGACCTGTGCTACACCGCCCGCCCCAAGGGCCTTGCCTGGCGGATTCCGCTTTTGGCAGCCGGAACCGCCCTTGTGCTGCTAAGCCAGAATGTGCTCATCAACGTAAGCTATCAGCCGCCCCATCCAGACGGGATCTCCTCCCCCGCTCAGCTGGCGGAGAACTATAACGCCTTTCGTATCCGCCGTGTACCCGACGCGTCGGAGGACATCTTATTGAATCAGAATGGCCAGTGGGTCATCGAACGACCCTGGCATGACACCCCCAGTTGGGTGGTGGACACCATCGAGTTTGCTCCCGACAGCCTGGGCAGCTCCTTCTCCTATACCGCCGTTCTGGACCCGGCCGTGCTGGAGGAAGAGGGACGAAACTATTCCCCCTATCAGCTTTCCAGTGCCATTGACGGAAACCTGATCCTGGCGCTGTCCTGCGCCGCACGACCCTGGCCGCTGCTCACCTCCAAGCAAGAAGTTGAGCTGATGAAGGAGGAACTGGAACAGTTTTGCTCCACCCCGCTCACACCTCCGGTCACCCGGCTGGATCAAACCTTCTCCTGCGGCGTGCGGGTGCAGGCACAGGTGGAGGCCCCCGGATATGTGAGCATGGACGGCACTGCCGCAGATCTGATTTGGGGCAAGCAGCCCAACCCCGCCCAACCCATTACCGTTCAGGTTACAATGTCTCTGGCTTGATCGTATGGAATCATTTTAATAATGCCAAGCATTGTAAAGGAAAAAGCTTTACGCTATTCCTTTCCCTTTTTGACCTCCACCCAGTCGTAATGACCCCCACCCGCTCGAAGAAGAAAGCTCCTCCGGCGTAATGCCCGGACGTTTCAGACGTAACTTGGCATAAAAATCCCCCGGCCATGTGGCCGGGGATTTTTATCTTATGATTCTTATGTTACACACGCTTCCAGGAAGCGCCGCCGGGCATGTCGGTGATCTCAATGCCCTGGGCCTTCAATTCATCCCGGATACGGTCTGCCTCGGCAAAGTTCTTCGCCTTCTTGGCCTCGTACCGCTGGAGCACCAAGGCGTCAATGGCCTCGTCTCCCTCACCGGTAATGGTATAGCCCCCGGCGGACTGGGCGGACTTTGCCTTTGCCTGCTCCTCCCGGGCCTTGGCGGCTTTCTCCAAAAGGGACAGGGAGAGAACCTGATCAAAGCTGTCCAGAATGGCCAGCTTTGTGGCTCCGTTGGTCTTGGCCTTCAGGGCGTCATAGAGGGCGGTGACCGCCATGGAGGTGTTCAGATCATTGCCCACCTGCTGGCGGAACTTGTCCTTGTACTCATCCAGCACGGCCTGGTCCACTTCCCCGTCCTTGGGGTCCAGGGCGGCAATCTTGGCAATCAGCTTCTGATAGGCGCCGGCGGCATTGTCCAGGTTTTCCCAGGAGAACACCAGGCCCTTGCGGTAGTGAGACTGAAGGCAGAAGAACCGGTAAGCAAGGGGGTCATACCCCTTTTCCTCCAGCAGGGAGACGGTCAAGAACTCACCCTTGGACTTGGACATCTTGCCGGAGTTGGTGTTCAGGTGGTGGACATGGAACCACTGCTTGCACCAGGGGTGCCCCAGGAAGCTCTCAGACTGGGCAATCTCATTGGTGTGGTGGGGGAAGGCATTGTCGATGCCGCCGCAGTGGAGGTCCAGATATTCTCCGTTATACTTCAGGGAAATTCCAGAGCACTCAATGTGCCAGCCGGGGTACCCCACGCCCCAGGGGGAATCCCACTTCAGAGCCTGATCCTCAAACTTGCTCTTGGTGAACCAGAGGACAAAGTCGTTCTTGTTGCGCTTGTTGGTATCTTCCTCCACGCCTTCCCGGACGCCCACGGCCAAGTCCTCCTCGTCATGGTCATTGAAGACATAATAGCGCTCTAGCTTGGAGGAGTCAAAATACACATTGCCTCCGGCCAAATAGGCGTAGCCCTTGTCAATCAGGCCGGAAATGATCTTGATGTATTCCTCAATGCAGCCGGTGGCGGGCTGGATGGTATCCGGGCGCTTGATGTTCAGCTTGCGGCAGTCCTCAAAGAAGGCGTCCGTATAGTACTGGGCGATCTCCATGACCGTCTTGTGCTCCCGCTTGGCACCTTTGAGCATCTTGTCCTCGCCGGTGTCCGCGTCAGAAGCCAGGTGGCCCACGTCGGTGATATTCATCACCCGGTTTACTTCATAGCCGTCATAGCGCAGGAACTTCTCCAGCACGTCCTCCATGATATAGGAGCGCAGGTTGCCGATATGGGCGAAGTGGTACACGGTGGGGCCGCAGGTGTACATCTCCACGTGGCCGGGGGTATGGGTTTCAAACTGTTCTTTCTTATGGGTAGCGGAATTATATAGCAGCATGGTAAAAACCTCCTGATTGATATTTGAAACGGTATTGTTTGCTGAAAGGCAAAACCGCTTTACGCTTCTTTCTTTGCATGCTCTTCCAGATACTTTTGATCCAGCATTTTCTCCAAAAATTCCAGGCGCTGGGACAGAGCCTCAATGCGCTCCAGCGTGGGGTTTTCTACGCTGGTCTGGTCCACTTCATCCGCGTAGTGGGTCACCCTGCCGGCAATGCGCACGATCTGGGCGGGAATGCCCACGGCCGTAGCATGTTCCGGAACCTCAGAAAGGACCACGGAGTTGGCGGCTATGCGGGAGTTATCCCCTACTTTAAAGGGTCCCAGGATCTTGGCACCGCAGCCAATGAGCACATTATTTCCGATGGTGGGGTGGCGCTTACCATGATCCTTGCCCGTACCTCCCAGGGTGACCCCATGGTACATCAGGCAGTCATCGCCCACTTCTGCGGTCTCGCCAATGACGATCCCCATGCCGTGGTCAATGACAAAGCGTCGGCCGATCTTGGCCCCGGGATGGATCTCGATCCCCGTCCAGAAGCGGCTCCACTGGGAGACAAAGCGCGCCAAAAAGCGGCAGTGATGGCAGTATAACCAGTGGGCAAGGCGGTGATACAACGTGGCATGGACCCCCTGATATAACAGGAAAATTTCCAGCTTGGACCGGGCGGCAGGATCACGCTTTTGATAGGCCTCCAGCGTATCCATCAGAGAACGAAACATAATATCCTCCTTTTCCCCAGAGCACAGAGACTCTGGACTGTGTCAAATTGAGCGCATCATATGGTATGTCTTGTGTTCTCGCCATGCCCCAACATCGGCACGCCTCCCATACGCTCCGACTCATATTTAACACGTCCAGCACCTCCTTTACTATCTCATGGAGAAAACGAAAACGCCTCTCATGCCCATATGGGCATAAGAGGCGATGACTCGCGGTTCCACTCTCATTTTTCACTCAAAGGGCCTCTATCGGGGCCAAACCGGGCGGCATTACCCGCCGCGCTCCCGGACGCACTTCACACCTGCCAGCCCAGGCCCCCTTTCAGCCGGTGAAGGGCCCTCTCTGTTTGCTGGGTAAGATGCTACTTTTCCGTTCTTTGCGCTACAGTATAGTATACTATCATCCCTTTGTCGGGGTGTCAAGTCCAACCATTCATTTTGCCTCAAAAACAAGAAAAGGGCATTGTCAACCAGAAGTTGACAGATTTCCAGCTCTCTTTTCTTGTCAAGGGTGTCATTATTTGGTATTCTAAGCCTAGAAATGAACACGGAGGTGGGCTCTATGACACTGGGGGATCGCATTGCACAGGCGCGCAAACAGGCCGGTTTATCCCAGGAACAGCTGGGAGAAAAGCTTGGTGTATCCAGGCAAGACATCAGCAAGTGGGAAAGCGGTCAGACCAAC
>CALWYG010000170.1 GCA_944385695.1 uncultured Oscillospiraceae bacterium | reverse complement strand
CAGGACAATATTGCCGCTGCAGGGGGAAAGGCGGTTAGCCAGCTGAGGGGAGGCGGCAAAGACCACATCCGAGGCCTGGGCCAGACGGCCCTCCCAGTGGGGAGGAAGCTCGTCCCACTCCCGGTCGCAGTCGTAGATCAGAGCGTCATAGCTCAGGTGGTCCAACACGTGTACATGCTCCGGGCTGGTCACCCAAAGCAGCGGGTCTGAAAACCGGTGCCGGGCCGCCTTGGAGGCGATGAAATGCCCGATATGCCTGCGCTGGGCCCGGAACAGGGCGCCGTGGCGCTCGTCCAAAGGGAGCAGGGGGACGGGCAGGGCATAGGCTGTCACATTCGGGCGCACCGGAAGGCCCTTTTGATACAGCGCGGAGTCCTTCCAGTGCTGGCCCGGGGAAAAGTAGAGAATCTCAGCATCCCGCATGCGGGAAATCAGCTGCTGGGTGCGCCCGGGCAGCCGGCTCCAGGGCTCGGTGGACAGGCAAATGATCTGCTTCAAGGAAAAAGCCTCCCCTCCGGTAAAGGTTGACGAATGAGGAATTTTCTCTTATTATAATATGAGACGGGGAAGACAGTCAAGCCGCTGGGGCGAAGGGTGTCGGAACCGGAGGATGATTAAAGGAGACAATGTAAATGTTAGAAACTTTACAGCAACTGGACGGCAGCCTGTTGCTTTGGATACAGACCTTGCACCTGAGTTGGCTGGACCCGGTGGTTGCCGCCTTTACTTCCTTGGGCAATGCGGGTATGCTGTGGATTGTCCTTTCTCTGGTCATGGTGTGCTGGAAGCCTACCCGGAAGGCAGGAATTTTGGCCCTGCTGGCCATGGGGCTGGGGCTGCTGGTGACCAACGTGACCATCAAGCCCCTGGTGGAGCGGGCCCGGCCCTGGCTGGATCTGCCCATTACCCCGCTGGTGGTGGAGAACGATCCCCATTCCTTCCCCTCGGGGCACACCTGTGCCGCTTTTGCGGCGGGAATGATCTGGCAGCGTACCCTGCCCTGGAGCTGGGGGCGGGATCTGGCCGTGGTGCTGGCGGTATGTATGGGGCTGTCCCGGCTCTATGTGGGAGTGCACTATCCCACCGATGTGCTGGCGGGTGCGGTGATCGGCTACCTGTGTGCCCGGATAGTCTGGGAGCTTTCCAACCACTGGGCAAGAAGACGTCGTAAGTTAAATGGCCCGGGGGCCGTGTCCAATCAATGAGCAATGAACATTCAGAGAGGAGAGACCATTATGTGGAAAACTGTCGGCTACTATAACGGTGAGATGGGACCTCTGGAGGAGATGAAGGTTCCCATGGGAGACCGGGCTTTGTACTTTGGTGACGGCATCTATGAGGCCACCTGCGTGGCCAACCGGGTGCCCTTTGCCCTGGACGACCACCTGGACCGGATGTACAACAGCCTGCGGCTGCTGGAAATCCCGTTCAAAAAGGACCGGGACTGGATGAAGGCGGAGCTTCAAAAGGTCATCGATGCGGCGGAGGACTCCCCCATCCATTTCCTCTACTGGCAGATCTCCCGGGGCGTCTGCCCCCGGAACCACCCCTTCCCCAAGGATGTGGAGCCCACGCTTATGGCGTATGTGAAGCCTCACACCATGAAGCCCATGGACAAGCCCTATAAGCTCATCTCCTTGGAGGACACCCGGTTCAAGCTGTGCAACATCAAAACCCTGAACCTGATCCCCAGTGTGCTGGCCAACCAGCGTGCGGTGGAGCATGGATGTGACGAGGCAGTGCTTCACCGGGGCAGCCGGGTCACCGAGTGCGCCCACAGCAACATTTCCATCCTGAAGGACGGGGTGCTGCGCACCGCTCCCACCGATGAGCTGATCCTGCCGGGCATCACCAGAAAGCATCTGCTGGCCCTGGCCAGGGAGAACGGCATTCCCACCGATGAGACCCCCTTCTCCATGGTGGAGCTGATGAACGCCGACGAGATTATCGTCACCAGCTCCAGCGCCCTGTGCATGATGGTGGAGTCCATTGACGGCATCCCGGTGGGCGGAAAGGACCGGAAGCGGCTGAAGCTGCTCCAGGATGCCTACCTGGCCAAGTTCCAGCGTGAGACCGCCAAATAAGATCACTTTCCATTCCGGCGCGGCCGGGGCCCCAGGGCCCCGGCCTTTTCTGTTTTTGCAATAAAGGAAGCCCCGGCCGCAGCCGGGGCTATCACAGGAAAGAGAGGGCGCGAGCGCATCAGCCCCGCAGGTACTTGTCCCCAAGCTCCTTATAGTGGTCCACGTTGACGAACTTCAGATACTCGGCAAATTCCATCATGTCTCCGGCGTAGCCCTCGTCGGTCTCGTGCTCCTTCATATACTTGAGCATGGACATAAGGGCGGCTGTCTGGGCGAACAGGCAGCTGACGGGGAAGGTGACGATTTTATAGCCCAGCTTGCCGCAGTCGGCGGCGGTCATGCCGTCGTTGATGCCCTTGTGGCGGTACAGGCCCAGATGGATGGGGCCGTTGACCCGGGAGGGGAGCAGTTCCAGCTCCTTGCGGGTCTTGGGCAGGATTTTTACCATGTCGGCGCCGGCTTCCATGTAGGCGTTGGCCCGCTCAATGGCTTCCTCAAAGGGAGCGTCGGTACGGGCGATGATCAGCATATCCGGGTCTTCACGGGTAGCCACAGCCGCCTCGATCTTGCCCACCATCTCCTCGGTGCTGATGACCTCAGGGGCCTTGATGAAGGGGCAGTTGGGGGGCTGCTTCTGGTCCTCGATAAACAGGCCGGCCACACCGGTCTTTTCGTACTCCCGCACGGTGCGAATGACGTTCATAGCGCTGCCGTAGCCGCCTTCCGCGTCTGCCAGAATGGGAATGTCCACCGCGTCCACCATCTTGCTGAGGATGGAGACGGTTTCATTCAGGGCCAACAGGCCCGTGTCCGGCTGGCCCAACACCACGCCGTGCATGCCGTAACCAGTGGTTCCGGCCAAAGAGAATCCAGCCGCCTGGATAGCACGGGCACTCAGCGCGTCATAGGCGCAGGGAGCGATCAGATAGTCGTTTTCGGCCAGGAGCTGGCGAAGCTTTTTGTTTTGCTTACCCATGGAGAATCCTCCCTTTCAAATTTTCTAAATTCATTATAGCCGGGGGATATTCCCAAGTCCAATACTACTTTTTTTGCAAAACACCGGATATGATTGATAATTTCTATCGCACGGGGGGAAAACGAACACTTGACAAAGTCAAGTTAAAACCATATACTTGACTTAGTCAAGCTGAAAGGGGGAGACCTATGACCGAGACATTTTCCTACCGCTGCATCACTCTTTACCGCAGCTTCGTGGCCTATACGTCCCGCCGCCTTCAGGAGCTGGGGCTGAGCTTTGGCGTGCTGTTTCTCCTTGTCTATGTGGGCAAGCATCCGGACTGCACGCAAGGGGAACTGACCCAGGCCCTGGAGCTGGATTGGGGCTATTGCCAGCGCAGCGTGGTCAAGCTGGTGGAAGACGGCTTCCTGCTCCGGGAGCGAAAGGGCCGGGCCTATCATTTGAATTTGAGTGAGAAGGGGCGGGAGGCCTTTGCGCTGAGCCACCAGTTTTTTTCGGACTGGGACGAGCAGGTGCTGGGCACGTTCGGAGAGGAAGAACGGGAGCAGCTGTTTTCCCTGCTGAATCAAGTGACCATCAAGGAAGGAACCTCTGACCCATGTACGAGACCATTTTAAGCCCGATGAACTATGGCGGGCTCACCTTAAAAAACCGGATCATATTTGCCCCCACTTCTATGGGGCTGCCCAGAGAGCAGTGGCTGGCGCGCCTGCGGGAAATTGCCGCGGGGGGATGCGCTATGATCATTCTCGGTGACATCCCAGTGGGAAAGCATGGCTTCGGGCCTTCGTTGTACACCGAAAAGGGGCGGGCGTTTTATGGAGAGGCGGCCCGCATCGTCCATGGGGAGGGGTGTATGCTGTGTGCCCAGCTGCATCAGTCGGACTCCAATCTCAAGGCCATGCTCAAATACGTGCCGGGGGTGCTGAGCAAAAAAATCTCCATGGAACAGCTTCGCCCCCTGCTCAACGAGGAGGTAAGTCCCTACATTACCGGACTGCCTGCCAAGAAGGTACGGGAGATTACCGCCAGCTTTGGCGTGGCTGCCGGGCTGGCGAAAGAGGCTGGATTTGACATGGTCCAGGTCCACGGAGACCGGATGTGCGGCAGCTTCAGCTCGGTTCTCTATAATCATCGGCAGGACGAATATGGCGGCAGCCCGGAAAACCGGGCCAGGTTTGCAGTCGAGGCGGTGGAGGCGGTGCGCCGAAAAGTGCCGGATCTGCCCATCGATTTGAAACTGGCCGTCCGGCAGGAACAGCCCCATTATGGAAACGCCGGTGTACTGGAGGAGGAACTGGGAATATTTGTCCCGCTGCTGGAGCAGGCGGGCGTGACCAGCTTTCATGTGGCATTGGCCAACCATGGGAGTCTCACCGATACCATCCCGCCGGCCAATCATCCCCAGTTTGGACAGGAGGGGTGCTTCCTCAAGTTCTGTGACCAGGTGCGGGCCTTGACAGACCGGCCCATCTGCGCAGTGGGAGGACTGACGGACCCGGACTTTATTGAGAAGCAGCTTTCTGCTGGACGAATGGACTGCGCCGCCATGAGCCGGCAGCTGATTGCCGATCCTGATTGGCCGAAAAAGGTCGCAGCAGGAGAGATCCAAACTCTGCACCGCTGTGTGCGCTGCAACCGGGCGTGCCTGGGGGGCATGATGGCACACAAGGGTGTCCACTGTATCTATGAAAAAAAGGAGGAAACAGCATGAGCTATTCCATTGTGTACAGCAGTAAGACGGGAAATACTGCCCTTCTGGCCCAGACCCTGCGTGAGTGCCTGGGGGAGGAGAGCTGCCTTTACTTCGGACCTCCCAGCGCCCAGGCGTTGAAGGCCCAGCGGATTTATGTGGGCTTCCGGACGGCCAAGGGAACCTGCGATGGGGAGACGGCCCAGTTCTTGTCCACCCTGACGGGGCAGGAAGTATTTCTCTTCGGAACCGCTGGCTTTGGGGGGGAGACCGCATATTTTGCAAAAATCCTCGCTATGGTAAAGGAGGAGATCCCGGAAGGAGTCCACGTGGTTGGGGAATATATGTGTCAAGGGAAAATGCCTGACACGATCCGCCGCCGCTATGAGCAGATGGAGGACAGCCCCCGCAAGCAGATCATGCTGGAGAATTTTGACCGTGCTCTGGCCCATCCCGGCAGGGAGGATCTGGAACATTTAAAGCAGGCAGCACTGGCCGCAGGATAAAGCAAAACCCGCCCGGACCCATTTGAGTCCGGGCGGGTTTTTGGCACATAGGGACGGGCAGGCGGAGAATAAGCTGGGGCGGAGGTGTTGAATCATGTTGTCCCCCGTGATCTATTTGATGATGAATGGGATTTTCTTTACGCTGCGCCTGTCCGGGGGTGGAGGCTCCTTCCCAAGACCCCTGAAGGCGGCGGAGGAACAGGAATATTTGGAGCGGTGTGCCCAGGGTGATTTGGAGGCTCGCAACCTGTTGGTGGAACACAACCTCAGGCTGGTAGCCCACATCGTAAAAAAATATTACGCTCAGACCGGAGATCAGGACGACTTGATTTCCATTGGCACCATTGGGCTGATCAAAGGAATTTCTACCTTTAAGGCCGATAAAAATGTGCGTCTGGCCACCTACGCGTCCCGCTGCATCGAAAATGCTACACTATCGTAGTGGACCTTTTGCCCCATCATGTGGCGGATCGCACCGACTTAAGGGATAAATGGCGTGTGTTTTGCCAACCTACGGAACGCATGATAGTCATGACACGTTATGCTCTCGATGTGGTCAGTTACGCGCCCTTGTATATTCATAGTTTCCGGCTTG
>CALWYG010000169.1 GCA_944385695.1 uncultured Oscillospiraceae bacterium | reverse complement strand
CAATGAGCTTGTCAATCTCCGGGACGGCTCCGTCCATCTCCCAGCGGGAAATGGCCTGGCGGGAGACCCCCAGTTTTTCTCCCAGGGCCTCCTGAGAGAGGTTATTCTGCTTTCGTAATTCTTGAATGCGCTGGCCCAGGGTCATGGCGGTCACCTCCTTCGGTTTGGTGCTTCCAGTATAAGGGAAAGGGACGGAAAGTGGCTACCATCCGTCCCTTACAGCTTGTCAATCTATGGTTGCGGCCCTTGTCCCACAAGGGATTAGGGGCTTATTTCAATTCCATCAGCACGCCCGACTGGGGAGGAACCGTGATGGAAAAGCCGTTGTCCTCCATCTCCACGTTGGCCCGGCCCAGTACGGCCTCGGGTTTTCCTTCCCCTTCCAGGAACATGGCCTGGGGATTTTCACTGGAGTTAAAGGCGCACAGCAGCCGCTCCTTTCCCTCCCAGCGGACAAAGGCCAGCAGAGGGCCCTTGCCGTAGACGTAGCGGATAGAGCCCCGGCGCAGGGCCTGGTATTTCTTGCGCACCTGGCCCAGAGCCCGGTACCAGTCCAGCAGCTCCCGGTCCTCATGGCCCCAGGGGTAGGTCTGGCGGTTGAAGGGGTCCTCAAAGCCCTCCATGCCCGCCTCGTCCCCATAGTAGATGGTGGGAGAGCCGGGGAAGCAGAACAGCAGCAGGCTGGCCGCCCGCAGCAGGTCCTTGCCCCGGCGGCGCTGTTTGGGAGAGAGATGGAAGTTAGCCCGCCACTCCTTGGACTGGTTCCGATACTCGCCCCCCGCCCCCATGAGGGTGAGGAAACGTGGGGTGTCGTGGGTGTCCAGGGAATTCATGGCGGAGTAGAAGGCGAAGGGGGGATAGTTCTCCCGAATGGTCTCCATGCTCTCCACGAAGTGCTCCCCTCCCCCGCCGGTAAAGAAGGCCAGAATGGCGCTGCGCAGGGGATAGTTCATCAGTCCGTCACAGTGGCCGCCTAAAATATGCTTGCGGCGCACCCCGTAGGCAATTTTGGTGGAGCCGTCCTCCCACACTTCGCCGATGACCACGGCATGGGGCTTCTCTTCCCGGGCGGCCTGGTGGATGCCGTGGACAAAGTCGTCGGGCAGCTCGTCGGCTACGTCCAGCCGCCAGCCGTCCGCACCCGCCCGCAGCCACCGGCGCACCACACTGTCTTCTCCGGCAAAGATGAAATTGCGGTAGTCAGGATTGCTCTCGTTGACGGCAGGCAGGGAGTAGATGCCCCACCAGCTCTCGTATTTCTTAGGCCACTGGATGAAGTTAAACCAGGGGCGGTAGGGGGAGTCCCAGCTCTGGCTGGCTCCCACGTCGTGATAAAAGCCGTCGCCGTTAAAGTAGCGGCTCACAAAGCCGGTATGGTTGAACACTCCATCCAGCATGACCCGCATGCCCCGCTTGTGAGCCTCGTCACACAGGCGGTAGAAGTCCTCGTTGGTGCCCAGCATGGGGTCCACCCGGCTATAGTCGGCAGTGCCGTAGCGGTGGTTTTCCGCCGCTTCAAAGATGGGGTTGAAGTACAGGGTCTCCACCCCAAGGCTCTTCAAATAGTCCAGCTTTTCCATCACGCCCTTAAAGTCGCCGCCGAAGAAGTCCCGGTTGCGCACTTCTCCCTTGTGGTCGGGGCGGTATTCGGGCATCTCCTCCCAGTTCTGGTGGACGGTGCGGCCCCCCACCAGACCGGCGGGGTTGGGAATCCGGCTGCGGCGGAAGCGGTCGGGGAAGATCTGATAGGTGACGCCCTCGCCAAACCAGGTGGGGACGGCCTGAGAACCGTCGTATACAGTGAGCTGATAGGGTCCCAGCTCCTGCTTGCGCCCGTCCAGCCGCTCCAGCTTAAAGGAATACCACACCAAGCCCACATAGCCCTGGGTGTCCAGCTGGGTGGTGAAGATGTCCTGGCTCAGCTCAAAGCCCTGCCAGGGCATGGGAAGGGTGAGGGTTTTGTTGTCCCAGCTTTCAAACCGGGCGGTGATAGAGGCGTGGGAAAAGCCCTCGGTCCGGGGCGGGCGGAGAGAAAAGCGTACCGCTGTGCCGGAAGATACGGCTCCATAGGGGCTTTTATAGCGCTCATCCCGGGAATTGTAGGTAGGTTGATAGGTCAAAGAGATCACTCCAAATAGTTTGGAATCAGAAAAAGAGGAGACGGCTCAGTGATATTTGTAGCTCCCGCCGCCGATAAACTCCCGCAGCAGAGAGTCTTTGGCTACCAGGGCGGGGTCGATGGCCTCAAAATACTGGAAGGAGTCCACCAGCTGGAGCATTTCATCATGGCGCTCGTTGTCCTGGGGGACGCTGCGGAGAATGGGGAGGGCGTAATTCTTCATCACCGACACCTCATAGGGCAGCGAGGAGTCGAATACAATGTCCGCCCGGTTTTTAAAGGGAGAGATGTAGAGCTTCTCCCCCCGGCGGACGTTGGCCCACATATCCAGGGTCTCGGCCACCTCGGTGCCCCGGAAGCTATAATCCCGCACGGCCCGGCGGGTCAGACGCATCCAGGTGCCCTTGAAGCGGAGCACGGCCCCCTCGTTCACATTGGAGCGGGCGGAAATATAGAGCTTGGTGGCCTCCGGATGGCGGCCGGCAATGTCGTCGTTCAGGGCGTGGATGCCCTCAAAAATGGCGATCTCGTTTTTTTCCAGCTTTAGGGGTGTGCCCAGAGAGTCGTTTCGCATCTGGCGGGCAAATTCAAATTTGGGGATAAGAATCTCTTCCCCACGGGACAGGGCGGAAAAGTGCTCATCCAACAGCTCCATATCCATACACAGGGGGGATTCATAGTCCAGGTCACCCTCGGGGGTACGGGGCGCGGTCTTGGGGTTGAAGGTTTTAAAGTAGTTGTCCATGGCCACTGCCCGGGAGCCTACGCCCCGGCGCTGGAGCTCCTCGGCGATTTTCATGGCCGTGGTGGTCTTTCCCGAGCCGGCGGGGCCGGACAGCAGCACGATGGGGCTGCGCTCCAGGTTGGACAGAATTTTGTCGGCGGCCAGGGAGACCCGCTGGTGATAGGCCTGGTCGCACTCGGCCAAAAATTCCTTCACATCGCTTTGAATCCGTCTGTTGATTTCCTGCAGTTGGTAGGCCATAGGCCCTCCTTTCCAATTTGCCGCCCGATTCAGGGAGCAAAAAAGGCGGCAATTTCCGCCCGCTGCTGTGCCAGCTTTTCCCGGGCAGACAGATAATCATGGGGATATTTGGGATTGGTGAGGCGGAGGATTTTTCCGCTGTTTGGCTCAATGAGCTTGGTCACGCCGCCCCCGCCCAGAGAGATGACGGTATGCAGTTCCTCCATCATCACAATGTTATAAAGGCTCTCCGTGCCCGGCTTGGCCCAGCCCACATTTTCCAGGGAGCCGGACATGTACTTCTGCCGGTAGAGGTAGTAGGGCAAATAGCCCGCCTCCGAGAGCGTCTCCCGGGAGAAGTCCAGCATACGGGCGGTCTCCTCCCCCGAGGGCAGCGCCCCGCCGTGTTCCATCAGGGTGGAGCCCTTCTTCAGGGCCAGGGTGTGGACGGTGATGTTCTCCGGGCGCAGGGCCATGACCCCCTCCAGGGAGCGCCGGAACCCCGCAAAGCTGTCCCGGGGCAGTCCGGCAATCAGATCCATGTTGATGGAGGCAAAGCCCACCTCCCGGGCCAGGTGGTAGGCCTCCAGAATGTCCCGGGCGGTGTGCCGCCGGCCAATGGCCTGGAGGACGGGGTTCTCCAGAGTCTGGGGATTGATGGAGATGCGGCCGATGCCCTGGTCTTTGAGTACCTCCAGCTTTCCCCGGGTAATGGTGTCCGGCCGTCCGGCCTCCACCGTGTACTCAGTGCAGTTTTCCAGGGGCAGAGCCTGATGGCAGCGGCTCAGCAGGCGCTCCAGCTGGGGGGCGGACAGGGTGGTGGGGGTGCCGCCGCCCATATAGAAGGAGCGCACGGAGAGGCCCAGCTCCCGGAGCAGGCGGCCCATGGCGTCAAGTTCCTCCTCCAGGGCCTCCACATAGGGGTCCACCAGCTTCAGGGTCCGGCCCACATCGGCGGAGACAAAGGAGCAGTAGGCGCAACGGGTGGGACAAAAGGGGATGCCGATATAGAGGGATACCTCCCCCTCGCTAAGGGCGCGCTGGGCGGCCAGACTGGCCTTGGCGCAGTCCACTGCCAGCCGGGCACGCTGGGGGGAGACATGGTACTCCTCCTCCAGCTCCCTCTGGGCCTGGGCCGGGGAGGCCCCTGCGGCCATGGCGCGGGTGGGCAGCTTCACCGGGCGTACCCCGGTGAGGGCCCCCCAGGGGGGTTCCTGACCCAGCAAAGACACCCCCGCCTGGTAAAAGGCCAGCTTCAGGGCATGCTGGACGGTGTGGTAAACTGCCTGGGGGGGCAGCGACAGCTCCCGGGCAGAAAAGCGCGCTTCTCCCTCTGCCTGGGCGCCCTCCCGCTGCACCACACAGCGCAGCACACCCTCCTCCCCGTCCAGGGACAGGGAGAAACAGGCAAAGGGCTCCTCCTCCAGAGTATGGGGGGGCACGGCCGGGTATTCCGGCTTTTCCCCAGGAAAAAGGGTGAGCATCATCTGCTCGGCGGCGTAGTGATACCGCTCCGGCTGCCAAAGTGCGGCATCCGCGTAAAAATAGAGCTTCAACGGGACATAGCCTCCCGCAAATAGGGATTGAAGCGGCGCTCCTGGTCCAGAGTGGAGGTGGCCTCATGGCCGGGCAGCACATGGAAGTTGCCCTTCAGCCCGCCCAGGCGTTTGAGAGAGGAGAGAATCTCCTCATAGCTGCCGCCGCTGAGATCGGTGCGGCCGCAGGAGCCGGCAAAGAGGGTGTCTCCGGTGAAGAGCACGTCCCCCACCTTCAGGGTGACGGAGCCCTTGGAGTGGCCGGGGGTGTGGAGCACTTCGATGGTCAGGGAGCCCAGGGGAAGGGTGTCCCCCTCGTCGTAGGTAAGAAGGCCCTCCACCTGTCCGGCCAGGGGGAACAGGCAGCTGCCCGCCCCGTTGGCGTCGGCCTGGTGGATATAGATCTTGGCCTGGGGATAGGCCTCGTGGAGCTGGGGCACGGCGGTGGTATGGTCATAATGGCCGTGGGTCAGGAGGATATACGCCACGGTGACGTCCTCCTCCCCCAGGACGGACAAGATCCGCTCCGCCTCGTCTCCGGGATCAATGACGGCGGCCACATGGGCCTGTTCGTCCTCCAGAATATAGCAGTTGGTGCCGATGGGGCCCACCTGCATGACTTTCACTTTCATGGGCAATCCCTCCTACTGTTCCGTATCAAATAAAATGGTCACCGGGCCGTCGTTTACCGAGGCCACCTTCATATCCGCCCCAAACCGGCCGTGTTCCACAGAAAAACCCCGTTGGCGGCATTGGTCCAGAAACCGCTCATAGAGGGGGATGGCCAGATCGGGCTTGGCGGCCTTGGAAAAGCCGGGACGGCGGGAGGAGGTGTCGGCGTAGAGGGTAAATTGGCTAATGACCAGCATGGAGCCTCCCACCTGCTCCAGACTTAAATTCATTTTACCCTGTTCATCTTCAAAAACCCGCAGATTGCAGATTTTTTCAGCCAGCTTGTCGCATACGGCCTCGGTGTCGTTGGGGCCAACCCCCAGCAAAATAAGGTAGCCTTGTTCAATGGCCCCCTCTACCACCCCGTCAATGGTGACGCTGGCGGAGGAGACACGGGTGACGACTGCACGCATAGAGTTTCTCCTTCTGTATTATGGTCATGGGCACGCTGCGGATTGGACACGCAGACGGGTCGCTTTCACTGCGCCTCCGGACACAAACAGCCGGACCCCGTCCGTCTTGGCTTGTATCCGTTGCTCCGCTCCAAGCTCCCCTGCGTGTCTATCCTCCGCGCTTCTTATTTTCCGCTGGCCCGGGCCACATGGTAGACCCCCTGGATGTTGTTGAGCTTGTTGATGACGGTGGCCAGCTCGTCCTTGTCCTTGACTTCCAGCACCATGTTCACAATGGCGTGACCGTCGGGCATGGAGCGGGCGGACAGGGCGTTGACCTTTACCTTGGCGGTGGAAAGGGCCATGGCCACGTCCAGGGTCAGGCCATCCCGGTCCTTGGAGGACAGCTCCAGGGCGGTCTTGTAGTTGGGCAGCTTGCTGTCCACCCAGGATACCTTCACCCAGCGGTCGGCCTCCTCGGGCTTTCGCTTGTCGGGGGCGGCGTTGGGGCAGTCGGCCCGGTGGACGGACACGCCGTAGCCCCGGGTAATAAAGCCCACCACCGGGTCGCCGGGAACGGGGGTGCAGCACTTGGCAAACTTCACCAGGCAGTTGCCCAGCCCCTCCACGATGATGCCCGAGTCGGACTTTACCGAAGTACCGGACGCGGCCGCCGGGACGCCTGCGGCGGTGCCGGGGACGATGACGCTTTCCGCGGTGGTTTTGGACGCAGCGGCGGCCTTCTCCGCCTGAAGCCGGCCCAGGCGGAGCATCTCGTCCCGCACCCGGGCCACCGCCTTGGCGGCGGTGGTGCCTCCGTAGCCGATGGAGGCGTAGAGCTCATCCAGAGTGCCGCAGCGCACCTTGTGAAGGATATGGGGCAGGACCTCGTCGGCGGTGACGGCGGCCAGAGAGAGCTTGGCGTGCTTAAGCTCCGACTCAAAGGCAGCCCGGCCGGTGGCGATGTTCTCCTCCCGGCGCTGCTTTTTAAACCACTGGCGGATCTTCTTGCGGGCCTCGTTGGATTTACACAGCTTCAGCCAGTCCCGGCTGGGACCCTTGGCGGATTTGGAGGTGAGCACCTCCACAATGTCGCCGTTTTTCAAAATGGTCTCATAGGGAACCATCCGCCCGTTGACCCGGGCGCCCACCATACTGTTGCCCACGGCGGAGTGGATGTTGTAGGCAAAGTCGATGGGGGTGGCCCCGGCGGGGAGGTTCACCACGTCGCCGTTGGGGGTAAAAACAAAGACCTCGTCGGCAAACAGATCCACCTTCATCGTGGAGACAAACTCCTCCGCGTCGGTGTCCTGCTGGCTCTCCAACAGCTTGCGGACCCACTCAAACTCCTGCTCGGTGCCCAGGTTCTTGTTGGCCATGCCCTGCTTATATTTCCAGTGGGCGGCCACGCCGTACTCAGCGGTCTGGTGCATCTCCCAGGTGCGGATCTGAACCTCAAAGGGGATGCCCTCCCGGCCGATGACCGTGGTGTGGAGGGACTGGTACATGTTGGGCTTGGGGGTGCCGATATAGTCCTTGAAGCGGCCCAGTACCGGCTTGAACATATCATGGATGCAGCCCAGAACATTATAGCACTCGGGAATGTCGTCCACGATGACCCGGAAGGCGTAGAGATCGAAGATCTCGTCCAGGGTCTTGTTCTGGGCGTACATTTTCCGGTAGATGGAGTAGATGTGCTTCACCCGGCCATAGACGGTGCAGTGGATGCCCTCCTGGTTCAGGCGCTGCTGGATGCGGTGCTGAATCCCCGCCAGAAATTCCTCGTGGGCGGCGGAGCGCTCGGCCAGCTGGTCCTCGATCTCCTTATAGCCCACCGGGTCCAGATACCGCAGGGACAGATCCTCCAACTCCCACTTCACCCGCTGCATACCTAAGCGGTGGGCAATGGGGGCGTAGATCTCCATGGTCTCCAGACTTTTTTCCCGCTGCTTTTTGGGGGACTGGTACTCCATGGTGCGCATATTGTGCAGCCGGTCGCACACCTTGATGAGGATGACCCGGATGTCACGGCTCATGGCGATGAGCATCTTGCGCAGATTTTCCATCTGCTCCTCTTCCTTGGTGACATACTGTACCCGCGTCAGCTTGGTGACCCCTTCCACCAGCTCGGCCACCGTGGGGCCGAACTTTTTGGCAATCTCCTCATGGGTGGAGGCGGTGTCTTCAATGCAGTCGTGGAGCAGGGCGGCAATGACGCTGTCCACGTCCAGCTCCAGGTCGGCCACAATCTCCGCCACGGCAATGGGGTGGATGATATAAGGCTCACCGCTTTTGCGCAGCTGGCCGTGGTGGGAGGTGTCGGCATAGGTGAAGGCGTCAAACAGCCGCTTGGTATCCAGATTGGGTGTGTAAGTGGAAACCTTTCGTTCCAGGGCGTGATAGCTCTCCAGAATGGGATCCATAAAATCACCTCGGTTGAATTAGGAAAGTGGGGCGTCTGTGTGAGGATCGCACTCCAGGATTTTACGCAGACGCTTCAGAATATCGGAATCCTCCAGATCCACCTTGCGCTCTACCGGGCGCAGGGTAATCTGAAGACGGTCGGTACGGTAGTTCAGGTGGATGAGACCCCGCTCCTCCATCACCTTCAGGCACAGCATGGTGCGGGCGGGCACCTCCCGCTGGCGGCTGGAACGGGAGACGGCCCGGGCGATGCGCACGGGGGTGTCCTCTACCACGCTGCCGGCGGAGGACTGGCGCTCCAGCCACCGCCAGAGCCACACAAAATCCTCCCGGCTGGGGAGGAGCACCTGAGCTTCCTGCACGGAAAGGACCTCTCCCCGGGTGAATTTTTCATAGATGGCCCGCTCCAGCTGAGCCCGGGAGGGGACCACCCGCAGGTCCACCACCTGGAGCTGAAGATCCCGCCGTCCCCGGAACTCGTTGATCTGGGGATAAAAGACCAGGTCCACCCGGCAGCCGGGATAGAGCCCGGTCTCCTCCGCGTCGGCGGAGAACCAGATGGCATCCAGGCTGACGCCTCGGGCTTCCAGACGCATTTTCAGGTGCCGG
>CALWYG010000168.1 GCA_944385695.1 uncultured Oscillospiraceae bacterium | reverse complement strand
CAAGCCCCTGCGCCATATTTTCATCAAATAAAAGAGGTGCCCTATGGTACACACACTGAAGGAATATCTCGCCCTGCTGCAGGAAGAAAACCTGCTCTGCGCCCCCATTTCCCCGGAAATGGATCTGGAAGCCCCCATCGCCCTGGTGTCCTACGACTCCCGGGAGGTGGTGCCCGGCACGTTATTCATCTGCAAGGGCGCCCACTTTAAGCCCGAGTTTCTGGACATGGCCCGGGAGAAGGGGGCCATTGCCTATGTGAGCGAAACCCCCTATCCCCAGGCGGGGCTGCCGGGCATTCTGGTCAAGGATATGCGCCGGACCATCGCCCCCCTGGCCGACCTCTTCTACGACCACCCCTCCGGGCATCTGAAGGTCATCGGCCTTACCGGCACCAAGGGCAAGTCCTCCACCGCCTACTACCTGAAGTATATCCTGGACGAATATATGCAGGAGAAGGGGGGCAAGGAGAGCGGCATCGTCTCCTCCATCGACACCTACGACGGGGTGGAGCGCTTTGAGTCCCACCTCACCACCCCCGAGCCCCTGGAGCTCCAGCGCCACTTTGCCAACGGTGCCCAGACGGGGATGGAGTACCTCACCATGGAGGTGTCCAGCCAGGCCCTGAAGTACCACCGCTCCCTGTGCACCGACTTTGCCGCCACCTGTTTTCTCAACATCGGCTACGACCACATTTCCCCCATTGAGCACCCCGACTTTGAGGACTACTTTTCCTCCAAGCTAAAGATCTTTGCCCAGGGGGCCGTCAACTGCGTCAACCTGGACTGCGAGCACGCCGACCGCATCCTCGCCGCCGCCCAGGGGGCCGGAAAGCCGGTCTATACCTTCTCCCAGAAAAACGAGCAGGCGGACGTCTACGCTTCCCAGGTACGCAAGCGGGGCAACGACATCCTCTTCCGGGTGCGCACCCGCCGGTTTTTCCGGGAGTTCCGGCTGACCATGCCGGGCCTCTTCAACGTGGAAAACGCCCTGGCCGCCATCGCCGTGTGCGAGGGGCTTCAGATCCCCGAGCGGTGCATCTATGTCGGGCTCATGAAGGCCCGGGTGCCCGGGCGGATGGAGGTCTACTCCAACGCCGACGACACGGTGATCGCCATTGTGGACTACGCCCACAACCGCATGAGCTTTGAGACCCTCTTCCGCTCTGTCCAGGCGGAGTACCCCGGCCGTCGGGTCATTACCGTCTTTGGCTGCCCGGGCAAGAAGGCCCTGGACCGGCGGCGGGATCTGGGTGAGATTTCCGGCAAATACTCCGACCTGGTCATCCTCACCGAGGAGGACAGCGGGGAGGAGGACACCCTGGACATCTGCCGGGAGATCGCCCAGTATGTGGCGGCGGAAAACTGCGAATATTCCATCGAGCCCAACCGGGGCGAGGCCATCCGCCAGGCCATTCTGGGCTGCCACGAGCCCTCCGTCCTGCTCATCACCGGCAAGGGGGCAGAGACCCGCCAGAAGCGGGGCACTCAGTATATTGACACCCCCTCTGACGTGGACTATGTGCACACCTTCCTCCAGGAGTACGACGTGAAGCACGGCCTGGACGGCATGGAGAAGGTGCGAAACCTGCTGTCCATCCTGCCCATCCTCAAGCGCCACGAGGGGAAGACCGTGGTGGTGAAGTACGGCGGCTCAGCCATCGGGGCGGCGTCCGCCCAGGACACCACCCTCCAGGACGTGGCTGCCCTGCGGATGGTGGGCATGCGGGTGGTGCTGGTCCACGGAGGAGGCAAGCACATCACCGCCCTTCTGGACAAGCTCCAGGTGCCCACCCGCTTTGTGGACGGCTACCGCTACACCGACGAGACCACCCTGGAGACCGCCGAACTGGCCCTGTCCGCCCAGGTGAACAAGGCCATCGTGGCCGACCTGGCCCGGCTGGAGGTGTCCGGTGTGGGAATCTCCGGAAAGGACGGCGGCCTCATCACCGCCGCGGTGAAGGAACCGGCCCTGGGACGGGTGGGGGCTATCACCAAGGTCAATACCAAGGTACTAAATACCCTCTTGGATGCGGACTTTGTTCCCGTGGTCTCTCCCATTGCCCTGGGGGAGGACGGAGGCAGCCTCAACTGCAACGCCGACGACGCCGCCCGAGCCGTGGCCGAGGCCCTGGGGGCGGAGCACCTGGTGTTCCTCACCGACGTGGGGGGCATCCTCATCGACAGCCACAACAGCAAAACCGCCGTGGACCGCATGGACATCAAGCGGGCGGAAGAGCTTATGGATGCCGGACTCATCGCCGGAGGCATGGCCCCCAAGGTCCGGGGCTGCGTCCACGCCATCCGCGCGGGCGTGGGGGAGGTCTACATTTTGGACGGCCGGGGGGAGCACGCCCTGCTGCTGCACATGCTGGGCCAGCGCTCCTCTGGGACCACGATTACCGGATAACAAACATTAGATCAAGAAAAACCGGATGGCTTTCGCCATCCGGTTTTTTATGGGTCATATTTCGGGATGAAACAGCTGGTAGCCCGCACCGGGCAGCCCCATCTCCTCCAGACAGGCCAGGGTGTGGGTGGACTGGGGCGTCACGGCAATGGTGATGCTCTCATGGAGGATGGATTTGGACCCCTCCCGGTCTGAGACCGGGCTTCGGCTGTCCGTCTCAAAGACCCAGTTAAATTCCAGCTTCGGGTCCACGTCACCCCGGTGGGGATCGATAAAGAGGCTGTGTATGCCGATATTTCCCTCCTCAAAGTCCTGGCGTACCGCCTCCCAAAGCTCTCGCTGGTCGGAAGGAGACTGATCTTCCAGATAGAGGGCATCGAAGTACTCTTCCCGCTCCTGCCAGATATCCTGCAAATAGGTCTGGGTGAGCTGGCCCTGCTCATAGTAGTCAAAGTTATACATCTGCTCGATGAGTTCCCGGTCCTCCAGCATAAGCTGGGCACACCCGGTGAGAGTATCCGGGTCATGGACCTCATCTCTATATACCGGAACACTGTTATACTGGCGGCTGAGGGTGGAGCCATTTTTCAGAGTGTAGATGATGGTAAAGTAGATGTAGTCATCCCCGCCCACCTGCTGGGCCCGGTCCTTCTCCTCCACCGCGTTCTGGTGCAGCTGGGTGACCATTTCAATAAGCCGGGGATCGCTGGTGTTGTCAAAGCGCAGCCGCCCATTGTCATAGGGGTAGCCGATGTCCCCGTAGAAGTAGACCTTCTCCACATCGTTCACATCCGGTACCCGGGTCTCCACCCCAAACAGGTCAAAGACGCACACCGCGCACAGCAGGGCCATCACCGCCACAGCGGCCACGCCGCCCTTCCAGGCCTTCCACACCCGGAAGGACTTTTTCAGCAGCATTTCGGCGATAAAATAGCCCACCGCCGTCCAGATAAGCACGCAGGCAATGAGCCCTGTGGGAGGATCGTTGCGCCAATTAAAAAAGCTTGCCGTAAACACGCCCAGGCACAATCCGGCGCACAGGGCCACGCCATACTTGAAGATGGGCCGCACCAGCTTCACCGACACCACGTCTCCCGCGCTCTCCACATGGCGGCGGCGGTAGACGCTCAGGGCCAGCAGGGCAAATAGCACACCCACCCCGGCATAGGCCGCCACCATGGTGGGGGAGCCCAGGTTCCAGCGGTTGGTATTCACCAGCGCATCTGTGGTCTCAATGGGGCTCATCTGCCATCGGCAGGCCTCGCTCAGGGCATAGACCGGGGTGCAGCAGATCACCCAGAAGTTGTCATAGCCGGTGCTGTACCCATAGAAGAACTGCCGCATGAGCATGGTCACCAGGTAGTAGATCACATAGACCAGAGCGTTGAAAATCAGGTAAAAGGCGGGCAGAGCCAGAATATGCCCGGTAAACATGGCGCAGAAGCTGGCAAAGGAGAAGAAGAACAGGCACACGCCTCCCTGAACCAGCAGAAAGACCCCCAGAGCAGGCAGGGTGGCCCCCCAGTGGTGGGTGGGAATGAGAATCATCTCCGCAGCCAGGGTAATCACCCCCACCACCGCCAGAGGCAGCAGCAGGAAGGACAGCCCCGCCAGATACTGGGTGGTAAAGAGACTCTCCCGCCGCAGGGGCAGGGCGTGCATCATGCAGGCGGAGCGGGTGGAGTAGAGATACCCAAACACCGCCATGGCCGCCAGCACCCCAAAGGCGCAGGCCAGCCACACCCCCATTGGAAGCAGCTCACCCAGCCGCTGGGCATTTTCATACAGGCTTTCCTGGGCCCGGGAAATGGAAGCGTCCCAGCGGAGAATCTCAAAGTACCGGTTGAGCATACGCAGGGGAACCAAAAACATCCAGATGAGGCCCCACAGCCCCCACAGGGGCCAGAACCGGGCCAGGGACTTGCGGTACAGAGTTCCATTAAAGCACGATGTCCCGCACGCCATAGTCCTCACCTCCCATTTCATAAATAAAGATTTCCTCCAGACTCAGGGGCAGGGCCTCCATGAGGATGGGGTTATATTGCGCCATCCGGGTACGGATCTCCCCGGGATTGCCCCGGACGATGAGGGTATAGACCCGGCCCACCTGGGTGGTATGCAGCAGGTTCAGATCCTCCGGCAGCCGGGGCAGCTGTCCGTCAGCAAAGGCGATCTGGAGCTTGACCACGTTGTCCTGAAGGTCGGTGAGGGAGCGCTCCAGCAGCACCTTTCCGTGGGACAGCACACCCACATGGTCACACACGTCTTCCAGCTCCCGCAGGTTGTGGGAGGACACCAGCACCGTGGTCCCCCGCTGGGACACATCCCCCATGAGCAGGGACCACACCTGACGGCGCATCACCGGGTCCAGACCGTCCACCGGCTCGTCCAGAACCAGCACCTCAGGATTACAGCACAGGGTAAGCCAGAAGGCGCTCTGCTTCTGCATGCCTTTGCTGAGACGGCGGATGGGCTGCTTCTCGTCCACCTCGGGGAAGGCCTCTTTCAGGGCCTCATAGCGCTTGTTGTCAAACTGGGGATAGAGCCCCCGGTAAAAGTGCATCATGTCCCGGGTGGTGGCGGAGGTGAAGTAGTAGAGCTCGTCAGGAATGGCGGCAATCTTCGCCTTCACCGCCGGGTTTTCATACACCGGCTGCCCGTCCACCAGCACCGACCCGGAATCCGGGCGGTAGATGCCCATGATATGCCGGAGAATGGTAGACTTGCCCGCTCCATTGGGACCCACCAGACCGTAGATGGACCCCTTTTCCGCGTGCATACTGAGCCCGTCCAGGGCCCGGAAGCCGTCAAAGGTCTTGACCACATTGTTGACCTGTATCATCCGTTTTTTCCTCCCTCCAAACGGCCGATTCTGCCGCGCAGCTCCTGGCCCTTGACCCCCAAAAACAGCAGCTCCGCCGCCGCCTGGTCGAAGACCCGGTACAGCTCTGTGCGCCGTCCCTCGTCCACCCCCGTGTTGGGGGCGGCAAAGGAGCCCTTCCCCGGCACAGAATAGACATACCCCTCCGCCTCCAGGGCCTCATAGGCCCGCTGAATGGTGTTGGGGTTGATGGCCAGCGTCCCCGCCATGGTCCGCACCGAGGGGAGCTTTTCTCCCTCCCGGATGACGCCGGTGACCATCAGGCGGCGCAGCCCGTCCTTGACCTGCTCATAAATGGGTCGGGCGTCCCGATAATCCAAATGGAGCATGGTTCCCTCCTCTCTCCGGGTTATCCCGGTTTTGCGGTCTCCGCCCGCAGAGGCGGAGCGCACTGTACTAGCTGTATTAGTACACATAGTATATTTCATCCCTGCGGCAAAAGCCATTAAGGTTTTCTTAAGGTTTTCTTATCTTTTTCTTCCCGCATCTTTAACTTTCCCTTCTCCCCAATCCTGTGATACAATAGCCCTAATCTCAAAATGTTTCGCCGCCGCCGAGGGGAGGCGGCCATCAGGAGGAATTGCCATGTATCACTGCATTGGTTTCATCGGGACCGGGAACATGGGCGGCGCCATTGCCGCCGCCGCCGCCAAAAGCGGCCTGGCCGGGCGCATTTTGCTTGCCAACCGCACCCTTGCCAAGGCCCAGGCTCTGGCTCGGGAGCTGCCCGGGGGAGGGGAAGTGGCGGACAACGCCGCCGTGGCCCGGGAGTGCCAGCTTATCTTCCTGGGGGTTAAGCCCCAGATGATGGCCGGGATGCTGGAGGGGATCGCCCCCGTTTTGGCCCAGCGACAGGACCGCTTCATCCTGGTGACCATGGCCGCCAGCCTCACCTGTGAGAAGATCCGGGCCATGGCCGGGGGAAACTATCCCGTCATCCGCATGATGCCCAACACCCCCAGCGCCCTGGGAGTGGGGGTGGTGCAGTACTGCGGCCTGGATGTCACCCAGGAGGAGCTGGATGCCTTTGCCGCCCTTATGGCTCCGGCGGGGCTCATTGACCCGGTGGCGGAATCCCTCATCGACGCCTCCAGCGCCGTGTCCGGCTGCGGCCCGGCCTTTGCCTACCTCTTCATCGAGGCCTTGGCCGACGGCGGGGTGGCCTGCGGCCTGCCAAGAGACAAGGCTCTGCGCTACGCCGCCCAGATGGCGGCGGGAGCGGCCCAGATGGTGCTGGAGAGCGGCAAGCACCCCGGCGCGCTGAAGGACGCGGTGTGCTCTCCCGGCGGCACAACCATCCAGGGGGTGCGTACCCTGGAGGAGCGGGGCTTCCGGGCCGCCGCTATGGACGCGGTCATTGCCGCCTATGAGAAAACCCTGGCCCTGGCCAAGTAGAAATCTTCGATCTTTTTATTTTTATCTCCTATCTAATCTAAAAAAAACACAGGGGGTTTTGTTTATGAGAATTGTGGTGAAGGTGGGTACTTCCACTCTGGCACACGCCACCGGACGGCTGAACATTCGCCATGTGGAGCAGCTGGTCAAGGTACTCTCCGATCTGAAAAACGCGGGCCACGAAATGATTCTGGTGTCCTCCGGCGCCATCGGTATGGGGGTGGGCAAGCTGAACCTCCCCGGCCGCCCGGCCGATATGCCCACCAAGCAGGCCGCCGCCGCCGTGGGCCAGTGCGAGCTCATGTACACCTACGACAAGCTCTTTTCCCAATATAACCACACCGTGGCCCAGATCCTCCTCACCGGCGAGGACGTGGATCATCAGGACCGGCGGCAGAACTTTGAAAATACCATGGCCCGGCTTCTGGAGCTGGGGGCTCTGCCCGTCATCAACGAGAACGACACCATTGCCACCGAGGAGATCAAGGTGGGGGACAACGACACCCTGGGGGCCATTGTGGCCTGCTCCGTGAAGGCCGATCTGCTGGTGCTGCTCAGCGACATTGAGGGCCTCTACACCGCCGATCCCCGCAAGGCCCCCACGGCCCGGCTCATCCCTGTGGTGGAGGCCGTCACTGCGGACATCGAGGCCCTGGCCGGGGGCGTGGGCTCCAGCCTGGGCACCGGCGGCATGGCCACCAAGCTCCGGGCCGCCAAGATGGTCACCGCCGCCGGCTGCGACATGGTGATTACCAACGGGGAACATCCCGAGCGTCTCTATGACATCGCCGAGGGCAAGGCCGTGGGCACCCGGTTTGTGTCCGGGAACAAGGAGGGAATCTGATATGACCACACAGGAACTGCTTTTACAGGCAAACACGGCCAAAGGAGCCATGGCTCTGGCCGACACAGCGTCCAAAAACCGGGCCCTGCTGGCCATGGCCGACGCGCTCATGGCCCATGAGAGCGCCATCTTAGCCGCCAATGCCCTGGATCTGGAGGCCGCCCGGGGGACCATCTCCGAGGTCATGCTGGACCGTCTGGCCCTCAGCCCCCAGCGCATCGCCGGCATGGCCCAGGGCATCCGGGAGGTGGCCGCCCTCCCCGATCCGGTGGGGGAGGTACGCAATCAGGTGCAGCGGCCCAACGGCCTGGTCATTGAAAAAACCGCCGTCCCCATGGGGGTCATCGCCATCATCTACGAATCCCGGCCCAACGTCACCTCCGACGCCGCCGCCCTGGCCCTGAAGGCCGGCTCCGCCTGTGTGCTGCGCAGCGGCAAGGAGGCCCACCGCTCCGCCCAGGCCATTGTAGATGCCCTGAAGGAGGGCCTTGCCCAGGCGGGTCTGCCTGCCGACGCCCTCCAGCTGGTGGAGGACACCTCCCGCTCCTCCGCAAACGAGCTGATGACCGCCCGGGGCCTTATTGATCTGCTCATCCCACGGGGAGGCGCGGGCCTCATCCGGGCCTGTGTGGACAACGCCGCCGTCCCCGTACTGGAGACCGGCACGGGCATCTGCCACATCTATGTGGACCGGTATGCCGACCAGGCGATGGCCCTGGACATTGTGGAAAACGCCAAGTGCTCCCGGCCCAGCGTCTGCAATGCCGCGGAGGTGTGCCTGGTGGACCAGGCCATTGCCGGGGAGTTTCTCCCCCAGCTGCGCAAGCGCCTGGTGGACGACCGCTCCGCCCAGGGCTTGCCCCCGGTGGAGCTGCGGCTGGACGAGACCGCCGCTGCCCTTATCTCCGGCACTCCCGCCGGAGAGCGGGACTTTGACACGGAATTTTTAGACTACATCCTGGCCGTCAAGGTGGTGGACGGAGTGGAGCAGGCCGTTTCCCACATTGCCGAGCACTCCACCGGCCACAGCGAGTCCATTCTCACCGGGGACGAAACCCGGGCAAAGGCCTTCCTGCGGCAGGTGGACTCCGCCGCCGTCTATTGGAACGCCTCCACCCGCTTTACCGACGGCGGAGAGTTTGGTCTGGGCTGTGAGATGGGCATCTCCACCCAGAAGCTCCACGCCCGGGGACCCCTGGGACTGCAGGAGCTGTGCACCTACAAGTACATTGTCAAAGGGACGGGACAAACCCGGTGAATTTGTCAAAATTTATGAAATGACATTTGGGCCGCTTTGGTGTAAGATGAAACTAGAATAAAGGGCTTGCGCCCGGAAAGGACTGATTCCAATGAGCCTGAAAATCCGTGAGCATGAATTTTTGGAACTGACCCGCGAACTACTGGATTCCGACCAAGTGCGGATGATGGGCCGATGGAAACACCACGGTCCCGTCACCACCCTGGACCATTCCCTGTTCGTGGCCTACAGCTCCTACCGAGTGGCCCGTTTGCTCCGTCTGGATGCCCACGCCGCCGCCCGGGGAGGATTGCTCCACGACCTGTACCTGTACGATTCCAAAGACAAATCCGCCCATCCGGGCAACCAGTGTTTTGACCACCCCCGCTTCGCCGCCCGAAATGCGGCTCAGGTCACCAAACTCACCCGCAAGGAGGAGAATATCATTCTCTCTCATATGTGGCCTTTGGGCGGTGCCCTGCCCCGGTCCTTGGAGGCCTGGCTTGTGGACCTGGTGGACACGGTTTGCGCCGGGCTGGAGCTGTCCCGGATCTATCGCCCCTCCCGGCTGCGGGAGCGCCTGGGCGTGCGTCCGCTGACGGCTGTCTGCTAAGCAGAAACAAATGGCCGCCCCTCCCATACAGGGAGGGGCGGTTTTTGCAACTTTTCACAGATTTTCACTGGTTATTTTTGGTTTCTTGACATTTTGAAAAAATTTTGATTGTCATGGAAAAAGGCAAAAGAATATGCTATAATGGTCATGGTTAATTTTTTGTCTATTTTTGGGCGTTTTCATCAGGAGGAACCATGAAAGACTACCAAGCCGCTTTCCAGGCAAAGCGGGAACAGCTGCTTCAGGCCGGGGTCGTGATGATGGACCCTTCCAGTGTGTATGTGGAAGAGGAGGTCACCATTGGCCCGGGCACTATGCTGTTGCCCGGCACCATTCTCCGTGGCAAGACCACCGTGGGCGCCAATTGCCAGCTGGGTCCCAATGTGATGCTCACCGACTGCCAGGTGGGAGATGACTGCACCATCAACGCCTCCCAGTGCGAGGAGAGCCAGATCCAGCGGGGCTGCCAGATCGGCCCCTACACCCGCATCCGGCCCCACTGCGTGGTGGGGGAGGGCTCCAAGATCGGCGCCTTTGTCCAGCTGAAAAACTGCAACCTGGGCAAGGGAACCAAGATGGCCCATCTCACCTATGTGGGCGACAGCGACGTGGGCGACAACTGCAACTTCGGCTGCGGCACCGTCACCTGCAACTACGACGGCTTCCAGAAGCACCGTACCACCATCGGCAGCAATGTATTTGTGGGCTGCAACACCAATTTTGTTCCCCCGGTGAAGATCGGCGACGGGGCCTTTATCGCCGCCGCCACCACCGTAACGGAGGACATCCCTGAGGATGCCATGGTCATCGGCCGCAGCCGCCAGCAGGTGAAGGAAGGCTGGGCGGCCGCCAACCGGGAGAAAAAGGGAAAGAAGTAACTTTGTGGACAAGATTCCACCGGCAATAGACCCATCAGCATATTTACAATGGGCGGCATATGCTGCGCCGTCCCAAAAAAGATTTGGAGGATTTCACTATGATTGCACACGGGAAGGACATCAAGGTTTTCACCGGCAATTCCAACCCCAAGCTGGCCAAGGACATCTGTATGGAGCTGGGCATCCCTCTGGGGAACTGCGAAGTAGGCTGCTTCTCTGACGGAGAGAACTATGCTTCCATTTATGAGACCGTCCGCGGCTCTGACGTGTTCGTCGTTCAGTCCACCTGCTCCTTTGTGAAGGACGGCAAACCCGGCACGGTCAACGATGCGCTCATGGAGCTGCTCATTATGATCGACGCTCTGAAGCGCGCCTCCGCCGGCCGGATCACCGCGGTGATTCCCTATTTCGGCTATGCCCGTCAGGACCGCAAGACCAAGCCCCGCGATCCCATCTCCGCCAAGCTGGTGGCCAACCTTATCACCCAGGCCGGCGCCGACCGGGTGCTGACCATGGACCTGCACGCCAACCAGATTCAGGGCTTCTTTGATATCCCCGTGGACAACCTGCTGGGCTCCCCCATCTTTGTGGACTACTTTAACCGCAAGTTTAAGGACAACAGCGACGACACCATGGTCGTCTCTCCCGACGTGGGCTCCGTGGCCCGGGCCCGTGCCTTCGCCCAGAAGCTGGGTATGCCTCTGGCCATTGTGGATAAGCGCCGTCAGAAGGCCAACTCCTCCGAGGTCATGAACATCATCGGCGACGTGAAGGACAAGCACGTCATCCTTCTGGACGACATGGTGGACACCGGCGGAAGCCTGTGCCACGCCGCTAAGGCCCTGGTGGAGATCGGCGGCGCCAAGGATGTCACCGCCTGTGCCTCCCACGGTGTGCTCTCCGGCCCCGCTGTCCAGCGCATCACCGACAGCGTCCTCACCGAGGTTATGTTCCTGAACACCATTCCTCCCAAGGAGGGCCTGCAGTGCGATAAGATCAAGTATATCTCTGTGGCCCACATGTTTGCCGAGGCCATCAGCCACATCTACATGGAGACCTCCATATCTCCTCTGTTCCTGTAAGAACCATTCAACAACTCCAAGCACGGGGGCGGGTAGCTTTACCCGCCCCTGTGTTTTAGGCAGCAAGCGAGGAAAAACTATGTTGTTCAAAAAAGATTCCGGGGGAGCCGGCTGGCTGCTGGTGTGCCTGGGCAACCCCGGGGACAAGTATGAAAATACCCGGCACAACGTGGGCTTTATGGTAGCTGACGAGATCGCCGAGCGGCAAAAAAAGCCCATTCAAAAGCTGAAATTCAAGGCCCTGACCAATCTCTTCACCATTTCCGGGGAAAAGGTACTGGTAATGAAGCCGATCACCTATATGAACCTGTCCGGAGAGGCGGTACGCCAGGCGGCGGACTTTTATAAAATTTCCCCCGACCACATTCTGGTGGTCTCCGACGACACGGCCCTGGCCGTGGGGCGCCTGCGCATCCGCAAAAAGGGCTCCGCCGGGGGCCACAACGGCCTGAAAAACATCATCCAGCACCTGGGCACCGACCAGTTTCCCCGCCTGCGCATTGGGGTAGGGGAGAAGCCTCATCCGGATTACGACCTGGCCGACTGGGTGCTGGGCAAGTTCCAGGGCGAGGACAAAAAAGCCATTGATGCCGCCGTCAAGCGAGCGGCCGATGCGGTGGAGTGTATCCTCAGTGAGGGCCTGGACCGGGCCATGGGAACATTCAACGGCTGAGGTTTGCGCTGGTCATCCTGGTCCATTACACCAAAATACAGAAAATTTTATTGCTTTTTATTTCACGCTCTGATATGATGACAGAGAAGAGCGGATTAAAATCAGGGCGCTCAGGCCGGGCGCCGTTATCAAACGACTGGAGGTAAACACTATGAAAGACATTTATGTTGTTAGCTGCTGCCGCACCGCCATCGGCTCCTTCGGTGGTTCTCTGAAGGATACTCCTGCTGCTGATCTGGGCGCGGTTGTCATTAAAGAAGCCCTCAATCGGGCCAATGTGAAGCCCGAGCAGGTGGACGAAGTGATGTTCGGCTGTATCCTCACCGCCGGCCTGGGCCAGAACGTCGCCCGTCAGGCCGCCCTGAAGGCCGGTGTGCCCACCTCCGTCCCCGCCTACACTGTGGGCATGGTGTGTGGTTCCGGCATGAAGTCCGTTATTGAGGCTGGCCGCACCATCGCTGCCGGCGACGCCGACATCGTGGTGGCCGGCGGCACCGAGAATATGTCCGCCGCCCCCTACGCCATCCCCGCCGCCCGCTGGGGCGCTCGTATGGGCGACAACAAGATGATGGACACCATGATCAAGGACGGCCTGTGGGACGCTTATAACAACTACCACATGGGCACCACCGCCGAGAACATCTGCGACGTGTGGGGCATCACCCGGGAAGAGCTGGACGAGTTCGCCGCTTCCTCCCAGAACAAGGCAGAGGCCGCCCTCAACTCCGGCCGCTTCAACGACGAGATCGTCCCCGTGATGATCAAGAAGAAGAAGGAGACCGTGGAGTTCAAGGTGGACGAATTCCCCCGCGCCGGTGTTACCCCCGAGAGCATTGCCAAGCTGCGCGGCGCTTTCCCCGTAGGCCCCGAGGGCGTGGAGGACGAGATTGTCCACACCTTTGAGCCCACTCAGATTCACGAGGCCGACGCCAAGAAGCACGTCCAGCGTGTCACCGCCGCCAACGCCTCCGGCATCAACGACGGCGCTGCCGCCATCATTCTGGCCTCCGGTGAGGCCGTGGAGAAGTATGGTCTGAAGCCCATGGCCAAGCTGGTCTCCTGGGGCCAGGGCGGCGTGGATCCCAAGATCATGGGCGTGGGCCCCGTGCCCGCCTCCCGTCAGGCTATGGAGAAGGCCGGGCTGAAGATCGAGGACATGGACCTGATCGAGGCCAACGAGGCTTTTGCCGCCCAGTCTATCGCTGTGGCCCGTGAGCTGGGCTTCGACATGAGCAAGGTCAATGTCAACGGCGGCGCCATCGCCCTGGGTCACCCCGTGGGTGCTTCCGGTGCCCGCATCATCGTCACCCTGCTCCACGAGATGCAGAAGCGTGATGACGCCAAGAAGGGTCTTGCCACCCTGTGCATCGGCGGCGGCATGGGTGTCGCCACCATCTTCGAGAAGTGCTGATTGCTTCCTAAGAGATAAAAAAACGCCCCGGCTTTCTGATAGTTCCCACAGGTACACTTTTTGAACCTATTAAATTGTTAGGCATACAGGCGGACAGCGGAAGCTGTCCGCCTGTTGTGTTTTATGCCAGCAATCGCTTGATTTCTTCAATATCTGTAATCTGTTTTGTAATATGCGGTGTGTGCTCTCCCTCCTGCATAGGGCTGTCCACTCTGCCGATGTCCCGGTACACGATCCTGACACTCTGTCCCGC
>CALWYG010000167.1 GCA_944385695.1 uncultured Oscillospiraceae bacterium | reverse complement strand
TTTGGGGACGGATGGGAACCGCTCAGCACCTTATTTGGCCGTCTTTGATGCAGGTTTATATCTGCACAGGTGGTCTTGGCGCATCCTCCCGAGTCGCTCTGGCCTCCCTCTCGGGGGCCCTCTCATCGACGGACGTATCCAGAATTGGCACAGGAGTGGAGCCCTGAGAATCCCAATAAACCCGATACGGTATTGAGCGGTTCTCCGCAAAAAGTCCGGTGGATTTGCCCCAACTGCCACCAAGAATATTCCGCCACCATTGCCAATCGCACCAGGCGGGGGTCCAACTGTCCGTACTGTGCCAATCTTCGGGCGTATGAAAAAAACTGCCTGGCAACCCTCCGGCCGGAAATTGCCGCCCAATGGCACCCTGAGCGGAATGCTCCCCTGACTGCGTATGATGTGGTCCCCGGTTCGGAAAAGGAAGTATATTGGACATGCCCGGAAGGACATGTCTGGAAGGCATCCATTTACTCCCGCACCAGTTCCCGGGAAAGTAAGTGTCCCATCTGTCATCCGCGAACCGGAACACGCCGCAAAACAATGTGACCCACCAGGCCCGCCCCTGGTCCGGTCAATGTTTCAGCCGGCGGCATGGAGCAAAACTCCATGCCGCCGGCTTGTTCTTCTCTATATGCGTTCCCTCACACAGCCCTTATAAACGCTCCAAGCGGATTTCCGCTGCCCTTGCGTGGCCGACAAGGCCCTCCTCCCGGGCCAGCCGGGAAACCAGCGGAGCAATCTCTCTCATTGCGTTGGATTGATAGCGCTGGAAGGTACAAACCTTCAAAAATGTCCCCACCCAGACGCCGCCGGTATACCGGGCCGCCCGCACCGTAGGCAGGGTGTGGTTGGTACCCGAGGCGTAATCTCCAAAGACTTCGCCGGTCTCCTGGCCGATAAACAGGGAGCCGAAATTCACAAAGCCGGGCAAAATGCTCTCATCCGCCACAACCACCTCCAGGTGCTCCGGGGCATACTGGTTGGCCAGCTCCACCGCCTGGCCAAGGTCATCCACCAGCACCACCTCTCCATAGGTGTTCCAGGATTGGGCGGCAATGTTCCGCGTCTCCAGCCCGGACAGCTGCTCTTCCACCGCCTGGATAACAGCCTGACCCAGTGCCCGGCTGGTGGTGACCAGAATCCCCTTGGCCATGGGGTCGTGCTCCGACTGTGCCAGCATATCCGCGGCCAGCACTTGCGGGTCGGCGCTGTCATCGGCCACAGCCAGCACCTCACTTGGCCCGGCAAAGAAATCAATCCCCACCTGGCCATAGCACTGACGCTTCGCCTCGGCCACATACTGGTTTCCGGGCCCCACAATCACATCCACTGCCCGGATCTGCTGGGTTCCATAGGCAAAAGCGGCAATACTCTGAGCACCCCCTACGGCATAGATTTCATCCGCCCCGGCGATATCCATGGCCACCAAGGTCTTGCGGTTAATGGAGGGAGTTCCCTTTTCTGCGGGAGAACAGGCGATTACCCGTTTTACCCCGGCCACCTTGGCGGGGATAATCAGCATCAGTGCGGTGGAAAAGAGGGGGTAAGAGCCCCCCGGCACATAACACCCACAGGACTCCACGGGGATAACCCGGTGTCCCAGCACTGCCCCGGACAGGTTGGAGAAGTTGTCCAGCCCGTTCAGGCATTCCCTTTGTGCCTGGGCAAAGGCACGGATGTTGTCCGCCGCCCGGCGCAGATCCTCCAATTCCTGCGGTGTCATACTGGCATAAGCGGCGTCAATTTCTTCCCGGGTCACCCTCAGCTGCTCCCTGCCGTTCCCGTCAAAGCGGAGATTATATTCCCGCAGCACCTCGTCTCCCATCTCCCGTACCCGGGCAATGATTTCGGCCACCTGCCGGCTGCACGCCTGCGCCTCCTGGGCGGGACGGACCGCGGCTTTTTTCAGATATTCCATAGTTCTTCGCTCCTTTGTCGCTGTACGTTGCCATTCCTGTGCTGATTGGAACGTATCTTAGCCTATCCACCCAAGGCCATGTCAACCGCCGTTCTCCCGTCTTTTTTTCAAATTTCTTGACCATAGTATAGATTTTGCGCTATGATAACCTTACACCCAACAAGGGAGGTGCGGCCCATGAAAATCGGCCAGGTGGTGCGCCAGTTTGGCATCCCGGTAAACAGTTTATATTTTTATATCAATAACGGCCTTTTGGTGCCTCCAAAGCACAACAATCAATATGTTTTTGACGAAAAGACTCTGGAGGATCTGCGTTGGATTCAGGAACTGAAGGCACTGGAGTTCCCGCTGAAAACCATCCATCGCTTGTTGTCTCTGCGCCGTATCTCCAATTTGTGTGCTCAGGAAGACCGGGAGGAACTTCGGCAGATCTATCTTGCCCACCAGGAAACGCTGCGCCAGCGGGAACAAACCATCGCCCGGGCCAGGCAGGTATTGGACCAGAAGCTGGCCGCCCTGGACCACAACACCGGCCACCAGAGCAACACCGGCGTCCCCGTGGACATGCTCCACCTGCTCTGCTGCCCCCACTGCGGAGGGGAACTGCTGCTGGAACATGTGTCAATGAGCCAAAAATATGTGTTTGAGGCCCACCTGCGCTGCCCATGCGGCTATCAGGCAGATATCCGAAACGGGATTTTGGAAACAGGCAATGTAAACACCAGCCTCTACGACAAGCCCGACCCCACGCGGGAGCTCTACCGGGACCTGCCCTCCATGACCCTCAGTCTTTTTGAGCGCTCCTACCACTGGCTGGAGGAACGCATCCGGGCGGACAAGCAGCAGCACCCCGTGGGAAAGGTCTGGCTGGAAAGCTATGTCACTGCATGGTTCTTCCTCCACAACCACCTGGATCTGCTGGGCCCGGAGGACTGCCTGATTGTGGTGGACAAATTTCCCGAAACTCTCTTGGGGTATAAGGACGTGATCGAGCGCCAAGGGGCCCCCTTTCCTATCCTCTACATCGCCGACGCGGGGCCGACGCCCCCCATCCGGCCGCACAGCATCGACCGGACCATGGACTTCTTCGGCACCAATGAACACAGCTTCTACCACGAAAATTTCTACCTGGAGCAGCTGCTGCCCTATTTGAAGGAGGATTGCCGCCTCTTCGGGGTCTACTTCTTTTTCCGCAACGGCCCAAAGTCCATGAAGCAGTATCTCACCAGCTACCCTGGCTCTTCCCCCAACAACTTTCACATCCAATGGTTTTTCCAGCAACTGGAGCGGCGGTTCCTTCTGGAGGAAACGGACGACTGCGGCTTCTCCCTGGACTCGGGGGATAACCTGGGTCTTGGTTTCCATGTGCCCGGGGAGGAGCTTCACTTGCAGCCCTACCGCTCCCGGCTGCGCCCGGGTGGGGAGACGGAGCGCGCAACACCGCTGTGAGAAGTCCCGCTCCCCGTCAAAGGCTCCAAGAAGACCCGGTCAATTGCTTTCAACCTTGAGTAAAAGAGAGAATTTCCACCTTTTTCCGCGAAATTAGATGAATAATCTGTGAACAAAGAAAATTTTTGGTATAATGGGATACGCCCCGGTGGTTCCGGGGCGTATCTTATGTATGACAGGAAGGATCACAATGGAGCATTCCACCCAGTATTCCACCCCTTATGAGTTCAAGGGGCGCCTTCCCCTGCGGCAGGCAATCCCCCTGGGCCTTCAGCATGTGCTGGCCATGTTCGAGGGCAACCTGACCCCCATCCTTATTATCACCAACCTGTGTGCCGCCGCCGGAGGCGGGGCGGAAGATTTTGCCGCCATTCAGGTAACCCTCCTCCAGAACGCCATGCTGGTGGCCGGCATCGTCACCCTGGTGCAGCTGTTTTCCATCGGCCCGGTGGGCGGCCAGGTTCCCATTATTATGGGCACCAGCTCTGGCTTCATCGGCGTGTTCCAGAGCGTGGTAGGCGTAATGGGGGGCGGCATCGTCTCCTATGGGGCTATTATGGGGGCTTCCATTCTGGGCGGCCTGTTTGAGACCGTGCTGGGTGCCTTCTTAAAGCCTCTGCGCCGGTTTTTCCCCGCAGTAGTCACCGGAACGGTGGTACTGTCCATCGGCCTGTCCCTCATCAGCGTGGGTGTGGGCTCCTTCGGAGGGGGCACCAGCGCCAAGGACTACGGCTCTTTGGAAAATCTGCTCATCGCCCTGGCCGTGATGGTCATTGTTCTGGCTCTGAAGCATGGGGCCAAGGGGCTGGCCAGCTCCTCCTGCATCCTCATCGGCATCATCTGCGGCTATGTGATCTGCGCGGTGCTGCCTCTGTTCCTCTCCACCACCGGCGTCACCGCTGATGGGGTGGAGTACACCAAGGCCTGGGTGCTCAAGTGAGACAAGGTGGCCCAGGCCAGTTGGGTGGCCGTTCCCTCTCTCCTGCCGGTCAAGCCCGTGTTTGACCTGCGTGCCATTTTGCCGGTGATGATTATGTTCATCGTCACCGCCGTGGAGACCGTGGGCGACATCTCTGGAGTCACCGAGGGCGGCATGGGCCGTGAGGCCACCGACACCGAGCTGTCCGGCGGCATCATCTGCGACGGTCTGGGCTCCTCCTTCGCCGCCCTGTTCGGAGTACTGCCCAACACCTCCTTCAGCCAGAATGTGGGCCTGGTCACCATGACCAAGATCGTCAACCGCACCGCCCTGGCCTGCGGCGCTGTGTTCCTGGTGCTGTGCGGCCTGCTGCCCAAGCTGGCGGCCGTGGTGTCCATCATGCCCCAGAGCGTACTGGGCGGCGCGGCGGTCATCATGTTCTCCTCCATCGTCATGAGCGGCATCCAGCTCATTACCCGTGAGCCCCTTACCGCCCGGAACATGTCCATTGTCTCTGTGGCTTTGGGCCTGGGCTATGGCCTGGGCGCCAACAGCGGAGTGCTCTCCGGCCTGCCCCAGTGGGTGCAGCTTATCTTCGGCGGCTCCGGCATCGTTCCCGCCGCTTTCGTGGCTATTCTTATGAACCTGCTGCTCCCCCGGGAGAAGGAGAACTGATTCCTTTCCCGTTGACTTGTCCACTGGGATAGGGTAAACTGAATGCGGACTGATAAGGCCGTCCCCGGTTCTGCCGGAGACGGCCTTTTTAAAACAGGAGGTACCCACCATGGTACGACGGCAGGAACTGAGTTATATGAACGCTTTGGCCAGTCTGGCGGTGATCCTCATCCACGTGTTATCCCTGGGGATCTCCAGCCTGACCCCCGGCACCTGGCAGAGCGTGGCGGTCTACCTTCCCTGGCGTTTGGCCGCCTTTGTGGTTCCCATGTTCCTCTACACCGGCGCGGCGAAGCTGGCCATGCAGATGTGGGACAAGCCCCTGGGCTTTGGGGACTACCTGCGCTACTGCCTGCGGCGGGTGCGGAAGATTTATCTCCCCTACGTGCTGTGGGTGATCATCTACTATCTGGCCTTTTGGGTCATCCACTATGTGCGGGGCGAGGTGGGAGAGTTTTTCTCCTACCTGCTCATCGGCAACCTGTCTTCTCCCTTCTACTATATCGTGATCGTCATGCAGTTTTACCTGCTTATGCCCCTGTGGAGGTGGATGGTGCGCAGCCTGTCTCCCTTTGTGGGCATGAGCCTGAGCCTGCTGGTGACACTCTTCCTACAGCAGCTGCCCGCCCTGCTCCCCTTCCCCTACTATGACCGGGTTTTTCCCACCTACCTGCTGTTCTGGACGGCGGGACTCTACATGGGGCGGTACTACCGTGGGGTGCGGCTGCTCCGGAATGGATGGAACCTGGTGCTGGCCGGAATAGGTGCTTTGTTCTGCGCAGGGCTGGCCTGCTGGCAGTACGCCGCGGGACAGTGGATTTTTAACCTGGATCTGATCAAGCTGTGTGCTGACCTGCTGTCTATCTTCTTTCTCCAGTCTCTGTGCCTTTTCCTCACGCACACACCCCAGCGGGTTCAAACCCTGTTGGGAAAGCTTTCCGAGTGTTCCTTCTTTGTCTATCTCAGCCACTGTCTGTTCCTGACCCTGGTCACTGCGTTCCTCCAAAACCGTGGTGTATCCTCGGTGGGCCCCCTGCTGGCTGCCCGGTTTGCGGCGTGCTATACCCTCCCCTTCCTGTGTTATTGGATCTACCGGAAGGTAACCGACCGCCTTCCCTTTGCCCGGGGACTTTTGGGATAACAAAAGCCCGCTGTCTGAGCATTCAGGCAGCGGGCTTTTCTGTTTCTTTGACAGGGCTGTTCCAGCCTTTGGGATTACACCTTGAAGTTGACGGCGGTGTCGCCCTTCTCGTCGGAGCCGAACTCATAGTCCTTGCCGGGGAGGATGGCGTTGAGGACAATACCGGTGATGGCCGCCACGGCCAGGCCGGACAGGCTGATGGTGGCCTCGCCCACCTGGAAGGTCACTGCACCGGAGTAGTTGATGCCGATGGCCAGCACCATGATGAGGGCGGCAATAATGACGTTGCGGCTGTTGGTGAAGTCCACCTGGTTCTCCACCACGTTACGTACGCCCACAGCGGAAATCATGCCGTAAAGCACCATGGATACTCCGCCCATGGTGGCAGTGGGCATGGCCGAAACCAGAGCGGCAAACTTGGGAGAGAAGGAGAACAGAATGGCAAGGCCGGCGGCAATGCGGATGACACGGGGGTCATAGACCTTGCTGAGGGCCAGCACGCCGGTGTTCTCACCGTAGGTGGTGTTAGCCGGAGCGCCGAAGACAGAGGCCAGAGAGGTGGCCAGGCCGTCGCCCAGGAGGGTGCGGTGGAAGCCGGGATTCTGGAGGTAGTTGCGCTCACAGGTGGAGGAGATGGCACACATATCGCCGATGTGCTCCACCATGGTGGCCAGGGCCAGGGGCATGATGGTCACCGCGGAGGTGAGGAGCATGCCGGTATTCAGATCGGGGCGGCTGAAGAGGCCAAAGAGGGTATCCTCAAACTGGAAGGGCAGGCCAATCCAGGCTGCGTCGGCCAGGGCCTGGATCTTGGCGGGGTCCATGGTATGCATGCCGGTGATCTGGCAAATAACCGCCACGGCATAGGAACCCACCACGCCCAGAAGGATGGGGATAATCTTCACCATGCCCTTGCCCCAGATGTTGCAGCCCACCACAATGGCAATGGCAATGAGGGCGATGGCCCAGTTGTCCCGGCAGTTGGTGATGGCGGTGGAGGAGAGGGTCAGGCCAATACAGATGATGACCGGGCCGGTGACAATGGGGGGGAAGAAACGCATGACTGTCTTGGTACCGAAGATCTTAAAGAGGGCGGACAGGATCACATACATAAAGCCCGCCAGCATGACGCCGAAGCAGGCGTAGGGCAGCATCTCCTTGTTGGGGGTGCCGTCCTCCAGCATGGGGGCCACAGCGGCATATCCGCCGATGAAAGCGAAGGAGGAACCCAGGAAGGCGGGTACCATCCGCTTGGTCAAAAGATGGAACAGCAGGGTGCCCAGGCCCGCAAACAGCAGCGTGGCGGATACAGACAGCCCGGTGAGGGCGGGGACCAGCACCGTGGCTCCAAACATGGCAAACATATGCTGCACGCCCAGAATAAACATCTTGGGCCGGCCCAGCTGCCGGGCGTCATAGATGCCTGCATTTTGATTCATTTTCATTTCTCCCTTCTCTTAACACGCATAAAAAAAGACAATCACCATGTGATTGTCACCACTCCACGAAAAAAGGAAACACTGACCCAAACTCTGTGCCCAGCCGCGCGGACTGTTTGGTCATGGTGTCCTCCCCCTTTCATGTTCCGAAGTATCATACCAGAACTTGTCCCTGGACGCAAGAGGTAATTTCACCATTTTTCAACTTTTCTCACCCCCGGCCTTGGAGGGGGATTCAGTTCTCCCCCTCCAGCTCCCGGGCCTTTTGGGCCAGGTGGTCCAGGGTCGTGCGGTCAAAGTAGTCTTGAATCAACCCATTGAGCTCCCGCCACATGGGCAGGGTAGGGCACTTCTCCCCCCGGGGGCACCCCGTCTCGCCCAGACCTTGACAGGACACAGGGGTCAGCGTATTCTCGGTGGCCCGCAGAATCTCTCCCGCGGTACACTCCCAGGCGGGCTTGGCCAGCTGATAGCCGCCGCCTTTCCCCCGCAAACCGGTCACCAGGCCTTCCTGTACCAGCTTTTTCATAATGGCTTCCAGATATTTTTCCGAGATGTCCTGGCGGCGGGCCACATCCTTCAGCGCCACATACCCCTGCCCCTCCCGCTGGGCCAGCTCGATCATCACCCGCAGGGCATACCGGCCCTTGGTAGAGATCATCATGGGACACCCCTCCTTTCGTTCATTAAACCTATTATATCAGAGGGTTTCTCCTTTTGCAAGCCTCTCCCCCTTGCAAAATCCCGGGGTTGGGCCTATAATGTATGCTGTATTGTTATCATTTTCCTCCAGGAGGATGTCTATGTCCATTGATCAACTGAGCCGCAGCCTCTGGCAAAAAGCGGGGCACAACCGCCGGGCCGCCTTTTTCGGCTGCTTTGTGGCCGGATATCTGGGCCACCTGTACGCATTCACCAACCTCATCCCCAATTCCGACGGGCTCAGCCGGGTCTTTGACCCCCAGCAGATGACCGTGTCCGGGCGATGGTTTCTCCACTACGCCTCCGCCCTCAATAACTTCACCCAGATGCCCGCCCTCATCGGGTTTTTGTCGGTACTGTTTCTCTCTCTGGCCGCCGCTTTCGTCATAGATGTGCTGGGCCTTCGCAGCCGCGCCCTCTCCGCCCTCACCGGGGCGGTGATGGCTCTTTTCCCCTGTGTGGGATACACCTTCCTCTACATGTTTACCGCCTCAGCCTACTGCCTGGCGATTTTTCTGGCGGTTCTATCCGTATGGCTGGCCCGGGAAGGCCGGGTCCGGTGGCTGCTGGGAGCGGTGGCTCTGGCCCTGGCCATGGGCATCTATCAGGCCTACGCCACCGTGGCTATTGCCCTGTCTCTTCTGGCGGTGCTGGCCCGGGTAGTGGACAAGGCATCCTCCTTCCGTGACACCCTCAATTTTGGCCTTCGGCTGGTGGGTTACCTGGCCGTGGGCGCGGTACTCTACTATGTGATCCTGCTGGTCTTCCTGAAGGTAAAAAATCTGGAGCTTCTCTCCTACCTGGGCATGGATGCCGCCGCGGAAGGCTATCCCTTCGGCCAGCTCCCCAGCCTCATTGTGGAATGTTATAAGCAGGCCATTGCCTTCTTCTTCCTCCCCGGATCGGCAAACGGCTTTTCCAACCTTTTTATGGTCCTTCTGGACCTGCTGGCCCTGGTTCTGGGCCTTGTGGCCCTGTGGACGGTCTTCGTCCGCAGGAGTCTCTTTGAGGAGAAGTGGCGCCCCATCGGCGCTCTGGCCCTGCTGGCTTTGCTGCCCCTGGGCATGAACTTTATGCAGGTATTAAGTCCCTACTCCGCCCCTACCCCGCTTATGAAGTATGCCTTCGTATCTGTCTATCTGCTGGTCCTTCTGGCGCTTGACCGGGCGGATGCCCTGGAGGAACTGGGAAAGCTGCGCCCCCTTCTCCCCTCCGGAGCGGTGTGGTGCGCCCTGCTGCTCCTGTTCTGCCTGAACACCAACAACCTCCTCTACACCGCCTCCGCCCAGGCCCACCGGGCTACGGAGAGCTACGCCACCCGGCTTTTGGCCCGGATTGAGAGCTGCGAGGGGTATGAGCCCGGGATGGAGATTGCCATTATTGGTGCGGTTCCCGCCGACCAAATCCAGTCCGATATCCCCAGCTATCTCCAGGTGGATCATTACAGCGTCCCCATCCACTCGGTGCTCCCTCTGAACAAACACATCTACTACTATCTGAACAGCTGGCTGAGCTTCCCCGTGGAGGAACCTTCGGAGGAGACCATGATCTCCATCTCCGATTCCGCCGCCTTCCAGGACATGCCCCTCTACCCTGCCCAGGGCAGCGTCCAGGTGATGGACGGCCGGGTTGTGGTACGCATGGGAGAGGAATATACTCCCAAGTCCGACTAGGAGCTGGCCTATGAAAACAGGAGATGACGCCTATGCAGGATACAATCAAACAACCGCTGCTTTCGGTCGTCCTCCCCGCCTATAACGAGGAGGCCTCCGTCCCCCGGGCATCGCAGGTGATCTGCGCACTCCTGGAGCAGGCAAACATCCGCCATGAGGTCATCTTTATCGACGACGGCTCCAAGGACAAAACCTGGAACGCCATCGAGACCCAGGCCTCCAGCTGCCCCCAGGTGCGCGGAGTGCGCTTCTCCCGGAACTTCGGCAAGGAGGCGGCCATCTTCGCCGGTCTGGCTCAGGCTCAGGGGGACTGCGTGGTGGTGCTGGACTGTGACTTGCAGCATCCCCCGGAGAAAATTCTTGAAATGTACCATCTGTGGGAGCAGGGCTATCAGGTGGTGGAGGGTATCAAGTCCAGCCGGGGCAAGGAGAGCCCCATGCATACCCTGGCCGCCAAAACCTTTTACTCCCTGATCAGCAATGCCACTGGCATTGACATGTCCCGGGCCTCCGATTTCAAGCTCCTGGACCGCAGAGCGGTGGACACTCTGCTGGCCATGCGGGAGAAAAACGCGTTCTTCCGGGCCCTGTCCTCCTGGATCGGCTTCTCCACCGCCCAGGTGGAATTTGAGGTTCAGCCCCGACTGGAGGGAGAATCCAAGTGGTCTATCCGCAGCCTGACCAAATATGCGGTGGTAAACCTCACCTCCTTCTCCGCCGCCCCCCTGCAGCTCATCACCCTGCTGGGACTGGTAGTGTTTGTCTGCTCGGTGGTACTTGGGTTCTGGTCCCTGTGGCAGAAACTCTCCGGCCGGGCCCTGGAGGGCTTTACCACCGTCATCCTGCTGCAGCTCATCATTGGCAGCGTGCTGATGATCTGCCTGGGCATCATCGGCTACTATGTGGCCAGAATTTATGAGGAGATCAAGGACCGGCCCCGGTACATCGTGGCCGACCACTGCGGAGGAGCGGCCGATGATGGACAAGCTGAAACAGATCTTTGATCCTACGTTCTTCCGCTTTGTTCTGGTGGGCATGATAAACACTCTGGTGGGCTATGGGGTCATGTTCGGCCTTTATAATCTGGCCGGACTGCACACCTGGGGGGACGCGGGGTACTGGATTTCCTCGGCGGCCAACTACCTGGTGGGCAGCGTGGTAAGCTTTTTCCTCAACAAGCACTTTACCTTCCGGAATCAGGAAAAAGGAGCCGGAGTGGTGCTGCGGTTTATCGTGAACATCTCGGTGTGCTGGCTTTTGGCCTACGGTCTGGCCCAGCCGATGATGGAAGCTCTGCTGAAGGGATTAGGGCTTAGCGAACAGCTCCAGGGCAACCTGACCATGCTGGTGGGCTCCGGACTGTTTGTCGTTCTCAACTACCTGGGCCAGCGTTTTTTCGCCTTCCGGGCACCCAAATCATAAAAAAAGACCTGCGAACTTACTTCGCAGGTCTTTTTTTGCTTGTTATTAAATCGAAGGCGATGAGCACTCCGCACCAGAGCAATACCAGTCCCAGGGCCAGGATGGCGCAGTTGCGGAAAAAGTCCTGGGGAAGGATGAGGATCACCGGATCTGTACGCCAGTCGAAGATCCAGTTGTCCTTTCCCGGGAAAAAGAGGGTGTGGAATACTACAAAGGCCCGGTCAAAATCCAACGCTGCCAGGCCACCCACCACCAGAAAAGCTCCGCCCAGTCCGGCCGCCCCCCAGAATCCCGGACCCCGGCCCAGGAAATAGTGGGGCCGCAGCTTGCTGTACCGGGCAACGATCAGCACCAGTACAAGCCCTGCCAGAGAAGCTCCCAGCACCCGCAGGTCCAGCAAGAACAGCCCCCGCACATCGGCAAAGTGGCTTGCCCCGGAGTCGGAAAAGGGCAGAAGCCCGGCGGAGAAGGTATCGGCCTTTCCTGTACAGTAATCCAGCACATCGTCATAGGCTTCCCGAATCACCGCCTCATTCAGCCCCGTATATTCCTCCAGACCCAAAGGGCCGATCTGGGCGTAATAGAAACTCCGGCACAAAATAGGTACGGCGATTGATCCGCTGAGCACAGCCAGAGCCATAAGCAAGGAACAAAGAACCGAGAGTATTTTACTGCTTTTCACACTGTCACCTCCTACCTGGTTTCCATGCCTCCCATCATACCACAGTTCGCCTTTCCAGGCAAATAAAAAGCGGACCCGAACATACGGGTCCGCTTTTTCATGTACAGGGGATCAATCAGGCCTGAACCTTCTTCTTTTTGCCGAAGATAGTCATGCAGCCCTCCACAGCCAGCACGATAGCCAGCACAAAGAGCAGGGCGCCCAGAATGGCCTGGGCATAGGTGCCCCAGTCCACCTTGGCCAACACCTCGGGATCGGTGCTGGTGATCTGACCGATCTTGGTGGTGATGGTCTGGAACAGGGAGTACAGGGTAACCACCAGCATGAAGAGCATGGGGAAGTAGAACATCTTGTTGTTCTTGCCGATGTTGCCCAGCCAGGCACACACAGCCAGCAGAGCCAGAGCAGCCAGCAGCTGGTTGGCAGCACCGAACAGAGGCCAGATCTTGGAATAGCCGGTCATGCCCAGACCCACGCCAGCCACCACGGTGATGGCGGTAGCTACCAGAGAATTGCACAGCACGGCCTTGAAGCCGGTGGCGTCCTTGGCGGTCTCACCGGGCTTCAGCCAGAACTCCTGGAACATGTAGCGGGCCAGACGGGTGGCAGTGTCCAGAGAGGTCAGGCAGAACACAGAAACGGTCAGCACCAGCAGGGAGGAGATGGTGCTCTGAGCGCCAGCCAGGCCGGGGATGGAAGCCACCATCCGGGAAATGCCGGTGGCGAAGACCTGGGTGGGGGTGACGATCTCCTTATTGGCGTACTCGGTCCAGATAAAGGACACGGCAGCCAGGGAGATCAGGGCCAGGGCGCACTCGATGAGCATGCCGCCGTAGGCGATGGGCTTGGCATCCCGCTCGTGGTCCAGCTGCTTGGCAGTGGTGCCGGAGCCAACCAGAGAGTGGAAACCAGAAATGGCGCCGCAGGCGATGGTGACAAACAGGGCGGGGAACACGGAGCCCAGAGAGCTGCCGGTGGGAGCCAGAGTGTCCACCCAGCCGGTGAAAGCGGGCATGTCCATGTGGGCGGCGTCCGCACCAGTGAGGCCGGCGCCGATAACGCCAACCGCAGCGATGATCATCATGGCGTACAGCAGGAAGGAGCTCAGGTAGTCACGGGGCTGAAGCAGAATCCACACAGGAGCCACGGAGGCAACCAGGATGTACGCACCGATGATCCACATCCAGGCGGCGTTGTTCAGGTAGATGGGGTGCCAGTTCAAGCCGATGGCCAGGCAGACCACAATGCCGATGACGCCCACGACGGTGGCCACGGACAGAGGCGCTCCCTTGCGGTAGACAAAGAAGCCGAAGAGAACGGCCATCACGATGAACAGCAGAGAGATCATGGCCACGGAGGCGTTGGTGCCGGACTTCTCCACATCCAGAACGTCGTCCACATAAGTGGCCTGGAAGGTGCTGGCCACGATGGAGGCAAAAGCAGCCACCACCAGGATCAGGGTCAGATAAGAAAAGATCAGGAACAGCTTCTTGGCCCGGTCGCCGATATTCAGGGCGATAACCTCACCAATGGACTGGCCCTTGTGACGAATGGAGGCGAACAGAGCGCCATAGTCATGGACAGCACCGAAGAAGATGCCGCCGATCAGAACCCACAGCACCACAGGCACCCAGCCGAACACAGCAGCCTGGATGGGGCCGTTGATGGGGCCAGCGCCGGCGATGGAGGAAAAGTGGTGTCCCATCAGCACAGGGGCCTTGGCGGGAACATAGTCCATACCGTCCTCCAGCTCATGGGCGGGGGTGACCTTGGTATCGTCAACGCCCCACTGCTTGGCAAGCCATCCGCCGTAGAAAACGTATCCTGCGATCAGAATGATAATGCCAACGATTACAACAAGCATTGCATTCATTGAGTTTTCTCCTCTCCTTTATAGTTAGCAATGATGCGTCCCACCAGGCGCTTCAGGTCTTTCTCCAGGACCTTCCCCGCCCGATTGGTGGAAACTTCGCCGTTGGACAAGTCCACGGCGGCTATACGTAACTCCATCCATCCATGGAGCGATAGCTTAAATTCCCGGCGCTTTTTCAGCTTTTTCAGCCGCTCCAGAGCCCGGGGTGCGGCGCTCTCATAGAGAATCACCGCCGTCAGATAGGTACTCATATGCTGGGAATGAGGCTTGACCCGGGGCTCTCCGTCTGAAAGGACCCGGGCGAAGATCTCCTCCGCTCCCTCCTCCTCCAGCTGCTCCATATCCCACAGGTAGAGGTACTCGTGACTTTCTGCCGCCCACAGCTCCACCTTTTTGCTCAGCACATATTGGCTCTCCCGGGAGTGGTAGGCACAAAGGGCCTTCAGCGGGCCCTCTTCGGAGATCTCCTCCACATCATAATAGGCGGAATAGACCCCCAACAGGCCGCGAACAACGGCTTGGCTCAACTGGGACACACTGGTTCCTCGCTTTCCTGCAAAAGCCGCCGGAAGTCCAGGCGGCAAAGATATGAACAAACTGTGAAGTTCCGACTTATTATAGCAGAAGAAGCCCATTCTGACAAGAAATTTCCTATGTCATTCATACAAAAAGCCACTTTATCCAAAAAAATTTTTTATTCCTTTTTCCTAGTTTTTCTCCCAATTCCTCCCTCATTGACAACCTTCCCCGATTTCAATATAATCAAGGAAACACAGTGCTTTGAAGGAGATACCCGCCATGTCTGTTCGATTCTCCCGACTGTGGGAGCACTGGCGGCCGTTGGCCGCCCCCTCCCTGTTCTTTTTCTCCGTCATCTATTATGAGGAAATCCTTTTAAAGCTCTTTTGCTTTGGCTCCCTCACCGTTCCGGGGGTACTGTTTACCCTGCTCTTCTCCCTGCCCACCGCCCTGCTGCTGGGGCTTTTGTGCGGCAGTGTTGCCCCCCGGCGCGGGCGGGTGCTGCTGATCCTCTGCACCCTGATCCTGTCCCTGTGGCTGGGGGCACAGACGGTCTATTACCGGCTGTTCAAAACTTTCCTCACCATCTTCTCCCTGACTAAAATGGCTATGGTGGCCGGGGCCTTTGGAGATATGGCGGTGGGCGAGGTGCTGGTCAACTGGTTTCCAGTGGTGATGATGGCCATTCCGCTGGTGCTGTCCTTCTGCCTGCGGGAGCGGATCCTTTCTCCCCGGCAGCAATCCAGCGGACTGCGCCTTCGCTGGACAGGGCTGGCGGTCGTGATTCAGCTTTTGTCCATGGGCCTTGTGATGCTGTGCGGCGGCGGCGTGATGTCCCTGCGGTACATCTACTTCCAGACCGCCACCCCCGAGCTGGAGACCCAGTACTTTGGTGCGCTCACCCAGACTCAGCTGGAAATCCGACGGGTTCTCTTCGGCATCGATCCCGACCAGGAACAAAATCCCGACCCGGACAGTTCCTCCTCCAGCCAGCCGGACCCCGACAGCAGTTCTGCCGAGGTCTTTGCTCCCCAGGGAGTCCACGCCCTGCCCATTGACTTTGACACCATCATCGCCCAGGAGACGGATGAGGGGCTGCTCCAGGCCCACCAGTGGTTCTCCCAGCGCACCCCCACGTCTGAAAACCAATGGACGGGATATTTTGAAGGGAAAAATCTTATTTGGATCGTAGCAGAGGGCTTTTCCACCCTGGCCATGGACCCCCAGCGTACTCCCACCCTCTGGAAGCTGTCCCACCAGGGCTTTGTCTTTGAACATTTCTACACCCCTCTGTGGGGAGTGTCCACCTCAGACGGCGAGTACGTAACCACCACCGGTCTGATCCCCAAATCCGGTGTGTGGAGCTACTCCCTGTCCTCAGAAAATTACATGCCCTTCGCCCTGGGCAATCAGTTCCGAAAAGAAGGCTACCGGACCATGGCCTTCCACGACTACCTCTATGACTACTACGACCGCAACCTCTCCCACCCAAATATGGGCTATGAGTACTACGCCATTGGACAGGGGCTCAACATGGACTGGGGCGGCCAGTTCCCCCCCTCCGATCTGGAGATGATGGAGGAAATCGTCCCCATGTTCATTGACGAGGACCAGTTTATGGTCTACTGCCTGACGGTGAGCGGCCACCTCAACTACTCCTTGGAGGAAAATGCCATGTCCGCCCGGCATTGGAACACCGTAAAGGACCTGCCTTACAGCGATACGGTCAAATGCTACCTGGCCAGCCAGATGGAGCTGGAGCTGGCTATGGAGCGGCTTTTGAACCAGCTGGAGGCGGCCGGAAAGCTGGAAGATACGGTAATTGTCCTGTCCGCCGACCATTACCCCTATGGCCTTACCGACGAGGAATACAGCGAGCTGCTGGGCCACGCGGTGGACCCAGTGTTTGAAATCTATGAAAACACCCTGATTATCTGGAACAGCGAGATGGAAGATCCGGTGTATGTGGACAAGTATTGCTCCAGTCTGGACGTTATGCCTACTCTGTCCAACCTCTTCGGCCTGGAGTACGATTCCCGGCTTATCATGGGCAGCGACATTCTCTCCGATGCTCCGCCGCTGGTGATCTTTGCCAACTACAGCTTTATCAGCGACACCGGGTACTATAACTCCACCACCGATGTATTTACCCGCTGGGATGGGACACAGCCCGATGCTGAGGCAGTGACCAACCTGATTGCCGAGGTGCAAAACCGGGTGGCCTACTCCTCCGCCATTCTGGATACGGACTACTACCGCATCCTCTTCAACTACGACTACTATCAGCTTATGGAAAAGGGCCCGGCAGGCCTGCTGACCCTGCCCATCAATTCCTGAGAAACCCCCTCTAGGCCTATTTCCCCGGCTCTGCCGGACCAAACAGCAAATCGCGCAAAAAAGCCCCCGGCAATTGTCGGGGGCTTTTTGCGCCTTCTTTTCAAACAGGCGGCTATGCCGCTTATTGGGAGAAAACCGAAAGGCCCGCCGTTTCCGGCGGGCCTTTCAGCGTGAAAAGAGAGGAGGTGAAGAAATGAAATATATGCAAACCGTCCCATAGGGGGCGGGAGCCTTTGGTCTGCCGCCCCGTGGCGATACAGCGGCGGCGGCAGTGAGACGCATACCCTGCGTCAAGAGGTCGGTTCACAGCCCCGGGAGAATAGGGCTATTTCCCGTGATCCGGTATTCGCGCGGGTGCCGGATCGTCCCCCCGCAGCCTGTGCCGCGGGAAAGGAGGAAAACAGATCAGATCTTTGATCTGTCCATAGCTTACCATAGCCCTTCTGGGGAATCTTCACCAAATCTGGAATTTTCCATGAACATTATGTGAACCGCTCGAAACAATTTCTAACTTGTCCGCGCAGCAAAAACATCTTCCCGGCATGTGTCTCACATCTGGTGGCTCTCCCCCTTCATACGCATCTCCAGGGGGTCGGCCATAGGAGTCTGGGCGCTGCGCTTAGGGTCGGCAGGATTGGTCCCGGCCACAGGGGCGGAGCCCTTTCTGTTTTTCCCCTGGCGGCCCTTTGGTTCCTTAGCTCTGCTCACGGTGCTCACCTCCTCTCCTTGTTTTTCCTAGTATGGGTCAAGGAGAACAAAAAAATCCACGCGGAACAGGTTCCGCGTGGATTTTTTATCCGGTTAGATGCCCAGCTCAATCCAAAGGTCGTTATAGAGGGCCAGGGTCTCAGCAGGAAGGTTCTCATACATGGAGCAGCGAGCCAGCACGTCCTTGGGGGCGGCCATGATCTCGTAGAGATCCTGATCCAGAGGCTCCCCATAGGTCTCCTCATAGTAGGCGGGGTACTGCTCCAGCGCCTCGGCGTTGGGAGAAGCATACCAGATGTAGTCCATGTTGGCCAGGTTGGAGTCGGTAGAGGCGATAAAGTTGATCCACTCGTGGGCCTCGTCCACGTTCTTGGCGTTCTTCAGGATACACATGGCGTCCACAAACCAGTTAGAGCCCTCTTCCGGAACACAGAAGGCCAGGTCAGGGTTATTCTCGTGCATGCTGAGGAAGTCGCCGGCGTAGTAGGTGGCGATGGCCAGGTTGCCGCCCTCCATGATCTGGAAGACCTCATCCATGCCCTGGCCGTCGTAGACGCCGCGAGCCTTGGCGTCGGCCACCAGCTGGGCAGCCTCCCGGATCTGGTGTTCGTCAGTGGTGTTCACGTCATAGCCCAGGTAGTAGAGGGCCATCCCGAACGCGTCGCGGGAGTTGTCAATGAGCAGGATGTTTCCAGCGTACTCATCCGAGAACATAACCTCCCAGCTGGTGATGGGCTCGTCCACCATGGTGGTGTTGTAGATGATGCCCAGGGTGCCCCAGGTGTAAGGTACCGTGTACTCGTTGTTCGGGTCAAAAGACAGACCCTTGTACTGCTCGTCGATCTTCTCATAGTTGGGGATCTTGCTGTAATCCAGAGGCTGGAGCATATCCTCAGAGATCAGACGGGCGATCATATAGTCAGAGGGGACGATGACATCATAATTCACGCCGCCGGACTGAAGCAGGGAATAGAGCTCCTCGTTGGAGGGGGCGGTGCTGTAGTTGACCTTGATGCCGGTCTCCTCTTCAAATTTGTCAATGAGGCTCTCGTCAATGTACTCGCCCCAGCTGCACACATTGACCACCCGGTCGCCGCTTGCGGTGCTGCTGCTGTTATTGCCTGTGGTGCTACCACTTCCGTTGGTAAAGGACATGCTTCCGCTGTTGGATTCGTCCATGGCGCATCCGGACAGGAACAGGCCCAAAGCCAAAGAACAGGCCAGGGTCAAGGCAGTGATTTTTTTCAATTGATCATTCCTCCAGTGTTTGGTTGGTATTTATCTCCACGCCCAATCGGCGGTGGGACCAGATTACTTCCCGGCAGCCTGGCGTTTTTCCATATGCCATTCCCGGACATTGATGATGATGAGCAGTACCAGCACAACCCCAAAGAGCAGGGTGGATACGGCGTTAAGCTCAGGGCTCACACGCTTGCGCACCATGCCGTAGATTTCGATGGACAAGGTGGAGGCGGAGCCGGCGGTAAAGTAGGAGATCACAAAGTCGTCCACGCTCATCGTAAAGGCGATGAGGGCGCCGGAGACAATCCCCGGCTTGATCTCAGGCACCACCACTTTGCGGAAGGCCTGCATCCAGGTGCAGCCCAGATCCTGAGCCGCATCAATGAGACTGCGGTCCATCTGCCGCAGCTTGGGCAGCACGTTGAGGATCACATAGGGGATGTCGAAGGAGATATGGGCCAGCAGCAGGGTGGTAAAGCCCATGTTCACTTCCGCCATGCGAGGAAGGGTTCGGCGGAAATTTTCCTCCAGATAGGTGACAAAGCCGTTCCATCCCTCTACCACTACGCCGTTCCATCCAGCGATAACCGTTACGAAGAAGATACAAAGGGCCACGCCGGTGACGATGTCCGCGTTCATAATGGGGATGTTATTCACCGTCAGGATAGGGTCGCGCCAGCGCCGGCGCATACCAAATAGGCCTACAGCGGTGAAGGTACCCACCACCGTGGAGATGGCGGTGGCCAGGACGGAAACAAGAAGGGTGTTATACACCGCTCCCATCACTTGCCGGTCCCGGAAGAGCTCCTCATACCACCGAAGGGAGAAGCCCTGCCAGACCACGTTGCTGTTGGCGCTGTTGAAGGAAAAGACCACCAGCAGCAGAATGGGCGCATAAAGGAACAGGAAAATAAGCGCCATATAGAACCGGCTTCCAATGCGGTAACGTCTCATAGCATCACCGCCTGTTCCTCGCCCTCGCCGAAGTGGTTCATAACCACCATACAGACGATGACGATAATCATCATAACCAGGGCAATGGCGCTGCCCAGATAGGGATTATAGGCGCCCCCAAGGAACTGCTGCTCAATGAGGTTGCCCAGCAGCATCTGGTTGTTGCCGCCCAGCATACGGGAGATGGCAAAGGTGGACACCGAGGGTACAAACACCATGGTCACCCCGGACAGCACCCCGGGCAGGGACAGGGGAAAGATAACCTTCCGGAACACCTGAGCGGAGTTGGCCCCCAGGTCCCGGGCAGCCTCCAGCAGGGAGTGGTCCAGCTTGATAATGACCGAATAGATGGGCAGGACCATAAAGGGCAGGTAGTTATACACCATGCCCAGCACCACCGCCCCCTGGGTACGGATCATGCGGAAGTAGGTCAGGTCGGTGCCGAAGATGTTGTTGATGAGGTTAAAGAGGCCGATGGCCTCAAAGAAGTTGTTGAGGATTCCGTTATTCTCCAGAATGGCCATCCAGGCGTAGGTGCGCAGAAGGAAGTTTACCCACATGGGCAGCATGATGAGCACCATGGCCATGCGCTGAAAACCCGGGCCCTCCTTGGCCATCACATAGGCCAGGGGGTAGCCCAGCAGCAGGCAGACGATGGTAGCCACCAGGGCCAGCTGGAAGGAGCGGGTGAAGATCACCGTATAGGTGCCCATTTTGGCGAAGTTGTCCAGGGTAAAGCCGCCCCCCGCCGTAGTAAAGGCGTAGAACACCACCATGATAATGGGGGCCACCACCACCAGAGCCATCCAGATCACATAGGGGGCGGACAGCCAGGCAATCTTATTCTTCATTTCCGCCCTCCTGCTCCTCCTCTTCCGGATCAATGGAGGCATCGCTGATCTCCTCGTACTCCTCGGAGTAAGAGGAG
>CALWYG010000166.1 GCA_944385695.1 uncultured Oscillospiraceae bacterium | reverse complement strand
GTCATCACGGGTGTCGGCGCTGTCACGCCCATCGGCCTGACCGCCGCGGAAAGCTGGCAGGCCGTGAAGGACGGCGTATGCGGCGTTGCTCCCATTACCCTGTACGACCACAGCAGTCAGAAGGTCTCTCTGGCTGCCGAGGTGAAGAATTTTGATCCCACCGTGGCCCTGGACAAGAAAGAGGCTAAGCGTATGGACCGCTTTACCCAGTTCGCCGTCACAGCGGCGGTGGAGGCGGTGCAGGACAGCGGCCTGAACCTGGAGCAGGAGAACACCGCCCGGTGCGGCGTGTCTGTCTCCAGCGGCATCGGCGGCATCGCCACCATTCAGTCCTCCTGCGAGGCGGGCAATGTCCGGGGCTTTGACAAGGTATCACCCTTCTTCATCCCCATGTCCATCACCAACCTGGCGGCCGGCCACATTGCCATCCGCCTGGGGCTGCACGGCATGTGCATCTGCCCCGTGGCCGCCTGTGCCGGCGGCAGCAACGCCGTGGGCGACGCCTTCCGCCACATCCGGGACGGCTACGCCGAGGTGATGCTCTCCGGCGGCGCCGAGGCCTCTATCACCCCTCTGGCCATGGGCGGCTTCACTTCTATGAGCGCCCTGACCACTGCGGAAGATCCCAAGCGGGCCTCCATTCCCTTTGACGCAGAGCGCAGCGGCTTTGTTATGGGCGAGGGCGCGGCCATCCTGGTGCTGGAGGAGCTGGGCCATGCCCAGGCCCGGGGCTCCAAGATCTACGGGGAAATTGTGGGCTACGGCGCCACCTGCGACGCCTACCACATCACCGCTCCCGACCCCCACGGTACCTGGAGCGCCGCCTGCATCCAGCAGGCCCTGGAGGATGCGGGGATGAGCCCTGCTGAGGTGGACTATGTGAACGCCCACGGTACCTCCACTCCCCTTAACGACAGCGGCGAGACTGCCGCTCTTCACCAGGTCTTCGGCGAGCACGCCAAGAAGCTGATGGTGAGCTCCACCAAGTCCATGACCGGCCACCTGCTGGGGGCCAGCGGCGCGGTGGAGGCCATGTTCTCCGTGCTGGCGCTGAAGGACGGCTTTGTCCCTGCCACCATCAACTACCAGGTGCCCGACCCCGCCTGCGATCTGGACATCGTACCCAATGAGGGAAGGAAGGCGGACATTAAGGTGGCCATCTCCGACTCTCTGGGCTTCGGCGGCCACAACACCTGCCTGGTCTTCCAAAAGTGGGAGGGTTAACGATGGAACTGAACATTCAGGAGATTATGGACATTCTGCCTCACCGTCCTCCCTTCCTGCTGGTGGACAAGATTACCGACTGTGAGCCGGGGGTGAAGGCTACAGGCATTAAGTGTGTCACCATGAACGAGCCCTTCTTTGTGGGCCATTTTCCGGGCAAACCCATCATGCCCGGCGTACTCATCCTGGAGGCCCTGGCCCAGACCGGGGCGGTAGCGGCCCTGTCTCTGCCGGAGAACAAGGGCAAGCTGGCCATTTTCGGCGGGGTAAAGAACGCCCGGTTCAAGCAGCCGGTGCTGCCCGGGGATGTGCTGGAACTCAGCTGTGAGCTGGTGGAGCAGCACGGCCCCATCGGCTACGGCAAGGCGGTGGCCAAGGTGGACGGCAAGATTGCCGCCCGGTGCGAGCTGACCTTTGTCATCCAGTAACGGTTGCTTCCCGCCTGTAAGTTTGCTATACTGATCATCAAGGAAGAAATTGCAGGAGGAAGCGCTATGCTGGATCAGGCTTTTAATCAAGTGTATACCAAATTCAAGCTCCACTTTTACCAGGCGGTCTTTTCCCGCTTCCAAAGTCGGGAGGCCAGCCTTACCACCGTGGAAACCTTCTGCATGGAGATCATCAACGCCCTGGGCAACCCCACCATCGCGGAATTCTCCAGCTTTGTAAACATCTCGCCCCCCAATGCCGCCTATAAGATCAACAGCCTTGTCCAGAAGGGCTATGTGCAAAAGATACAGTCCCCTGAGGACAAGCGGGAGTACCACCTGGCGGTGACCCAGAAGTACATTGATTATTACAATGTGAGCTACCGCTACCTGTCCACCGTAATGGACCGGATTAAAGAGCGGTTTCCCGCACAGGATGTGGAGAAGCTGGAGGAGATGCTTACCATCATTTCCGACGAGCTCATGCCTGAGCTCAATCAGCTTCCAGCAAAGGAATAAATCCAACGGACGCGACGGAGCCATTCCGCCGCGTCCTTTTTTTGCCGCTCACTTTGTGCAAAACCGCCCTTGTATCCCCGGGAGGAATGTAGTATGCTGGAACAAACCCATTGGGACCTCCCGGATACAGAGAGGAGGGAAGACCTTGTCCCAATTTGTATCTGCCGTGATTTCCGCGGCCAATGCCCTGCGCCAGCTGCCTTTGGACTACCCGGAAGCCTTTGCCTGGTACACCCTGATCCTGCGTTTTGTGTTTCCGGCGCTGGCTATTGCCATGCTGGCCAAGGTGATCCGTTCCCTTATCAACGCCTCCCCGAAGCCCGAGGTGTGGGCGGTTCTGTCTCTGCCCAACGGGGCAGGGGAACCGCTGAGCCACTGGGAGAATCTTCTGGGCCGGGGAGAGAGCAACGACGTGGTGCTCAATTACCCGGTGGTCTCCCGGCAGCACGCCGCCCTCATCCGGGGAGAGGAGGGCTGGACGGTATATGACCTGGGCTCCAAAAGCGGCACCACCGTCAACGGTACCCCCGTGGGCCCTGACGGTACATCGGTGAAGCTGGGGGATGTGCTGGGGCTGGGGGGCGTGGAGACAGTGCTGCTCCCGGTGCCCGACCGGAAGACCCAGGAAAAGCCGGAGGAGAAGCCTGTTTCCCCCTGGGGTTCCCTGGCGCTGCTCACCTTTTTTCAGATTTTGACGGCGTTTCACTTCCTGCTGCGGGGAGAGGAACACATTCTTCTGGTTCCCGCCTGCTTTTTGTGCCTGACGGGGGTAATGTGGATCTACTGTACCGGTATGGGCGCCCTGGGACGTACCGGCTTTGAGATGGAAACCATCGCCTTTTTCCTGTCCACCCTGTCCCTGGCGGTCACCGCCTCCTCCGCGCCGGGGTCCGTTCCCAAACAGCTGGCGGCCATCGTGCTGGGAATAGTCCTGTTTTTGGTGCTGGGAGTCTTTCTTCGTGACCTGGAACGGGTGAAAAAGATTCGCTGGCTTATGGCTGCCGGTGCGGTGGGCCTTCTGGGGCTGTCCCTGGTGCTGGGGCAGGTGAAATATGGAGCGGCCAACTGGATCAGCATTCTGGGCATGTCCTTCCAACCCTCGGAGCTGGCCAAGATCTGCTACATCTTCGCGGGAGCGGCCACCCTGGAGCGGCTGTTTCGCAAGCGGAACCTGGGCCTTTTCATTGTGCTGACCGGGGCTTGCATGGGCTGCCTGGCGCTGATGAGTGATTTTGGCACCGCCGCCATCTTTTTTGTGACCTTCCTGGTCATTGCCTACCTGCGCTCCGGAGACTTCGCCACCCTGGCCCTTATCTGCGGCGGAGCGGTGTTTGGAGCCTTTACCCTGGTGAGTCTGAAGCCCTATGTGCTGCGGCGCTTTGCCGCCTGGGGACATGTGTGGGAGCAGGCCTCCGCCGGGGGCTACCAGCAGACCCGGACCATGTCCGCCGCCGCCTCCGGGGGGCTGATCGGCGTGGGACCGGGGGAGGGGTGGCTGCACCGGGTGGCCGCCGCCGACACTGACCTGGTATTTGGCATGCTGTGCGAAGAGTGGGGCCTCATTATTGCGGTGCTGGCTGTGCTGTGCATTGTGGCCCTGGCGGTGTTTGCTGTGCGGTGCTGCCGGGCGGGGCGCTCCAGCTTCTATGCTATCGCTGCCTGCGCGGCCACCAGCCTTCTGGTGTTCCAGACGATTTTAAATGTCATGGGGTCGGTGGACATTTTGCCCCTCACGGGAGTGACCTTCCCCTTTGTCTCCAACGGCGGCTCCTCCATGCTTTCCGCCTGGGGACTGCTGGCTTTCCTCAAGGCCGCCGATACCCGCCGGGACGCCAGCTTTGCCATTCGCAAGCAAACACTCCACGGCCCACAATGGCTCAACGGCCCGGGAACGAACAAGGAGGCCAGCCATGAAAAAAATTGAAAAGCGCACCCTGGTCTGTTTGGCGCTGACGTTGGCGCTGGTGTTGGGACTGGGACTGTTTGTGGTAAAGTTTTTTCTCTTTGGGGGAGACTGGGCATCCTTTGCCGCCAACCGGCACCTCTATAACTCCAGCGGCGCTCTGGCGGTGGGCCGGGTGCTGGACCGGGACGGGGATGTGCTGTCCTGGGTGGATGAAGACGGAAACCGGCGGTATTATGACAATGCCACTGTCCGCAAGGCCACCCTCCACGCAGTGGGAGATCCCTCCGGCTCCATCGGCACCAGTGCCCTGGTGGCCTTTGCCGACAAGCTTTCGGGGTATAACTTCCTGACCGGAGCGGATAATCCCTTTGGCCAGGGGAATGACCTCTACCTCACCCTGGACGCCCGCCTCAACTACATTGCCTATGAGGCCCTGAAAGGCCACAAGGGGGCGGTGGGAGTCTATAACTATAAGACTGGGGAAGTTTTGTGCATGGTTTCCGCCCCGACCTTTGATCCGGCCAATCCTCCGGATATCCAGGAGGGGGACGAACGGTACGAGGGGGTCTATGTGAACCGCTTCCTCTCCAGCTCGTTTACTCCCGGGTCGGTGTTCAAGACCATCACCCTCACCGCCGCCCTTGAGAACCTTCCCGATCTCAGTTCCCGCAGTTTCTCCTGCGATGGGTCTACCACGGTGGGAGGCGAGGAGATTACCTGCCCTTATGCCCACGGGGAGATGGACATTGCCGATGCCCTGGCCAGCTCCTGCAACGGAGTGTTTGCCCAGCTGGCGGTGGAGCTGGGGGAGGAGACCATGAGCCGCTATGTGGGAAAGGCGGGGATGCTGGACAGCTACTCGGTCAGCGGCATTTCCACCGCGAAAGGAAGCTATGATTTAACCGGTGCCTCCGCGGGCCAGCTGGGCTGGTCGGGAGTGGGCCAGTATAACGATCTGGTGAATCCCTGCGCTGTGATGGTGTGGATGGGGGCCATTGGCAACGGCGGCAAGGCCGCAGTACCCTATCTGGTGCTGAAAACACAGGGAGAGCTTCCCCTTCCCTCCCTGCCCCACCTAACCCGGCACACGGGTACCCTGATCCAAAAGGACACCGCCGAACAGCTGGCGGACATGATGGCCAACAACGTGGTGGTGAACTATGGGGCCAACCGCTTTCCCAACATGGATGTGTGCGCGAAATCCGGCACCGCCGAGGTGGGAGGGGGCAAACAGCCCAGCGCCTGGTTTGCGGGATTCCTCCGCAATGAGGACGCACCCTACGCCTTCGCCGTGGTGGTGGAGGAGGGCGGAGACGGCTCCGTCTCGGCCGGAGGGGTGGCCGCCCAGGTCCTGGATGCGTTGGTCAACGGATATTAAAAAAGCGCCTGCTTCAGCAGGCGCTTTACTTTTTAATAAAAGATAAAATAAGTCGGAGCAAGCGATATGACGCTTGCTCCGACGATGGCGGAGTAGGAGGGATTCGAACCCTCGAGCCGTGTTAGCGGCTACACGATTTCCAGTCGTGCTCGTTATGACCACTTCGATACTACTCCAAGTACCGCTGCTTAGGTCAGCGAAACAGCAAAATGTATTATACCAGCTTTTCCTATATAGTCAAGCCCTTTTTTTGAAAAAATGAATTTTTTTCTTTGGCTCTTGCAGGAGGGCAAAGGATACACTATAATGTGGAAGGGCAAAGCCCAAATCAAAGAAATAAGAGGTGTAATTCCTATGAAATTTTATCGCTGTGACCACTGCGGCAACATCGTAACCTTCGTTCACTCCGCCGGAGTGCCCGTTATGTGCTGCGGGCAGAAGATGACCGAGCTGGTGCCCGGCACCACCGACGCCGCCCTGGAGAAGCATGTGCCGGTTGTGACTGTAGAGAGCAATGTGGTGAAGGTTCAGGTGGGCTCTGTGGAGCACCCCATGCTGGCTGAGCACTATATCCAGTTTATTGCCATTGAGACTACCTCCGGCAGCCAGATCAAGTATCTGAAGCCCGAAGAGAAGCCCCAGGCCACCTTTGTCCTGGCCGAGGGAGAGCAGCTGGTGGCTGCTTACGAATACTGCAACCTCCACGGTCTCTGGAAGGCCTGAGGAACAACGGACTAGATCACGCATGGGGGCGGCCCAACGGCCGCCCCCATGTTTTATTTTGCCTTATCCGGTGCCAGAATTTCCTCCAGGCGGCGGAGCATCTGTACCAGCTCCGCCCGGGTGGCAAAAGAACCATACCGGGGCCCTTGGGCACTCCCGGCCACAAGGCCTGATTGTTCCGCCCAGGTCCGGGCCTGGGCAGACCAGCCCGAGGGGGCCAATTTGGCCCGCTGGGCCAGGTATTGTTCCATCAATTCATTAAAGCGTTCCTGGGTCATGTCCTCGTCCTCCTCGTCCGTTTCGTCCGGAGCCATGGCCTTGGCCACATCCCGGCGAAACTGGTCCATGGTCACATTGTGTTTCGGCCACCAGTGCAGTACATCCCCGTGGCCGCTGGCGATGCCCAGGTCATAGCCCTCCCGATGGCAGATGACCACGCCCGGCTTGAGAGGGTCCAGCTGAAATTGCCGGCACAGCAGGGCGGTGAGGGCGACGGCGTTTTGATAAACATCCCGGAAATAGCTCTCGTTGGCCTTCACGTCGTAGCCCACCATGGTGCCTCCCTGATAGGTGTGGCCGGCGGGCTCGCAGCATTCAAAGGACAGGTGGGTGTTGTTGGCGCTGCGGCCGGTGGTGCCGGTACCTGCATGCCAGGCCCGGGTGGTCCAGGGCAAGGTCTGGATCACGCCCGCCCGGGACACAAAGGCATGGACACACTTGTCCACGCCGGATTTATTCCAGCTGCGGAGAAAGACCTGGGGATTGGGCTGCGCCACCCCAGTGGAGTGGACCATCACGCCCTGAGGCTTTAGGGTACGGCCCTCCCGGTAACAGTCGTTCTGAGTGAGCAGCTGCTGCTGAATGGAAAGCTGCATATTGACCTCCTTTTCCGCATTCCCCCCACGGGGGTATCGCATCCTATTCAGAAAGCGGGCTTTTGTTCCAAACCATTGACAGCCTGGGAAATTTCCACTAAAATAAACGAATACGGACGGAAAAGGCGGCTTTTTCGTCCCCTGTGTGAAATGAGGAGGAGCATTATGGACCCGAAAGCGAAACAGATCAAGAGCAATCCCGCGGCTCTGCTGCCTATCTTGGTATTTCTTGTCCTGTATCTGGGCATGGGCCTGATCTTTGAGTACGTACTGAAGATTGAAATGGGCTTTTATAACATCCCCATCGTGGTAGTGTTCATGGTGGCACTGCTGGTGGCCTGCCTGCAGAACGTGAAGCTGAAATTTGATGATAAAATGGTTATTATGGCCCGGGGTGTGGGGGATAAGAACATCATGACCATGATTCTTATTTTCCTGGTGGCCGGAGTCTTTGTGGGCGTTACCGGCCGGGACAGCGCTGAGGCTGTGGCCTATTTCCTGCTGTCCGTCACCCCTGCCTGGGCCTCCGCGGCGGTGCTGTTCGTGGCCGCCTGCTTTGTGTCCACCGCTATGGGCACCTCCGTGGGTACCATCACCCTTATCACCCCCATCGCGGTGGCGGTGTCCAGCGTGTCCGGGTTCTCTCTGCCCCTGTGCATCGGATCGGTGATGGGCGGAGCGATGTTTGGAGACAATCTGTCCTTTATTTCCGACACCACCATCGCTGCCTGCAGCACCCAGGGCTGCGCTATGCGGGATAAATTCCGGGCAAATTTTAAGATCGCGATGCCTGCCGCTGTGGTAACCCTGGCGATCATTCTGCTCATGTCCATGAATGCGGGTGTGGAGCACATCGAGATCCCTGAGTATAACCTGTGGCTGCTCATTCCTTATGTTCTGGTTCTGGCCGGAGGCATTGCTGGCATGAACGTGTTTGTGGTGCTGCTGGTGGGTATCCTCTCCGGCATTATCATTACCCTGGGGACCGGCACCGTGGACTTTATGACCATGCTGGGCGCTATGGGTTCCGGTGCGTCCGGCATGTTTGAGACGATTATGGTCACCATCCTGGTGTCTGCCATGTGTGCCCTTATGCGGGAGCATGGAGGCTTTGAGGCTTTGCTTGCCTTCATCCGCCGGGTGTTTAAGGGCCGGGTGGGAGGACGGCTTGGCGTGGGACTGCTGGTAGGCGCCATGGACATTGCCACCGCCAACAACACCGTAGCCATCGTGATGGCTGGTCCCATTGCCAAGGAGATCAGCGAAGAGTACGGCATTACCCCCAAGGAGTCTGCCTCCCTGCTGGATACATTCTCTTGTATTTTCCAGGGGATCATTCCCTACGGTGCGCAGATGCTCATCGCGGTGTCCACCGCTGTGTCCCTGGGCAGCACTGTGTCCGCCTTTGAGATCATTCCCTGCCTGTTCTATCCCTATATGCTGGCCGTTGCCTCCCTGGTATATATTCTGGTGGGGGCGGGCAAGAAGAAGCCCTGAAGCCAATTGACAGCACTCCGCCGCGCCTAACGCCGGGCGCGGCGGAATTTTTTCCCCAACTGCCCTGTGGGGCAGTTTGCGCCGATTTAAAAGGAGGAACCAAATGAAACGCTTGACCAACACTCTGCTCAGTCTGCTGCTGCTTTTGTCCCTGACCGCCTGCCAGCTTTCCCAGTCCCGGAGTACCCTTTCGCTGGAGGAAGTCCCTGCCTATGACGGCCAGGCCTATGTGGAGCTGGAAGGAAATGTCCCTACCTTCACCCAGGAGGAGCTGGAGGAGTTTCCGGTGGAGGAATACAGCGCCCTGGACTGGCTGGGGCGGTGCGGAGTGGCCCGGGCCACCGTAGGCCTTGACACCATGCCCACTGAGGAACGGGGGGAGATCGGACAGGTGAAGCCCAGCGGCTGGCAGTTGGCCAAGTACGACTGTGTGGACGGCAAGTACCTCTACAACCGCTGCCACCTGATCGGCTATCAGCTCACCGGAGAGAATGCCAATGAGGAGAATCTCATTACCGGCACCCGGTATCTCAATGTGACTGGTATGCTCCCCTTTGAAAACCAGGTAGCCGACTATGTGGAGGACACCGGCAACCATGTATATTACCAGGTGACCCCCATCTTTTCCGACAGCGAGCTGGTGGCCCGGGGGGTCCAGATGGAGGCCTTGTCTGTGGAGGACGCAGGCGAAGGCGTCTGCTTCAATGTCTATGTCTACAACGTCCAGCCCGGAGTGGTCATCGACTATGCCACGGGAGAGAGCTGGCTGGAGGGGGATGAGCCCGCTGCCACTCAGCAGCCGGATCTGTCCGCTGTAGAGAGCCAGTCTGAGGGAAGCCAGTCCGGCCAGCAGGAGCAGCCCCAGAATGGCCTTACCTATATTCTTAACAACAATACCATGCGTTTTCATCTGCCCGATTGTTCCAGCGTAGCGTCCATGAAGCCTCAGAACCGGGAGGAGACCGGGGAGAGCCGGGAAGCGCTGATTGAGCAGGGCTACCAACCCTGCGGCCAATGCAAGCCATAAATTTGTCAAAAATTTTCTGAAAAAGAATGCCGTGAAAAAGAGGAATTTGCGGACAAATTTCGTATAAGTTAAAAGTATAAGGAGAAAAGGCCGAATTTGAAAGGAGGACTGTCCATGACATTGCGCGAGCAGCTCCAACAGCGAGAGGAGGCCTTCCTCTCTCCGCGGGCCTGCCGTTCTTCCCAGACCCGGGGACGGGCGCGGGAGGAGACGGAGTGCGATGTGCGCACCCCATTCCAGCGGGACACGGATCGGATCGTCTATTCCAAGGCCTTCCGCCGCCTGAAGCACAAGACCCAGGTGTTCCTCCAGCCGGAGGGAGACCATTACCGTACCCGAATGACTCACACCCTGGAGGTCAGCCGCATTGCCCGGACCATCTCCCGGGCCCTGGGCCTGAACGAGGACCTCACCGAGGCCATCGCTCTGGGACACGATCTGGGACATACCCCCTTCGGCCATGCCGGAGAGCGGCTTTTGAATGAGGTCATGCCCGGGGGCTTTGCCCACTACCTCCAGTCGGTTCGGGTGGTGGAGCGCCTGGAGAAAAACGGGGAGGGACTGAACCTCACCTGGGAGGTGCGAAACGGCATTGCCTGCCACACCAAGGGTACCCCGGCGGCAACCCTGGAGGGTCAGGTGGTGCGCCTGGCTGACCACATCGCCTACATCAATCACGACATTGAGGACGCCCTGCGGGGCGGGGTCATTTACCCCATGGATATTCCTCTGGGAGTGTCCCATGTGCTGGGCTTTACCCATGGAGAGCGTATCGATGCCCTGGTGAAGGATGCCATTGAGGCAAGCCGGGACCGGGAGGAAATCTGCCAGTCCCCCGATGTGGGTGAGGCCATGCAGATTTTGAAGGAGTTCATGTTTGACAGTGTGTATACCAATCCTCTGGCCAAGGGGGAGGAGGGAAAGGCTCAGGAGATGCTCCGGCGGCTGTTTGACTACTACCGGAAAGACCCCGACCAGCTGCCCGCCGACTTTCAGGCCATCCGGGAGGAGGAGGGCGTGGAACGGGCGGTGTGCGACTACATCGCCGGCATGACTGATCCCTTCGCGGTGGAGCGGTATAAGGAGCTGTTTATTCCCATGGGCTGGACGCTGAAATAGCATAATTTTGTGCTGTATTGGTTACAAATAGGGCATATCCCCAACATTTACGAGAGGAGGCGGGCACTTTGCCCTTACCGGAGCGATTTTTGGACGAGCTGGTGGCCCGCACAGACATTGTGGACCTGGTGGGCGAATCGGTGCGTCTGACCAAGAAAGGGAGCAGCTATTGGGGCTGCTGCCCGTTCCACAGTGAAAAGACCCCCTCGTTCCACGTAGTGCCTGACCGGCAGATCTACAAGTGCTTTGGCTGCGGCAAAGGGGGCGGCGTCATCAACTTTGTGATGGAGCTGGAAAACCTCCCCTTCCGGGATGCGGTGGCGGTGCTGGCCAAACGGGCCGGGATGGCCATGCCTGAGATGGGGGGCTCCTCCACCGGTATGCAGGAGCGCCGGGAGAAGATCCTGGAGATGAACAAAAAAGCCGCCCAGGCCTTCTACCGCTGGCTCAATGGTCCCGAGGGGGCCCAGGGCCTGGACTACTTGCGCCGCCGGGGCCTCTCCCGAAGGACGCTTACCCGCTTTGGTCTGGGCTTTGCCCCGGACAGCTGGGATGCCCTCATCCGGAAGCTGACCGCCCAGGGCTATGACAAGCGGGACCTGCTGGATGCGGGGCTGGCGGTGAGCAACAAGGACGGGCGGATCTACGACCGGTTCCGCAACCGGGTGATGTTCCCCATCATCGATGTACGGGGGAATGTCATTGGCTTTGGAGGGCGGGTCATGGACGATTCCACCCCCAAATACCTCAACTCCCCGGATACCCCCGTCTATAACAAAAGCCGCAACCTTTTCGCCCTGAACATTGCCAAGACCTCAAAGGAGGGGCGGGTCATCCTCACCGAGGGGTATATGGATACCATCGCCCTCCATCAGGCGGGGTTTGACAGCGCCGTGGCATCCCTGGGCACGTCCCTCACAGAGGAGCACGCCCAGCTTCTGTCCCGATACTTTAAAGAGGCTGTCATCTCTTATGATGGGGACGGGGCCGGCGTGGCCGCAGCCCAGCGGGCCATCCCTCTGCTGGAAAAGGCGGGGCTAAAGGTGCGGGTGCTGCGTATGCAGGGGGCCAAGGACCCGGACGAGCTCATTAAAAAGAACGGACCTGAGGCCTTCCGGAGGCTTTTGGACCAGAGTGAGAACCAGGTGGACTACCGCCTGGCCCAGATAGAGAAAAAATTTGACCTCACCGATGACGTGCAGAAGATTGCCTTCCTTCAGGAAGCGGCCCAGCTGCTGTCCACCCTGCCCAGTGCAGTGGAGCGTGAGGTCTACGGCGGACACGCAGCCCAGCGGGCGGGGGTAACGCCGGAAACGATGAAGCTGGAGGTGGCCCGGGCCCTGAAAAGCCGCCTGCGCCGGGAGAAAAAGCAGCAGGAGCGCCGGGATCTGGCGCCTTCCGCCCAGTGCCAGCCCAAGGCACGGGAACTGCGGTATGAGGACGTCCGCTCCGCTCTGGCGGAGGAAGGGCTCATCCGGCTTCTGATGCTGGACCCGGGGCTTGTGGGCAAAATGAAGGGCATTCGGGGCGAGGAGTTTTCTTCCCCGCTGCTGGGCCGGGCCTTCGACCTGCTCCACACCCGGGGAGAAGAAGGGCTGTCCACCAGCCTGGCCGCCCTGGCCGAACAGTTTACACCGGAAGAGATGAACCATCTGGCCCAGGTGGCAGAAAAGCCGGAAAATACGGCCAACAGTGCCCAGGCCATTGAAGACTACATAGCCATTATCCGCGGTCAGGCCCTGCTGCGCAGGGGCGGGGAGCAGGGAGACGATCTGCTCCTGGCCGCTCAGAGACAATATCAACAAAAGAAAGCATATTTGGAGGAGAGACCATGAGCGTGAAGAAAGAACATACCATCACTGCCGAGCAGAAGGAAAAAATGGATAAGCAGACCGACATCCGTGCCCGTATGGAAGCCGGTAAAGTTGAGATTATGAAGGTAGTGGAGGGCGTCCAGGGAGCGGAAAAGCTCTCTGAGCTCATTGAAAAGGGCAAGAAGAAGGGAAACCTCTCTGCCTCTGAGCTGCTGGATGTGCTGGAGGATATGGATCTGAGCAGCGAGCAGATGGACAAGATCTACGATACCCTGGAAAACCTGGGCATCGAGACCGTGAGCGAGGACTATATTCCCGAGCTTCCCGACGATGTGGACCCCCCTGTGGAGGACATGGAGGAGCTCAGCGAGGAGGACATGGTAGACCCCAACGCCCTCATGGACACCTTCGGCACGGACGACCCGGTGCGTATGTACCTGAAGGAGATCGGCAAGGTGAACCTGCTTACCTCCGACGAGGAGATCGGCCTGGCCCAGGATATGAATGCCGGTACCGCCGCCCAGGAGCAGCTGGACGAGCTGGAAAAGGCCGGGGAAGAGATTCCCCAGGAGCTGCGCCGGGAGCTGGAAAAGAGCATCAAGCGTGGCGAGCGGGCCCGTCAGCGCCTGGCTGAGGCAAACCTGCGTCTGGTGGTGTCCATTGCCAAGCGGTATGTGGGCCGGGGCATGCAGTTTTTGGACCTGATCCAGGAGGGCAACCTGGGCCTCATCAAGGCGGTGGAAAAGTTTGACTACACCAAGGGCTATAAGTTCTCCACTTATGCCACCTGGTGGATTCGCCAGGCTATTACCCGGGCCATCGCCGACCAGGCCCGGACCATCCGTATCCCTGTACACATGGTGGAGACCATCAACAAGGTCATCCGGGTGAACCGGCAGCTTTTGCAGGAGCTGGGCCATGATCCCACCGCCGAGGAGACCGCCGAGGAGATGAATATGCCCGTGGAGCGGGTGCGGGAGATTTTGAAGATCGCCCAGGAGCCCGTCTCTCTGGAGACTCCCATCGGCGAGGAGGAGGACAGCCACCTGGGCGACTTCATCCCCGACGAGGACGCCTCCGAGCCCGCGGAGGCCGCCTCCTTTACCCTGCTCAAGGAGCAGCTGGTGGAGGTGCTGTCCACCCTGACTCCCAGGGAGGAGAAGGTGCTGAAGCTGCGCTTCGGCATTGAGGACGGCCGCACCCGTACCCTGGAGGAAGTGGGCAAGGAGTTTAACGTCACCCGGGAGCGTATCCGCCAGATCGAGGCCAAGGCCCTGAGAAAGCTCCGCCACCCCTCCCGCTCCAAGAAGCTCAAGGACTTTTTGAACTGAGCAGCGGGGACGGAATACCTGTCATAAAGAGAAAAGCAGACACTCTTACGAAGTGTCTGCTTTTTTTGATCGGCGGTTGTTTCCGGCGGGGTTTTATGCTAGAATACGGAGAGAATGTGGCGCCGATTTCGGCGCAGTACGGCCAGAAAAGGAGAAAACGCCATGAGCTACGCAGATCAGGTTTTTATCCGGAACTGTAAAGATATTTTGTCCAAAGGCGTGTGGGATACCGACCGGGAAGTGCGCCCCCGGTGGGAGGACGGAACCCCCGCCCACACCATCAAGCTGTTTGGAGTGGTCAACCGCTATAACCTGAAAGAGGAGTTCCCCATTATTACCGTCCGCAAGCAGTATCTGAAATCCGCCGTGGACGAGCTTTTGTGGATTTGGCAGAAAAAGTCCAACGACGTCCACGACCTGCACAGCCATGTGTGGGATGCCTGGGCGGATGAGAAGGGCACTATCGGCAAGGCCTATGGCTATCAGCTGGGGGTGAAGCACCACTATCCCCAGGGAGATATGGACCAGGTGGACAAGGTGCTGTGGGATTTGAAGCACGACCCCGCTTCTCGGCGTATCCTTACCAGTATGTATAACCACCACGATCTCAGTGAGATGGCCCTCTACCCCTGTGCCTACTCCATGACCTTCAACGTCAGCGGCAACACCCTCAACGGCATTCTGAACCAGCGTTCCCAGGATATGCTCACCGCCAACGGCTGGAATGTGATGCAGTATGCCACCCTCCTGCACATGATCGCCCAGGTCTCCGGCCTGGAGGCAGGGGAACTGGTCCATGTGATTGCCGACTGCCACATCTATGACCGGCACGTGCCTGTGGTGGAAAAGCTCATGGAGCGGGAGCCCTATGAGGCCCCGAAGTTTATTCTGGACAAGACCATCACCGATTTTTATGCCTTTACCCCAGACAGTGTGCGCCTGGAGGGGTACAAGGCCCACCCCCTGGAGGACAAGATCCCCGTGGCGGTTTAAGAAAATAGAAGTTAGGAATAACGGAGGAACGGCAATGAACGTGATCGTGGCGGTGGATGAGAACTGGGGCATCGGAAAGGATGGCGAACAGCTCATCTATATTTCTGCCGATTTGAAGCGCTTTAAGGCCCTGACCATGGGGCACTCCCTGGTGTTGGGCCGCAAGACCCTGGCCACCTTTCCGGGAGGAAAGCCCCTGAAGGGGCGGCGCAACCTGATCCTGTCCCGAAATCCGGAGTTTGCACCCGAGGGGGCGGAGGTGTACCACAGCATGGAGGAGCTTCTGGAGCATGTGGAGGAGGACGCCTTTGTCATTGGAGGCGCCAGCGTGTACCAGGAACTGCTGGACCGGTGTGACACCGCCTATGTGACCAAGCTGCAGGCCTCCTGGCCGGCGGACTGCTGGTTTCCCAACCTGGATGAAGACCCCGCCTGGACGGTGGCGGAGGAAGGAGAAGTCCTGGAGGAGCAGGGCGTAAAATTCCGCTATGTGACCTACCGCCGGGCCTGAACAGGCCTGCGCAGCCAATCAAACATTCGGAGGAATTGCAGTGAATGTTATTTCCCTGCTCACGCCCAAGGGGAGTGTAGCGTATCTCTATGAAGATTTTACCATCCGACAGGGCCTGGAAAAGCTCCGGCACTACGGATATACCGCCATCCCCGTCCTGGCCCGGGATGGCCGGTACATCGGCACAGTCAGCGAGGGAGATTTCCTCTGGTGCCTGCTGGATGAGGAGAACAACAGTCTGAAGGCAAAGGAAAAGCTGCCCCTGCGGGATGTGCTTCGGCCCTCTTTCAACCCCGCAGTCCGCGTGGATGTGACCCTGGGGGAGCTGTTGGACCGGGCCCTGCAGCAGAGCTTCATTCCGGTGGTGGATGACCGGGGAGCTTTTGTGGGTATTGTGACCCGGCAGAATATCATCCGGAAGCTCACCGTGCCCAAGACGGAGGGCGGCCCGGGGGAAGAGAGCGAGTACGCCTTTGCCCAGTAAAACGCGAGTATGAAAAAGACCGCCGCGGAAGTCTTCTTCCGCGGCGGTCTTTTTGCTTGCGAATCATTACAGCCCAAGGGTAAGCCCCTGGTGGTCGGAGAGCCCGTCCTTGGCCAGCATCCGCTCCAGAACTTCCACATCAGCGGTGATGTCCATGGCGTCTCCCTGAAACAGCTGGTCCAGCTGCTTTTCAAAGCCCTCTACTACCTTGTCCATCATGCCCTCGATGCGGTTCATGGCGGCGGTGATATTGGCGCCGGAGACCTCCTGATCCTCCAACTGGCCATAGGCCCGGAGGATTTTCAGCGTAGTGGGCAGATAGTAGCTCAAAAAGCTGTGCAGCTGGGGAGACTTGTCCGGGTGGCTGCGCTGATACTCCAGAATTTTGGCGGTGATGACGCCAATGCGGTCAATTTGGCTGGAGAGCTTTTCGTTGTCCACCGCGTCGTTGACCGCACGAATCTCAGAGAGGATAGCGTTTTCCGCTTCCTGGGGGGCGGGCTGCTTGGGAGGTTCCTCTTTTACAGGAGGAGTGTCCTCCAGCCCGTCGCCGGATACCACCAGCCGGTCACCACCCAGGTCCAGAAATCCGCCGGGAAACAGTCCGTCTTCCAGCATATCCTCCAGGTCATCCCGAACCTGGCGAGGGGAGCTGCCCGCAGCGGAGGCCAGAGCGGAGATGGAGATGGAGGAATGTTTGCCGATCATAGCCAAATAATTGCGGTAGCGTCCGGCCTGCTTCTGCTTGCGAAGCCCTGCCCAGAGACAGCCCAGGCCGCCGCCCAATCCGCACAGGAAGGGGAGCATTTCCAGTGCTTCCTGGAGAAACCAGGTGGGCTCTCCGTTGAAGAGCCAGTAGGCGGCATCGGACAGGGAGGCAATGATGATAAAGGCCAGAATAGCGGAGATAATGGCACCGATCCGGGTCAGCTGTTTTCCCTGCTGGGAGAGCTGAAGCAAAGGAGTGGCGCTCTGCCGGGACTTTGCTGTTGCCTTGCTGGCCTTGGGAGCGGAGTACTCCTGCTGAGGGGATGAATTCTGGGAGGTTGTGGTCCGGGCCCCCATGTTTACCTGCGGCTGGCGCTGTCTGTAATAGGGGTGGCGTCCCCGCTTTTTCCCGCCCAGCAATTTTAGTACGATCATCACAACGCCCACGGGGGCTGCAAAACCGGTAAACAAAAGGCCAATGGCTATGAGCCAGTAAATCGGATCGCCGCCCCTGCCTGATTGGCTGGAAGGATTGGACATGATGGTTCCCCCTTCATGGTATGCTGCACTTAGTTTAGCATAAAAAATTCCAAATGAAATTGATTTTCCCTTAAAATTTAGTAAAGATCTGGTTCTGCTTTGCTGCATACTATCATACAGCGGTCCGAAGAAAAAGTAAATGGCTGTTTTTGGTTCCATCCTTTTCCATAGTTGTAACTATTCTGTAATTGTAAGGGGTAATTTGGGGTGCTATAATACAAACTTGTGAGAGTATAAATAGCAACGGCTTCCCCTTGGAACAAGGTGGAGGGGAAGGAACGATTTTCTTCCCAATGTCCGGGAGGTACGAGATCTATGCAAGGTCAGCGTTTGGAAAAAAAGCCCAATGGGGGCAAAAAGATATGGATCATTGTGGGGGCGGCAGCAGGAGTTGTGCTGGCGTCCTATCTGGGGCTGTGTGCCTGGGTGGGAAGCATGAATACCATTTTTCCCAACGTATCGGTGCTTGGAGTGGATGTGTCCGGCATGACGCAGAACCAGGCCCAAACCGCCGTGGAAGAGGCTCTGGAGCAAAATGGAGAAAACATTCAGATCTCCCTGGCCTATCAGGACCGGAGTTATCCCCTGAGTCTGGCGGATATGAACCTGAGCAGTGAGGACAACGCCCATGCTGCGTGGCAGGAGGGGCGGGGCAACTTTTTCCTTCAGGGCGGCAGCTACCTGGCGCATCTGGCGGGAATGTCCCGGCAGGCGGAGCCGGCGTGGGGGGAGGATGAACCCCAGGCTTTGGCCCAACTGGTCCGCCAGGTGGAGGAAGAGGTGGGAGATGTCACCCAGGCTTCCTATGCCATTGAGGGAGACCGGCTTACCATGACCAAGGGACGCAGCGGCGCTTCTGTGGCCAAGGATCAGCTTTTGACCACCGTGCATGAGGGCTTTGAAGAGGCCCTTGCCCAGTGGGAGAGCCAGGGAGCGGAAGGGCTGATCGCCAGTCGGAAGGAGCTGCCTGTGGAGGAAACTCCGCCCCAGGAGCCGGACTTTGATGCCATTCACCGGGAGCTGGCGGTAGAGGCCAAAAGTGCCACCATGGACCCGGAGACCTTTGCGGTGAGCGACCATGTGGTGGGCGTGGAATTTGACGTTCAGGAGCTGAAAAGCGCCTACGACCAGGCAGCGGAGGGGGAGACCTTCTCCATCCCTGTTACCCTGACCCAGCCCAAGGATACAAAGGAAAGTCTGGAAGGGAAACTCTTCCGGGATGTGCTGGGGGAGGGGAGCACCGTCCTCACCGGAACCGCTAACCGGAAGTTCAATGTGAAGCTAGCCGCTGAGGCCTGTAATGGGGCCATTATTATGCCGGGAGAGATTTTCTCCTTTAACGGTCAGACAGGCAGCCGCTCGGCCTCCATGGGCTATAAGTCTGCCACGGTGTACTCCGGAGGCAAGACTGTGGAAGAGGTAGGCGGCGGTGTATGCCAGACCTCCTCCACCATCTACTATGCCCTGCTCCACAGCGCCCTTGAGGTAGTGGAGCGGTATAACCACGGCTATAACACCGGCTATGTCCCTGTGGGCATGGACGCCACCGTATACTACGGTGTGACCGATTTCCGCTTTAAGAACAACACCGACTACCCCATTAAGATTACCATTGCACCCGAGTGGCAGGGGAACAAAGAGGTGCTGATCTGCCGGATCTACGGGACCAATGAGGATGGCGTTTACGCCATCCCGGAGAGCTACGCCTACGATAAACAGGTTCCTACCACCGTATATCAGCCGGACGAGACCATTCCCCGGGGGACCACGAAGGTAGACACGGTGCAGAACCCCTATACCGGTCTCAAGGCGCAGGCCTACCGCAGCATCTATGATAAAGACGGAAACCTCATCGAAAAGCAGGACATGGGAGTCAGCGTATATAAGATGCGTCCCAAGACCATCCTCTATAACCCCGCCGATGGAGATCCCGCTACCTGGGTGAACGGTGTGCCCCCGCAGCCCGGTACTACCACCGATCCCGGTACCGGTACGACCACTGACCCCGGCACCACTACCGATCCGGGTACTGTTACAGATCCCGGAACCACCACTGATCCCGGTACTGGGACAGGGACGGGCACGCCGGATCAGCCTGACGGTTCCACCGATCCGGTGCTTCCCTCCAACAGCGGGGAAGAGAGCGAAGACCCCGTGGCTGGTGTCCCCAGTCAGGATATCCAGGGGTAATGACGAATCAAGAAAGGCAGCCTTATGTTTGAAGGATATACCCAGCAGACCATTGATTTTCTTTGGAACCTGCAGTTCAACAATGAACGCAGCTGGTTTTTGGCCCACAAGGAGGAGTTCCTCGCCTATGTGGACGCACCTACCAGGGCATTGGCGGCGGAGTTGACCCGGGCCATGACAGAGGCCTACCCAAAGCTGGAATTGGAGTGCAAGGTGAGCCGGATTTACCGGGATGCCCGCCGGCTGTTTGGCCGTGGACCCTATAAGGACCACCTGTGGTTCTCTCTGCGCAAACCTGGGGAGCACGATAGCGCCATTCCCTGCTTTTTCTTTGAGGTGGCTGCCCAGCGGTATAGCTACGGTATGGGCTGCTGGGACCCCACCCCCCTGACCATGGCGAAACTCCGTGCCCGCATTGACCGGGACCCAAAGCCGGTGGAGAAACTGGCCCGGCAGGTCAGCCGCCGAGGAGAGTTTCAGCTGGAGGGGCAGATGTATAAGCGGCCCAAGGGAGATCCCGGTCCTCTGCTCTACCCCTGGTACAACCGGCGTCAGATCAGCTTTTGCCGGGATGAAAACTGCGAAGGGGTGTTCTTCACGCCGGAGCTGGCGGACAAGGTGCTGGAGGGCTGGAAATCCTTGGTGCCCCAGTATCGCTGGTTCCGGGAACTGCCTGGCGACCCTACTCCGGAGCATATGTAAGTGAATCCCTGGAGGATTTTCCTCCGGGGATTTCATTTACTTTATTTAGGCAGTGAGACAGTCAAAAAATACACTAGTTTTTTGTGCAGAAAATCAAACAAAAAGAGTTGACAAAAATCCAGGAAAGTGGTACATTATAGCCAGAAAGGATGAGTCCAATGTACAAGTAAAAGCCCCAGCGCCTGAACCCGTTATGCAAGGTCGAATCTAAAAAATTGAAGTGAATAAACGACCAAGCAAGCAGTCAGAGAGGGAACGAGGAGAAGAATTACTCAGCAGAGAACATCGACGATCAAGAAGGATTCAAAGAATAAACTTCCAAGAAGATTCGCGGTCCACGATATCATCTCCCAGTGAAACCTATTGTAACTGACCGGCATGCGGGAAGACAGGCAGCGCCAAGCAGCAGGAACCAAACAGCAAAAACGGAATGTCCCAACCAAAGAGGACCTCACATTTGAGGATAAGAAGTCGTAATAACGGCAAAAGAACCGGTTGTCTGAGTAAATTCAAGTTGCTGAATGGGACAGGCTGTGAAGCGTATCCAATAGAAATGGAGGTAACCATATGATGTTAGATAATAAGAGTGAACAGAAATGACCCTTGGCTGCAACGGATTACGAAACGGGCAGTCAAGGGTCATTTCTTTTTGTTCTTATCATCAAAATCAATGGGGCGGCACAGGTCTGTGCCGCCCCATTGGTCTTACTTGATGATCTTGTTATCTACTTCGTTCTTCAGCAGCGCGGCAAACTCCTCCAGAGACATGGCGCCCAGATCCTCGCCGGAGCGGTGCCGGACGGAGACGGTGCCGTTCTCCATATCCCGGTCGCCCACCACCACCATATAGGGTACCTTCTCCATGGTGGCCTCGCGAATCTTCTTGCCGATCTTCTCGTTGCGGTAGTCCACCTCCACACGGAAGCCCTGGTCGCTGAGCTTACCGGCCAGGTTGGCGCAGTAATCGCCGGCGCGGTCGGTGACAGGCAGGAAGCGAACCTGTTCGGGAGCCATCCAGGTGGGCAGAGCACCGGCGTACTCCTCGATGAGGTAAGCCAGAGTACGCTCGTAGCAGCCCATGGAAGTGCGGTGGATGATATAGGGCAGCTTCTTTTCGCCATTCTCATCGATATAATACATGCCAAACTTTTCGGCCAGGAGCATGTCAATCTGGATGGTGACCAGAGTGTCCTCCTTGCCGTAGACGTTCTTATACTGGATATCCAGCTTGGGGCCGTAGAAGGCGGCCTCGTCGATGCCCACGGTGTACTCCACGTCCAGGTCCTTCAGGATCTGAGCCATGACGCTCTGAGCGTGCTCCCACTGCTCCTTGGTGCCCTCATACTTGTTGTTGGGGTTGGCGGGGTCCCACTGAGAGAAGCGGAAGGTGCACTTGTCCAGCAGGCCCAGGGTGCCCAGGCAGTACTTGGCCAGATCCAGACAGCCCTTGAACTCCTCCTCCAGCTGGTCGGGGCGGAGGATCAGGTGGCCTTCGGAGATGGTGAACTGGCGCACGCGGATCAGGCCGTGCATCTCGCCGGAGTCCTCGTTTCGGAACAGGGTGGAGGTCTCACCCAGGCGCATGGGCAGCTCACGGTAGGAGCGCTGGCGGTTCAGGAACACCTGGTACTGGAAGGGACAGGTCATGGGACGCAGGGCGAAGCACTCCTTGGTCTCATCATAGGGATCGCCCAGAATGAACATGCCGTCCAGGTAGTGGTCCCAGTGGCCGGAGATCTTGTACAGGTCCCGCTTGGCCATCAGGGGAGTCTTGGTCAGCAGGTAGCCCCGCTTCTGCTCGGTGTCCTCGATCCAGCGCTGGAGCAGCTGGACCACACGGGCGCCCTTGGGCAGCAGTACGGGCAGGCCCTGGCCGATCACGTCTACGGTGGTGACGTACTCCAGCTCACGGCCCAGCTTGTTGTGGTCCCGCTTCAGGGCCTCAGCCTGCTTGGCCAGATACTCGTCCAGCTCGTCCTTCTTGGGGAAGGCCACACCGTAGATGCGCTGGAGCATCTTGCGGCTGGAGTCGCCCCGCCAGTAGGCGCCGGTGGCGCGGGTGAGCTTGCCGGCGTTGCCCTTGATGCGGCCGGTGGAGTCCAGATGGGGGCCGGCGCACAGGTCGGTAAAGTCTCCCTGCTTATAGAAGGAGATGACCGCGTCCTCGGGCAGGTCGTTGATGAGCTCTACCTTGTAGGGCTCCTCCTTCTCCTCCATCAGCTTCAGAGCCTCGGCCCGGGGCAGCTCAAAGCGCTCCAGCTTCAGCTTCTCCTTGCAGATCTTGCGCATTTCAGCCTCCAGGGCCTCCAGATCCTCGGGAGTAAAGGGGCGGGGAGTGTCAAAATCGTAGTAAAACCCGTTCTCAATGGCGGGGCCGATGGCCAGCTTCACTTCGGGGTGCAGGCGCTTCATAGCCTGAGCCAGCACGTGGGAGCAGGTGTGCCAATAGGTCTTGCGGTACTCGGGATTTTCAAAGGTAAACTCGTTTTTCACTTCTTCAGACATAATAAATTGCTCCTTTCTGGTTGTTGGGGCAAAGAAAAAACGCTTCACCCCTGAGTTTGTTTCAGGGGTGAAGCGTACTGATAATTATGATACGCACCACGGTTCCACCCTGCTTGCAAGAAGCGTTTGACCTCTTGCCGCTTGTGACCTCTGTAACGGGAGGACCCGGCCCGGTCATCCCGGGCGGCTCAGGAGTGGTACCGGCCGCATTCCGCACAGGGCGCTTTCAGCACGTGGCGCCCCTCTCTGCGCGCGTTCCCGCGGCCTCTTCTCCGTCAAAGCTTATTTCAAGAGGTACTATATCA
>CALWYG010000165.1 GCA_944385695.1 uncultured Oscillospiraceae bacterium | reverse complement strand
CGTCCCGCTCTTGGGCCATAGGGCCAGTGAGGACGGGAAGAGATGGACAGGTGAGGTCCCGGTGCAGGATCTGACATTGGGGGTGCAGGGCGGCATACTGATCTAAGAATTCCCGACAGAGAATTCTGGTGCGAGAGAGTTCGTCCCGCATACAGGCATCTACGAATAAAATCTGCTCCATAAGAAATTATTTCTCCTCTTCCATCGCCCGCAGGGCCTCCCGGGCAGTTTTTACCAAATATTCCATGGCCTGCCCCGGCCAGCGGCCCACGGCGGTCTCGCCGGTGAGCATCAGGGAGGCGGCGCCGTCCAGCACGCCGTTATAGATGTCGCTGACTTCCGCCCGTGTGGGAACGGGCCGCTGTTCCATGGACCAGAGCAGCTGGGTCACCAGGCAGAAGGGCCGTCCCTGTTCCCGGCAACGGCGGGCGATGTCCTTTTGTACTCTGGGGAGCTTCCACAGGGGCATGGAGTTTCCCAGATCCCCCCGGGCGATGCAGATTTCATCGGACAGGCTGATGATGCTGTCCAGATGTTCCACACCCTGTTGACTTTCAATTTTGGCCATAATCTTCAGATGTCCAAGTCCCATGTCGCGGAGGGTCTTGCGCAAAAACTCCAGATCGTGGGGGCCCCGAACAAAGGGCTGGAGAATATGGGTCACGCCAAAATCACCGGCCAGAGCCAGGTTGTCCAGATCGGCCTGGGTGAGGGTGGGGGCATCCATTTGGGCTCCGGGCAGGGACATGCTCTTTCGGCTGCGCAGGGCGCCGCCCCGGAGTACCTTGCACAGCAGGTTGCTGGAGCTGGTCTTACGCACCTGGAGAAGCAGGGCGCTGTCATCAATGGAGATCTCCTGCCCCGGCTTGGCGTGTTCCAGCACGGTTTTCGGTACGGGGATACCTCCATCGCCCATGAGGACTGTGTCGCCGGGTTTCAGGGGAATAGGGTTTGGAAGTTCGCCGATGCGAAGCTCTGGGCCCTGCATGTCCAGAATCAGATGGGCGGTGGGCGCTCCAGCCCGCTTTGCGGCAGGCCAAAAGCCGTCCTTGAGCAGAGAGGTGCACCGGGAAAGGGTGGTGTGAGAGAGATTCAGACGGGCGCCGGTCATACCGGCCCGAAACATATGGTCCAGGACAGACGGCTTGGTGCACGCGCTGCCCAGAGTAGCATAAAATTCCATTTCCTACCGCTCCTTGCTTTTATTTGCCATTTACATTATTATGCAGGGTAATTTATCGGAAGTCAATGATGGGAAAGGGATTGTCTTTTTTTGTGATTTCTTGTATAGTAGGGGCAAGAACAGGAGGGATGTCATGCGCGTCATGGCGGTTGACTATGGAGATGCCCATACCGGGGTGGCGGTATCCGACCCCACCGGACTGCTGGCGGGCACCGTTACCACCATTCACAGCCGAAAGGCCGAGGTGGTACTGGAGGAGCTGTCCAAGATGGTGAAGGAGTACCAGGTGGAAGAGCTGGTGATGGGATTTCCACGGAATATGGACGGCACGGAGGGGCCTCGTGCCCAGCTCTACCGGGAGTTTGCCGCCCGGCTGGAGGAGTGTACGGGAATGGCGGTGGTGCTGTGGGATGAGCGGCGCACCACTGTAGATGCCCACCGGATCCTCTTTGAAGCGGGGAAAAATGCCAAGAAACGGAAAAAGACGGTGGACGCCGTGGCGGCGTCTCTGATTTTAGAGGGGTATCTGGCCTTTCAGCGCCAGAAGAACCGTTGAAGGAGGAAACGATATGCTGTTTCTCAACGTGACCTACACCATGAAGCCCGGTATGCGGGACACGTTTTTAAAGGAGGTCCGGGATCAGGGAATTCTGGATGCCGTGCGCGGGGAGGACGGCTGCTTCCAGTACGCCTACTACCTCCCTGCGGAGGAGGATGACACCTTGCTGCTGGTAGAGCGCTGGCGGGACCGGGAGGCCCAGCAGATCCACCTGACCGCCCCCCATATGGCCCGGCTGGGCAAGATCAAGGAGCTGTGCGTGACCGACACCAAGCTGATATCCGGCACTACCGAGGAGTGAACAAGCTTCCCCGGCTGGAATATTTGTGAGGAGGATATGAAATCATGGAGATCAAAACTGTCTGGGCCGTCTATTTCAGCGGCACCGGGACCACGGAAAAGGTGGCTACCCATTTGGCAAAGGCCATTGCCCAGGGCTTGGGCGCGGAGTACCAGGCCCATGATTATACCCAGCCTGCCGGCCGGGCCAATGAGCTGAACTTCGGGCCGGAAGATCTGGTGGTGCTGGGCACTCCTGTGTATGCCGGCCGGGTGCCCAATCTGCTTCTGCCCTTCGTTCAGAACAGCATTCACGGCCAGGGCACCCTGGCGGTCCCCGTAGTGCTCTACGGCAACCGGAACTTTGACGACGGACTGATGGAGCTGCGCAATGTGATGGCGGGCAATGGCTTCTGCCCCATTTCCGCCGCCGCCATCGTGGGCGAGCACTCCTTCTCCAAGATCCTGGGCGCGGGCCGCCCGGATGAGGCGGACATGGCTCTGGTGGACGAGCTGGGACAGAAGACCGTTGAGAAGGTGAAGGAGCTCTCTCAGCTTCCGGAGGCCCCTGTTCCGGTGGAGGGCTGCGACCCCATCCGTCCCTACTATACCCCCCGGGACCGTCATGGGGAGCCCATTAAGGACTTCTTGAAGGCAAAGCCTGTCACCGACGGGGCCAAGTGCGTCAAGTGCGGCCTGTGTGCCCGCCTGTGCCCCATGGGCTCCATCGATCCTAATGATGTGTCCAATGTGGTGGGCAAGTGCATCAAGTGCTGCGCCTGCGTGAAAAAGTGCCCCATGGGGGCCAAGTACTTCGACCACGAGGGTTACCTGTACCACCAGCATGAGCTGGAGGATCAGTATGCCTCCCGCCGGGCCGAGAGTAAGATTTTTCTGTAATGTGATAGAGAGAAGTGCCCGCCGGCTGAAAGGCCGGCGGGCCTTTTTCTGGCAGAAAAAGGCGTTTTCTTTCCCAACCGACTATGATACAATAAGAAAAAATGGGGGCAAAGCCCCAAAGAAAAGTATGGTGATTGCATGATCCGCATTGGAAATCTGCCCCTGCCCCCCGGGGGAGATCTGGAACAGCTTCGCAAGCGGGCGGCCCGGGCTCTGGGGGTGCGCCCCGGGGAGCTGGGAGAGCTGGAGATTGTCCGGCAGTCCATCGATGCCCGGAATAAAAACGAGACCCACTATGTCTATACGGTGGAGCTGTCCATGGCCCGGGAGGATCGGCTGGTACAGAGAGCGCCGGGGAAGAACGTGACCCTGGTGCAGCGGCAGGCCTACGCCTTCCCCGGCGTGGGAAGAACCTCCCCGCTGCCTCCCGTGGTGGTGGGAATGGGACCGGCAGGTCTGTTTGCAGCCTTGTTTCTGGCCCGCAGCGGAATCCCCTCCATTGTGCTGGAGCGGGGGAAGGATGTGGACGCCCGGACTGCGGATGTGGAGAGATTCTGGGCTGGGGGCCAGCTGGATGAGAGCTCCAACGTCCAGTTTGGCGAGGGGGGAGCCGGCACCTTTTCCGATGGAAAACTGACCACCGGCACCCACGACCCCAGAATTGGAGCAGTGCTGGATACGCTGGTGGAGGCGGGAGCCCCACGGGATGTGAAATATTCCCACAAGCCCCATGTGGGCACAGATGTGCTGCGCCGGGTGGTGAAGACCATTCGGGAGGAGCTCATTTCCCTGGGGTGTGACGTCCGGTTTGGACACCGGCTGGAGGGCCTGATGCTGGAAGAGGATGGGCTGAAGGAACTGCGTGTTGCGGGTCCGGAGGGGGAGTACCGCCTGGCCTGCGATGCCCTGATTCTGGCCCCCGGACACTCCGCCCGGGATACCTTCCGGATGCTCCGGGACGCTGGGGTGCCCATGGAGAAGAAAAACTTTGCCATTGGGGTGCGCATCGAGCACGACCAGAAGACCATCAGCCGCCAGCAGTACGGTCCGGCCTTTGAACTGCTGCCCCCCTCGGATTATAAGCTGGCCTGCCACCTGCCAAACGGCCGCTCCACCTTCACCTTCTGCGTGTGTCCCGGCGGACAGGTGGTGGCGGCAGCCTCGGAGCGGGGCGGCGTGGTCACCAACGGCATGAGCCTGCGGGCCCGGGATGGAAGAAATATTAACGGTGGGCTTTTGGTAGGCGTGGGGCCAGAGGATTTCCCCGGGGAGGATGTTTTGGCCGGGGTGACTTTCCAGGAGCAGTGGGAGCGCGCGGCCTTCCGCCTGGGCGGAGAGAACTACTGTGCCCCGGCCCAGCGGGTGGAGGATTTTCTGGCCCGGCGGCCCTCAGAGGGGCCGGGTGCCATTCTGCCCACCTATCGGCCGGGGGTACAGTGGACAAAGCTGGACGGCTGTCTGCCCGAAGGGGTGAGCGATGCCCTGCGCCAGGCCCTGCCCATGATGGACCGTAAGCTCCACGGCTTTGCGGCCCTGGATGGAGTGCTTACCGGCGTGGAGACCCGCTCCTCCTCACCGGTGCGGATTTTGCGGGGGGAGGACTTGCAGTCCACCGTCCGCGGCCTCTATCCCTGCGGCGAGGGGGCCGGCTACGCCGGGGGCATTGTCAGCGCCGCGGTGGACGGCATCCGGGTGGCGGAAGCTGTGGCAAAAGGGTAAGAATAAAAAAGACCGCCTTATGGCGGCCTTTTTTATTGCATTAAATTAAAAATTTGTTAACGATACAAAGAACCAGTAGTAATTATGGGCAGGCTATGATATGATGGAGCCAAACCAACCGAGATGCTCCATCGTCGGAAAGAGAGGAGGGGATGATATGAGCATGACGGTATTCTGGTTAATTGCCTTTGTTGTGTTTGCCGTGGGCGAAGGGCTGACAGTGGGACTGGTGTCCGTATGGTTTGCCATTGGTTCCCTGGGAGGTATGGCCACGGCGGCCTTGGGCGGAGGACTTTGGGTCCAGATCGCGGTTTTCCTGGGATTGTCCGCCCTCAACCTGCTGCTGTTCAAGCCTTTGAGCAAAAAAATGTTTCAGAATAAGGTGGCCCGGACCAATGCGGACCGGGTGCTGGGGGAGAATGCCCTGGTCACCGAAACAGTGGACAATGCCCAGGCCCGGGGACAGGTACGGGTGGATGGACAGATCTGGTCTGCCCGCTCCGCTCACGATGTGGTGATTCCTGAGGGAACCGAGGTGCGCGTGCTGCGTATCGAGGGCGTTAAGGTGATTGTAGAAAGTAAGGCATAATAGAAGGAATAAAAGAAGAGAAGGAGAGTAGGTTATGGAATATATCATTACCACGGTAGTTGTGATTGTGGTAGCGCTGATCCTCTTTGCCATTCTGGCCAGCATCGTGCGCATCGTGCCGCAGTCCCGGGCCTATGTGATTGAGTGGTTGGGTGCCTTCCGCACCGTGTGGGGCGTGGGCGTACACTTTAAGGTCCCCATTGTGGAACGGGTGGCCAAAAATGTGTCCCTGAAGGAGCAGGTGGTGGACTTTCCTCCCCAGCCTGTTATCACCAAGGATAACGTGACCATGCAGATTGACACGGTGATCTATTTCCAGATTACCGACCCCAAGCTCTATACCTATGGGGTGGAAAATCCCATGTCCGCTATTGAGAACCTCACCGCCACCACCCTGCGCAATATCATTGGCGATCTGGAGCTGGACCAGTCCCTTACCAGCCGTGACCACATCAACAGCCAGATGCGCGCCATTCTGGATGAGGCCACCGACAGCTGGGGCATCAAGGTCAACCGGGTGGAGCTGAAGAATATCATGCCTCCCCGGGACATCCAGGAGTCCATGGAGAAGCAGATGCGGGCCGAGCGTGAACGCCGTGAGGCCATCCTCCAGGCCGAGGGACAGAAGCAGTCCCAGATTCTGGTGGCCGAGGGCGAGAAGCAGTCCGCGATTCTCCGGGCCGACGCGGCCAAGCAGGCGGCCATTCTCCAGGCCGAGGGCGCCAAGCAGGCAAAGATTCTGGAAGCTGAGGCCGAGGCCGAGGCTATCATGAAGGTGCAGCAGGCCACTGCCGATGCCATCAAGCTCATTAACGAGGCCGCCCCCGGCGACGGCGTTATCAAGATCAAGGCGCTGGAGGCCTTTACTGCGGCCGCCAACGGCAAGGCCACCAAGATCATCATTCCCAGCGAGATTCAGGGCCTTGCGGGCTTGGCTGCGGGAGCCAAGACCATCTTCGATACCGAGGACCCCAAGGCTACCATTACCAAGACCGTGCCAAAGCAGTAAATCAGTTCAGAAGGCCGCCGAAAGGCGGCCTTCTTCAAAGAAGCTTCCGAAAAATAAATTGACTTTCCCTTTGAGGATGGTACAATGAAGCAAACCACGATCCCAGAAGAAAGGAAGAAAACGCATATGAAAAAATTGCTTGCCCTTTTGCTGACTTTGTGTATGGCGGGAGGGGCCATGCCCGTTTTGGCGGCAGAAGAGGAGGTACAGCCCATCCCTGCCTGGGCATATGGCGTATTGGCTGACGGCTATGCCATGGGCCTGTTCGGAGATGAACTTTATACCCAGCATAGCCAAACCATTACCAAGGAGCAGCTCACCAGCCTGACCCAGGTGGTGGGGGACAAGCTGGCTCTGTTGGAGATGGATCAGCGCGGAGCGGATGATACGGCCCTGGTGATCGATACCACCCGGGGCGGTGTGGTCAATGCCCTGTATCAGGAGGCGGCCGCCTATGCCTTTCCCGGTGTGGAGGAGGGAGCCGAAGCCTTTATGACCTCCGTGGGTGCCCTGGCCGGAGATGGGAGCGGTCTGAGCCTGGAGCGTCCCTGCACCCTGATGGAGGCTGTTACCATGGCGGACAGCCTTGTGCTGAACCTCTATGACCAGCAAAACGCCGGTTCCCTGGGCCTTCTGTGGAAAGCAGAGGGCAACGGCAACACCCTTTACCTTCTGGGAAGCATCCATACCGACCGGAACAATGTTTATCCCTTCCACAAGCAGCTGCGGGACATCATCCTCAACGCGGAGCAGGTGTCCTTTGAACTGGATTTTAACGACGAGGCCGGACTGGCTGAGTTTGCCGCTATGCAGGTCTACTCTGACGGTACCACCCTGGCCGATCACATCTCTCCGGAACTCTACCAGGTGGTGGTGCATGCCGCCTCCATGATGGGCCTGGATGAGGCGACGGTGTCTCAGTACAAGGCCTGGGCCTTGGCCAGCTCGTTCCAGTCTCTGGCCATGCTGGACGATACCAGCGGCAGCAATGCCATGGCCATTGACCTCTACGTCAATTCCAAGGCAGCCAATGCGGGCATTGATATTGATGCGGTGGAGACCTATGCCTTCCAGGGCGGGATTTTTGACACCCTTTCCCCGGAATATCAGGAAGCATATCTGGCCAGCGGCCTGCTGATGATCCTGGATCCCGAGACCATGGATGAGAACACAAGATCTGCCCTCACCGCTGTGCTGGGGGAGGAAGCGCTGACCGAAGACGGTCAGGAGGCCATGCAAGAGGAGATGGGGCAGATCGGCCTTTGGATGGACCAGTGGAAGTCCCGGGACGTGGAGGGATTTGCCAAGGCCTACCCCAAGGACGAGATCATCAACGGTGCGGATGAGCTGGAGGGAAAACTCTTTACCGACCGTGATCCGGGAATGATTGCCTATGCGGCTGATTATCTGGAGCAGGAGGGCTCCCACACCGGCCTTCTGGTGGTGGGTGCCGGACATATGATCGGTTCCAGCGGTATTGTCCAGGGCCTGAAGGACCTGGGCTATACGGTGGAAGTTGTGCCAAACCCTTAATCGAAATCAAAAAGAGTCCGGCTGGTTTGCCGGGCTCTTTTTAAAAGCCATTTTTTTCATCGAAACACTTTGTGTTCCCTGCACATACTGACTATGAATGCGTTTGGAAAGGCGGCGAGGCGGTGAATTGGCGAAGGGTGACAGCGGCGGTGTGTGCCTTGGCACTGGTCCCTGTTTTTTCTGGCGAGGAGCGGCTGAGGCAAGCGGTAGGTCCGGCACAGATAGCGGTGGATATGCCGCCTTTGGTGGCCCTGACCTTTGACGACGGTCCCCGCAACAAAACCACAGGCACGCTGCTGGACGGCCTGGCCCTGAGGGAGGTACCTGCCACCTTTTTTCTGGTGGGCAGCCGCATTGACGGCAGCGAGGAGCTGATTGAACGGATGGCGGCGGATGGACACCAGATTGGGATCCATACCTACGACCATGTCATTGTCACAGACCTGAGTCGGGCAGATTTCGATCTTCAGGTAGGCAAAACCCGAGCCAAGCTGATTGATATACTGGGAGACAGGAGCTTCTGGCTTCGGCCGCCTTATGGGATTGTGGATCAATCGGTGGAGCAGTGGTGTGACTGCCCTCTGATTTTGTGGTCGGTGGACCCCGAAGATTGGAAGGACAAGGATGTGGACCGGATTGTGGCCTCAGTGCTGGAACATGTGCGGGATGGCGATATTATTTTGATGCATGACATCTTTGAAAGCTCTGTGGAGGCGGCGCTTCGGGTGGTGGATGCATTGCTGTCTCAGGGATACTGCTTTGTGACGGTGGAGCAGCTGATGGAGCAGCGGGGCGTTCAGCCTGAGAATGGAGCCCTGTACCGACGGATTTCGCCGGAAAATTCACATTAAAATTCACAAATTATCATTGTAATTTTTGCTGAAATCATGTAGACTTAGGACAACAGCAAAACAGAAGGAGGAACCATCTATGAAAGTTGCCCGCTTAGTGCTGAAGATTGTGGCATTGTCCCTGTCTGTTGCCGCCCTGACCTGCGCTGTGGTTGCCTACTGGAACGAGCTGGTGGAGCTGTTTGATTACACCAAGAGCAAATTCCAGCGCCGCGCCTGTGTCTCGGAGTACGACGACTACGAGGAGTAACAAAAACCGCCGGTTATCCGGCGGTTTTTTCATGCGTGGACCAGCATAGACAGCTAATGTCACGATACCGGCGAAGAAGTGCTGCGGACAGGAGTGTGTCCATGGCGAGGGCAGCCAGGGCCATCCAGCTGACTGGAGCGGGAATTGCGGCCAGAGCAGAGGAGAGAAGGGGATGGAGCCAGTAGACCAGTGGCAGAGACAGCACACCCCATGCCAGGGAAAAGGGCAGGCAAACCCGCCCATGGAGGTTTCCAGGCAGGTCGCTGTAGTCCCAGAAGGATACCCCCAGAACGGTTTCGTAAAAGGCGGCGGTCAGATATTCCACAGCGGTGGCGGTGACTGCTCCCAGAAAGAAAAGGGCTGGAGGATATTCCTTTGCCAGACCGGAAAAGAAAAGAATGAGACAGGCCCCGATTCCATAGACAGGACAAAGAGGCAGAACCCGCAGACATTTTCGGTTGGGGCGTCCGCCGGTGGCGTGGGTATAGGCCACTTCCAGCAGAAATCCCAGGAAACTGTATAAGGTGAAATTCCAAAATAAGACCAAAGATAGACCCCTCCGTTTCTACCTGTTAGGGTGCGGAACGGGAGGGATTTCATGCGGATCATATAAAATTTTAGGAAAATAGGTTTAGGAAGAATGGGGAAATTTTTCCGTGGAGCGGAAGAAATACAATCACGGCAGAAAATCACTCCTGCCACCTTGCGGAAGAGACGGGTTTGTGGTAGGATAGCGGGAGATAAAAAAAGAGGAGCGGAGCATATGCGGCATTTAATCGACTTTGGGGATTTGAAACGGCAGGAATGGGACGAGTTGTACGCACGGGCCAGCAGCATTATAGATGCTCCCCAACAGTATGTGGATGTGTGCCGGGGCAAGGTTGCAGCCAACCTGTTTTATGAGCCCTCCACCCGCACCAACTTTTCCTTCCAGACTGCCATGCTCCGCCTGGGAGGCACCGTATTTGGGTTTGCCGACCCCAACTCCTCCTCTGTGGCCAAGGGCGAAACCCTAAAGGACACCATTAAGATGGTTTCCAGCTATGCCGATGTGGTGGTTATGCGGACCCCCTGGGAAGGTGCTGCCAAGGCGGCTTCTCTCTATTCCCATGTACCGGTGGTCAATGCGGGCGACGGGGGGCATATGCACCCCACACAGACTATGGCGGACCTGACCACGATCACCCGGTTGTTGGGAAAGGTGGACGGACTGTCCATTGGAATGTGCGGCGATCTGAAAAACGGCCGTACGGTCCACTCCCTTATTAAGGCTATGGCCAAATTTGAAAACATCCGCTTTTTCCTGATCTCTCCCCGGGAACTGGCTGTCCCGGAGTATATGCGGGCCTTTATGAAGGAGAACAATATGCCCTTCACCGAGGTGACAGGTCTCGAGGCGGTCATTCCCCAGCTGGACGTGCTGTATATGACCCGAATCCAGAAGGAGCGGTTTGTAGATCCCCTGGAATATGAGCGCAACAAGGGAATTTATATCTTGACCCGCCGGAAGCTGGAGCGGGCCAAGGAGCATATGCTGGTTATGCACCCCCTGCCCCGTGTGGATGAGATCACCGTGGATGTGGACGATGATCCCCGGGCGGTCTACTTCCAGCAGGCGCGGTTTGGAATGTTTGCCCGGATGTCGCTGCTTTCTGATCTGGCCAATCAGCCCCGCCTGGATCAGACTCCTGTGGTGGAAATCGGCACAAAACCGGTCTGTACCAATCCCCGGTGTATCACTCAGACGCAGCCTTACCTGCCTCCTCTGGTAAAGAAAAACGGCGGCGTGGACTGTTGTGCCTTCTGCGATGGGGCGCTCCGATAAACGGAGCGCCCGGGGCTTTATTTCACTGTTACAAAAAAGTAGCGGGAAATTTTCCAAAACCCATTGACATCTTGAGTGAAATATGGTACTATTTCGGAGCTGACGTGAGAGGAACGCGCCGTCCATGCGGGTGTAGTTCAATGGTAGAATCCCAGCCTTCCAAGCTGGTCGCGTGGGTTCGATTCCCATCACCCGCTCCAAATGCGCCTGTAGCTCAGGTGGATAGAGCAACTGCCTTCTAAGCAGTGG
>CALWYG010000164.1 GCA_944385695.1 uncultured Oscillospiraceae bacterium | reverse complement strand
GGGCGGTCCCTCGGCCACCTTCCGCCGCCCCTCCTGCCAAAAGCAGCTGAAGGCGGGCATGTGCCGCAACCGCGCCTGTCTGGCCCCCGAGCCCTGCCCCAACCTGGACGCGGACCACACCGACTATATGATGCTCCTGCGCAAGCTGCGGGAGATCCCCAAGGTGAAGAAGGTCTTCATCCGCTCAGGCATCCGCTTTGACTATTTGATGAAGGACCCCAGCGGGGAGTTCTTTACCGACCTGGTCCAGCACCACATCTCGGGCCAGCTGAAGGTGGCCCCGGAGCACTGTGTGAACCACACCTTAGACTACATGGGCAAGCCCCACATCGAGGTCTATGAGAAGTTCCGGGAGAAGTACTTCAAGCTCAACCGCCGCTATGGCAAGGACCAGTATCTGGTGCCCTACCTCATCTCCTCCCACCCGGGCTGTACTCTGGAGGACGCGGTGCAGCTGGCCGAGTGGCTCAACAAGCAAGGCCACATGCCCGAGCAGGTGCAGGACTTCTATCCCACCCCCGGCACCCTGGCCACCTGTATGTGGTACACTGGGATCGATCCCCGGACCATGAAGCCGGTGTTCGTACCCAAAACGCCCCACGACAAGGCCCTTCAGCGGGCCCTTATGCAGTGGCGCAAGCCCCAGAACCGGGCCCTGGTGCTGGAGGCCCTGCGCAAGACGGGCCGGGAGGACCTCATCGGCTACGGCAAGCATTGCCTCATCCGCCCGGGCAAGGGCTCAAGTCCCGCCGCCCAGGGGGAGAAGGAGGGGCGCCGTGCCGTGCCCGGGAAAAAGAATGCCGCCCCCGCCCGGGGAAAGGACAATAGCGGCAAGCCCGGAAAGCCCAGCAAGGGCTTTGACGGCCGCCACGCGGTGGAGAAAAAGAGCGCTTCGGGAAAGCCGGTGCGCAAGGCGGGCTGGGCCAAGCCGAAGAAGAAAAAGTAAGAAATGATGAAAAAAGCGAGACGGGCCAAGCCCGCCTCGCTTTTTGGTTAATACTTGCCGGTCATATCCTTGCCCATGTCGTTTATGGCATTGCCCACGCCGTTGCCGATGTCTTTGGCCGCGTCGCCAACGCCACGACCCACATCGCCTACGGCGTTGCCAACCCCACGGCCCACATCGCCTACGGCATCGCCGGTCCCCCGTACGATGTCACGGGCCCCCTGGGTTAAATCCCGGGTGATGGGATTGCCGTCGTTGCCGTAGACCTTGCCGTTGGAGCCGGCGGTGTAGCGGGCGTCGTCCAGATAGTCCCATGCCTTGCCGGTGCGGGTGCTGTCATAGCTTCGGTTCACTTTTCCGATGACGGTGTTGCCGTTCATGGGGTCAACGCCCTTCACGGTGTCCGTTCTGCCGCAGGCCGTCAGCGTACCGGTGAGGGTCAGCGCCAGGGCCAGGGCCAATGCAAGCTTCTTCATTGCGTATCCTCCCGCTGAAACAAAGATGTGGAGGTTCCATCCGAAGGGTAGTATGTCACGGATTGAACCGCACAAGGCCGGAAATGGGCGGAGAAGCTGGAAAAAATTCTTTTTTCCGAAGAAAAGGCTTGAAAAGGTCCATCTTTTGGAAAAAAGTTGCTATGCCCTCTTGCATTTGAAGAAAGGGTATGGTATAGTATATCCAGAATGAAGGTAGTATTGGTAAGAGTGGGGTTGAGGCTCCGCTCTTTTTGATTGAAAAAACCAAAAAAGCGCCTAAATCGGAAGGAGGTTTTGTCCATGGCAAAGGTAACGGAAACGGTAGCCGCCCTGGCCGCGCCCATTGTGGAGAAGGCAGGGTGCTCCCTGTGGGACGTGGAGTATGTAAAAGAAGCGGGGGAGTGGTTCCTCCGGGTGTATATCGATAAAGAGGGCGGCGTGTCCATTGACGACTGCGAGGCGGTCTCCCGGCCCCTGTCCGACCTCCTGGATGAGGCGGACCCCATCGAGGGCAGCTACACCTTTGAGGTGTCCTCTGCCGGGGCCGACCGGGTGCTGAAAAAGCCCGAGCACTTTGAGCAGTTTATGAATTCCGAGGTGGAAGTGAAGCTCTACCGCCCCCGGGAGGGCCGGAAGGAGTTTGTTGGTCTGCTGCGGGGCTATGAGGACGGCGGGGTAACCCTGGAAGTGGGAAATGAGGCCCAGTCCTTTACCAAACAGGAAATTGCCCTGGTGCGGCTTTATCCCAGATTTTAATAGAATGTAGGCTCCCCTGGGAGCTTTAGGAGGAAAGAACTGTGGCTAAGAGAGTGACAAAGAAAAAAGTCAACAGCAATGAGATGGATGGCAAGGAGTTTTTCGAGGCCATCCACCAGATCGAGCAGGAAAAGGGCATTAAGCCCGGCTATATGATGGAAAAGGTGACCCAGGCCCTGCTGTCCGCTTACCGGCGGGACCACGAGGGCGTGGGCGAGAACCTGGTGATGGAGGCCGACGAAGAGAAGGGCACCGTCCGCCTGTTTTTGAAGAAGGAGATCGTGGAGGTGGTGGACAATCCCGCCACTGAGATCAGCCTTGAGGATGCACGGTCCGTGCTGCCCCAGGCCGAGCTGGGCGACGTGGTGCGCATGGAGGTCAAGGCCAAGAGCTTTGGCCGCATTGCCGCTCAGACTGCCCGCCAGGTGATTATTCAGGGCATCCGCGAGGCCGAGCAGGGCATGGTCTATGACGAGTTCTCCGGCAAGGAGAACGAGCTGCTCACCGGCGTCATCACCCGCATTGATCCCCGCAACGGAGCGGTGGCTCTGCGCATCCACTCCGGCTCTTAGTTTACCGACGCCTACCTGGGCGTGAATGAACAGATCCGCGGGGAGACCTACACCGAGGGCCAACGGCTGAAGGTCTATGTGGTCGAGGTCCGCAAGGCCACCAAGGGTCCCCAGGTGCTCATCTCCCGGTCCCACCCCGGACTGGTGAAGCGGCTGTTTGAGCTGGAGGTGCCCGAAATTTACGACGGCACCGTGGAGATCAAGTCCGTGGCCCGTGAGGCCGGGTCCCGTACCAAGCTGGCTGTCTGGTCTGCCGATCCCAACGTGGACGCCCTGGGCGCCTGCATCGGCCCCCGTCACCAGCGCATTGACAATGTGCTCGCCGAGCTGAAGGGCGAGAAGGTGGACCTGATCCAGTACTCCGAGGACCCGGTGAAGTATATTGCCGCCGCCCTGTCTCCCGCCGATGTGCTCAGCGTGGAGGAGCTGCCCGACGCCAAGAACTGCCGGGTGGTGGTCCCCGATGACCAGCTGTCCCTGGCCATTGGCAAGGAGGGCCAGAACGCCCGCCTGGCCGCCAAGCTCACCGGCTATAAGATCGACATCAAGCCCGCCTCCGCCCCCCTGGAGCCCATCGAGGAGATGGAGAGCGCTCCGGTGGAAGAGACTTCTGTGGAGGCTGCGGAAGAGGAGTAAGCGGCCGGCGCGCCGCTCCGGCGGCGAATCCGCTTTAACGATTAAACTGATTCCAACATAAGGGTGGTGCGAATCGTGCCCAAGAAAATACCTATGCGCCAATGCCTTGGCTGCCGGGAAATGAAACCGAAACAGGCGCTTATTCGGGTGGTCCGCTCACCCGAGGGAGCCGTGTCCCTGGACTTTAAGGGCAAGCTCCCCGGCCGGGGGGCCTATGTGTGCCCTGACCCGGCCTGCCTGGCTAAGGCCCGGAAGAGTCGGGCTCTGGAGCGGGCCTTCTCCGCCCAGATGCCTGATGAGGTCTGGGCCGGTCTGGAGGCGCAGATGAAGGAGGTGCCCCAGGATGGCCAATGATCCCATTCTCCATTTGCTGGGTCTGGCGAAAAAGGCCGGGCGGCTGGAGATCGGCGAGGAACCGGTAGGCTCCGCTTGCCGCGCCCGCCAGGCACGGCTGGTGCTGCTGGCCGCCGACGCCGCCCCCAACACCTACCGCCGGGCCGCCCACTTCGGGGAAGCGGGCAATGTGCTGTGGCTGGAACTGCCCTTCACCAAGGAGGAGCTAGGCTTTCAGATGGGGCGCAGCTCCTGCGCCATGCTGGCTCTGACGGATGCGGGGTTTGCCGCGGCGGTGAGCGAAAAGCTGCGCGCCCGGGACCCGGAGAAGTATGAGGCGGCCGCTTCCCAGCTCAAGCAGAAGGCCGACAAGGTGCTGCGCCGGCAGAAGGAGCAGCGCCAGCATGAAAAGAACCTGCGGGAGGGCAAGGGGAAAAAACACCCCTGGGCCCCGCCTCCCGTAAAGCAAGAGGGGGAGGACTCCGCCTCCCGTCCCAAAGGGGCCAAGGGCCGCTCTGCCCCGCCCAAGGGGGCAAAGCCCCAGAACCCCAAAGCCGCTCACGCCCAGCGTCCCAAGGAACACACCCCCGGACCTGGCCGCAGACGGCTCACCGGAACCTTCCGGAAACCCTAAGAAACGAGGTGGCTTCCCTATATGATGATGAAATACCCCATCCACAAGGTGGCCAAGGATTTTAAGAAGGGCGGCAAAGAGCTGCCCTCCAAAGAGGTCATGGACATCCTGACCCAGTACGGCCACACCCCCAAGAACCACATGCAGCCTCTCACCGATGAGGAGCTGTCCATTGTCTTTGAGTATCTGACCCAGCACAACCAGATCGACTCCATCGAGTCGGTCTATGCCGATACCTATCACGAACCCAAGGCCGAGGAGAAGTCCGCTGCCAAGCCCGTGGAGAAGAAGCCTGAGCCCCAGGAGAAGAAGGCCGCCCCTGCTGCCGCCGGGCAGAAGGAGGAGAAGGCCGCTCCTGCCCCCCAGAAGCCCCACACCGAGACCGTCCAGCGCCCCACCGGCGTGCGGGAGAAGAAGGTCGTGGACACCCGCGGCGGCCCGGCGGTGAACCTGGACAAGTACGACGAACGCCTGGAGTCCTTCACCTCTGAGCGCCAGGCCCAGGGCGGCGGCAAGCAGAAGTTCCAGGGCCGCAACGCCCAGCGTCAGCGGGGCGGCAAGCAGGCCGGCAGCTTCGGCAACAAGCGCAAGCAGGAGGAGCAGTACCGTATGCGCCGCCTCCAGCTGGAGATTGCCAAGAAGGCCCCCGTTAAGGTCCTCATCCCCGACGAGATCTCCGTGGGTGAGCTGGCCAGCCGCATGAAGAAGACCGGCGCCGAGGTGGTCAAGTGCCTGATCAAGAACGGCGTCATGGCCTCCCTCAGCGACGTCATCGACTTCGACACCGCCGCCATCATCGCCGAGGAGATGGGCTGCAAGGTGGAGAAGGAGGTCATCGTCACCATCGAGGAGAAGCTCATCGATACCGCCGAGGACAAGGAGGAGGACCTGCAGCCCCGCGCCCCCGTGGTGGTGGTCATGGGCCACGTAGACCACGGCAAGACCTCC
>CALWYG010000163.1 GCA_944385695.1 uncultured Oscillospiraceae bacterium | reverse complement strand
CAAAATCGTCCGCTTCCCCGACAAGGAGCGGCACCAGCTCTTTCTGGAGCCCATGGGGCTGAACACCGAGGAGCTGTACATTCAGGGCTTTTCCTCCTCCTTGCCGGAGGAGGTGCAGATCCAGATGCTCCACACCATTCCCGGCCTGGAGCATGCGGAGATGACCCGTTGCGCCTACGCCATTGAGTACGACTGCGTGGACCCCACCCAGCTGGAGGCCACTCTGGAGGTCAAGTCCGTCCCCGGCCTCTATGGGGCGGGGCAGTTCAACGGCTCCTCGGGCTATGAGGAGGCCGCCGTCCAGGGCTTTGTGGCGGGGGTCAACGCGGCGCTGAAGATTTTGGGCAAGCCCCCCTTTATTCTCCGCCGGGATCAGGGCTACATCGGCGTGCTGATAGACGACCTGGTGACTAAGGGCACCAATGAGCCCTACCGGATGATGACCTCCCGCACGGAATACCGCCTGCTCCACCGCCAGGACAACGCCGACCAGCGGCTGACCCCCATGGGCTATGAATTGGGGCTTATTTCCCGGGCACAATATGAAGCGGTACTGGAGAAGTACCGCATGGTGGAGAAAGAAGTGCAGCGCCTGGAGCACACAGGCACGCCCCCCTCTCCGGAGCTCAACCAGCTGCTGGAGGACCGGGGAGAGCCCCCGGTGAAGGACGGAGCCCGGCTCAGCGACCTGCTCCGCCGCCCCCGGCTCACCTATGCGGATCTGACCCCCTTTGATCCCCAGCGGCCCCAGCTGCCCGCCAAAGTGGTCAGCGAGGCGGAGATCACCATTAAGTACGCCGGCTACATCGACCGGCAGCTGCGCCAGGTGGAGGAGGTCAAGCGCCTGGAGGAGCGGCCCCTGCCCCCGGATCTGGACTACCAGTCCATCTCAGGCCTTCGCCTGGAAGCCCGGCAGAAGCTTGCCGCCATCCGGCCCTGGAACCTGGGCCAGGCCAGCCGGGTGGCCGGCGTGTCTCCCGCGGACGTGGCCGTGCTGATGGTCTATTTGAAACAGGCAGAGGAGAAGGGAGGAGCTGTCCATGGAACTGAGGCAGATTAAGGGAAACACTTGGGTGGCGGAAGCCATGGAGCTGATTCCCTTTTACAAGCTGGACGAAACCCGCTGCATCCTGTTGGACACGGGGCTTTTGCAAGAGCAGGAGGAGCTGGAACAGGCGCTTTTGTCCCAGGGCCTTCGCCCGGTGGGGGTCTTGTGCTCCCACGCCCATGTGGATCACTGTGCCAGCAACGGATATTTCCAGAAGAAATATGGGGCCAAGATTGCCCTCACTGCCCCGGAGGCCGCCCTGTGTTCCAATATTCTGACTTTGAAGTGCTACTTTCTCACCCTGCCCCCGGATATGGTGGCCCGGGAATCCTCCTGCATGGTCCACACCCCCGACGTCATCATTCCTCCGGAGGACGGCCCCTTCTCCTTCTGCGGGGCGGAGTTTCACATTCTCCACACCCCCGGCCACTCCGCCGGGCATATCTGCACGATTACCCCGGACAATGTGTGTTACACCGCCGATGCTCTGCTCAGCCATGAGCTGCTGGGGGCCAAGCTGCCCTATCACCTCAGCCATCAGGCGGCCATGGACAGCCGGGAAAAGCTGCGGGGCCTGAACTGCGCCCGCTACATCATGGCCCACCGGGGCACCTGTTCCCCGGACGAGATTGAGGCGCTGATTGATGAAAATCAAGCTCTGATCCGCCGCCTGGCACAGGAAATCCTCTCTCTCATCGTCCGGCCCATGTCCGCCAGCCAGATCAACGAGGCCGTGTGCATCCAGGATGAGCTCTTTACCAACAAGCCCCGCCGGGCCCTGCGGTTTGAACGGAACATCCGCTTTTTTATGGAGTACCTTACCGACCGGGGGCTTCTGGAGATGTTCTGCAAAAACGGCATTGTCTACTACCGCCGCCCGGAGAACAGCCAGAAGTTTTCCACCTGATGGTGTGATAACCGGGAAATTGTTCCACAACTTGTGGTAGTTTTCCCCGTTTTTCGGGATTCTTTCGGGAAAGTCTTGCAATCTTTCCACATTTGTGGTACAATCTTCTGTACTTCCGGGCATTTCCGGTTCATGTAAGAAACATTTGCCCCCCAGGGGCCTTGAAAGGAACGAGAACAAATGGAAACGCTGAATCTGATTCTTACCATCGTCCAGGTCCTGTGTGGGCTGGCTGTTATCGCTGTGGTCATGCTCCAGTCCGGCAAGAGCGCCGGCCTGTCCGGAGCCATTGCCGGCGGCGCCGACACCTTCCTGTCCAAGAACAAGGCCAAGAGCGTGGATGCCAAGCTGGCCAAGATGACCAAGTGGGTGGCCATTGTCTGGATCCTGCTGACCCTGATCCTGTGCATCATCTGATTGACGATTGAAACAGCCCGGCCCAACGGCCGGGCTGTTTTGTTTGCCTGTTTTCAATGGGACATGTACTTTCTTCATTATGGAATGCGCCCCGGCCAGATTGGCCGGGGCGCTGATCTTTTTTATTTCATGTCGTGGCTGTTGAGCAGATGCTGCTTGATGTCCCACAGCTTCTGGCTCAGGTCCACATAGTAGTTGTGGGGGTTCTCAAAGCGCTTGACCTCGTCCCACAGGGAGTCCACCTGCCGCTGGCAGTAAGCCCGGCTGGCCTGAAGGTCGGGGACCTGATAGACCAGCTCGCCCTGCTGGAAGATGGGCACCATCAGCTCCCGGGCCTCAATGTTGGTAAAGGTCTTCCGCTTCCAGGTGGCGTCGGGGTCAAAGAGCTCCAGGGGCTGGTCAAAATCAAACTCCTCATCGTGCAGGCAGATGAGATCCGCCTCCGCCTTGCCGGTATCCTTGGAGAAAATACGGTAGACCTTCTTGAAGTGGGGAGTGGTGATCTTGGCGGGGTTCTCGCTGATTTTGATCTTGGGGATGATATTGCCCTGGTCGTCCTCAATGGCGGCCAGCTTGTACACCCCGCCGAACACCGGCTCGCTGCGGGAGGTAATAAGCCGCTCGCCCACGCCGAAGGAGTCGATGCGGGCCCCCTGGCGCACCAGGTCCCGGATGATATACTCGTCCAGGGCGTTGGACACCACGATCTTGCAATCGGTCAGGCCGGCATCGTCCAGCATCTGCCGGGCCTTCTGGGACAGATAGGTCAGGTCGCCCGAATCCAGGCGGATGCCGCACTTGGTGATGCCCTTGGGGAGGAGGACCTCTTTGAAGGCCCGGATGGCGTTGGGCACGCCGGATTTCAGCACGTTGTAGGTATCCACCAGAAGGGTGGCGTTGTCGGGGTAGAGCTCGCAGTAGGTTTTGAAGGCGGTGTACTCATCGGGGAACATCTGTACCCAGGAGTGGGCCATGGTTCCGGTGGCCGGAGACCCGTACCACTGGTCGGCCATGGTGCAGGCGGTGGCGGAACAGCCGGCAATGTAGCTGGCCCGGGCGCCCAGCAGGGCCCCGTCGGAGCCCTGGGCCCGGCGGGAGCCAAACTCCGCCACAGGCCGCCCCTCCGCCGCCCGGACGATCCGGTTGGACTTGGTGGCGATCAGGCTCTGGTGGTTCAAGGTGAGCAGCACAAAGGTCTCCACAAACTGGGCCTGAATGGCAGGGGCCCGAACGGTCAGAATAGGCTCGTTGGGGAAGACGGGGGTGCCTTCCGGCACTGCCCAGATATCGCCGGTAAATTTGAAGTTTTTCAGAAACTCCAGAAATTCCTCGCAGAAGCAGCCCTTGCCCCGGAGGTACTCCAGATCCTCTTCGTCAAAGCGCAGGTCCTGGATGTACTCCACCACCTGGGCAAGGCCGGCAGCGATGGAAAAGCCGCCCTTATCGGGAACGGAGCGGTAAAATACATCAAAGTAGCAGATACGGTCCTTCAGGCCGGTCTGAAAATAGCCGTTGGCCATGGTCAGCTCATAAAAGTCGCAGAGCATGGTAAGATTGGTTTTCGCTTTCATCATGGAAAGCCTCCTTCAAGGGGGGTGACAAGACACCCGATTTTGATTTATTATACCCTTTGCCAAGAGAAAAGGCAAGGAAAAGCCCAAAATTCCCATTCCAGTTCCCTTTGGCTCTCTCTTGCGGCAGCAGGCTGCATCCGGCTTCTTTTTCCCTTTATAAGAAAACGCTCTGTATTTTATTTTCACAAAATACAGAGCGTTTTGTTTTTTACTGCTTCTTCTTGGAGGCCTCACGCATCCGGTCGCCGTGATCCAAAATCCGCTTGCGCAGACGCAGGTTCTCGGGGGTGCACTCCAGCAGCTCGTCATCGGCCAGGAACTCCAGGCACTGCTCCAGGGACAGGGTCCGGGGGGTCACCAGCCGCAGAGCCTCATC
>CALWYG010000162.1 GCA_944385695.1 uncultured Oscillospiraceae bacterium | reverse complement strand
AAAAGCGGCCCTTGCCGCAGCCGATCTCCAGGCGCAGCTCCCGGGCGTCAGGCTTCAGATCCCGCCAGTGGCCCCGGTACTGGGCGGGGTCAGAAATCAAATACCGGGCACACCGCTCCATACGGGGGACCAGGTTTGGCTTTTTTCTCATTCTCATTGGAATTCATACACCTCTCAGGCAAATTGCAAGGGTATCTTACCACAAACAAAGGCGCCTTGGCAATCCTTAAGCCCGCGGTTTTCCAGGAAAGTTCCCTTTGATCTGCTCTTAACCTCGGGTGGCCTGACGGGCGATGAGATCGGCAATGGTCTGGGAGGCACCGGAGGGCAGGACGGCCACATTGTCGTACCACTGATCCTCCCACCGCATGAGGGTGAGCACTTGGCAGCCGTCCTCCTCCTCCGAAAACAGCAGCTGGTCCCAGGGCTCCTCTCCCCACTGCTGGGGCGGGAGGAGGGAGAGGCGGGCGTTCCAGGCAGGGAGGTGGGCTTCGTGGTAGTAGACGGAGGCCCGGGAGGAGGGCTCCCCCTGGGCGAAGAGGGCGCGCAGCTCCTCCAGAAGCTGCGGATCGGTGAGGGTGGCGATAGGGGTATCGCTGGACAGGGGGCTGGCGGCCAGATAGACGGTGTCCGCCTGGCGCAGCTGCTGCTGGATGTCCTCCAGGGTGAGGAAGCGGACGGCGGTGAGCTCCTCCAGCCGCTGAGCCATGCCGTCGGGATAGACGGCCAGGGATTGCCAGGACACCGGCCCGGTGCTCATCCACAGCCGGTCCTCCCCGGCGCAGTTGCAGAGATAGAAGGAGGGTGTCTCCTTCCAATCCTTCACCATCAGCCAATACTGGGGACACGCCCCGGCATGATCTGGAGCGGGTTGGTGGGAATCGGAGGCCTCCTGGCCGGAGGATAGCAGGGCCCGAATTTCCTCCAGTCGGTCAGAGCGGTAGACAGGCAGGGGCTGCCGGAAATTCCGAATGGTGTCCGATTGGTCCAAGGCCCGGAGAAAGGCTTGGTAGCTGTGGATCTCCGGCGGCTTCACAAAGGACACCACCGCGGCCAGGATCAGGGCGGACGCAGCCAGGAACAGGGCGGTTTTCACGGTGTGGGGACGCTTTACCAGCCGGATGACCCGCTGGCGGATGCCCCGGCTCCCCTGTGCCATGGTGGTGGAGCAGGTGAGCACGTCCCGGGGGCGGGGGCCCCGCCGGGCCACCAGGGAGACGAGGGTGCGGCCGTAGGGGATGCGCTCGTCCTCTCCCAACTGGCGGATGGCCCCCTCGTCACAGGCCAGCTCCCCATCCTGCCGGGACAGGTAGGCGGCCACCCAGACCAGGGGATTGTACCAGTGCAGCACCAAAACCAGGCAGCGCAGGGCGGACCAGATGTGATCCCGGTGGCGGAAGTGGGTGTACTCGTGGGCCAGGGCGTGGCGGAGGGCCGTTTCATCCTGGGCCACCTCCGGGGGGAGGTAGATGTTGGGCCGCCAAAGGCCAAAGAGACAGGGGGAGGAGAGGCCGGGCACCACATAGACCGGGAGGGGACAATCGGCATCCAGCCTCCGGTCCAGGCGCAGAGTGCGGGAGAAGCGACGGTTGGACCAGATCAGTGCTGACCCCAGTACCCCCGCCCCCAGGACATAGAGCAGCATCAGGGCCCGGGACAGGGGGAGGTAAAAGGCATAGCGAACAATTCCCTGGGGGGTGATGACGTCACAGTCGGGATAATACTCCACCGGAATACCCAGAATGCTGATGCTGCGGATGGAGTAGGAGGTGACATCCCCCGGCTGGAAGGAGTGCAGCATCTGCTCCACTGATTCCTGAGGGATGTCTACTGGCCCCGTCCGAAAGGCGTATAGGTCCTCACGTTGCACATAGTTGTTCAGCTGCTGGGAGAGAACAGGGGAGGGAGCCTGGGGCACGGGGACCTGAACAGGGATGAGCAGCCGCAGCAGCACCACCGCCCACAGGGCGTAGCGAATCCGTGCGGACAGCCGCTCCCGGAGCAGTAAGCGCAGGACCAGCACCAACAGGATCAGCAGGGAGGCGCCCAGAGCCCAGCGAATCAGAAGCTCCATTACGATCCCTCCTCTTCCGCACGGCGGAGAATGTCGTAGAGCTCGTCAATCTCTTCCCGGCTCAGGGCCCGGTCCTGGGTCATGGCCGACACCATCAGTCCCACACTGCCCTGATAGACCCGTTCCAGAAAAGAGCGGGTCTCCTGCCGCCGGGCAAACCCTTGCTCCAGCACAGGATAATAGCGGCGGGTGCGTCCGGAAATCTCACAGCGAATCAGTCCCTTTTCCTCCATGCGGTGGAGGGTGGTGATGGTGGTGCTTTTGGCCCATCCGGTGCGCTGCTCCAGCGCTGCCGCCAGTTCCATCACCGTCATGGGGGCCTGGGCCCAGAGGCAGTCCATCACATACCACTCGCTGTTGGTCAGAGCTTTTTCCTCCATAGGTCTTCACCTCCTAAATGGTCTATCTTGTAGACCTAATATAACATGCTTGGTCTACAATGTCAACTAATGCACCAAAAAGAACGGCCCTCTCCGTTGGGAGAGGGCCGTAAACAATCACTTGGGCTGGAAAGGCTCCACGCCGCACTGCTCGGGGAAGTACACCTGATACCAGATGAGGAAGGACAGCACCGTGTAGAGTTTGCGGTGGGTTTTGGCCTTGCCGGTGTAGTGCTGCTCCAGCAGGTCCAGCAGGTACTTCTGGTCAAAGAACTCAGAGACATAATCCTGGCTCAGCAGGTCCTTGGCCCAGTTGTAGTACTTCTCCTCCCGCAGCCACTGGATGAAGGGGACGGGGAAGCCTACCTTGGGGCGCTTGATCCACTCGTCGGGAAGCATGGGCTCGGCGGCTACCCGGAGGGGGTACTTGGTGGTGGACCTGCCCCGCATCTTCTGCTCGCTGGGGATAGCCCGGGCCACCTTCCATACCTCCCGGTACAGATAGGGCACCCGGAGCTCCAGGGAGTTGGCCATGGTCATCCGGTCCGCCTTGCGCAGGATGTCCAGGGGCTGCCACAGGTGGAGGTCCAGATACTGCTTTTTGATGAGGTCGTCCTGGTTTTTCACCTTGGCGAAGTAGGGGGCGGTGATGTCCCGGAAGGTGCGGTTACTGCGGTACTTGGGCTTGAGCACCCGCTGGGCCTCCTCATTATTAAAGATGAAGGCCTGGCCCACAAAGGTATCCTCCACCCGCTGGGCGGCAGAGGTGAGGAAGCCCTGGCCGTGGAAGTAGGGGAGCTTGGACACCCCGGCGGCCACCGCCTTGCGGATGGGCATGGGGAGCTTGCGGTAGGCCCGGTAGGGTTTGGTGGTGTGGTAGGTGATATAGCCGCCGAAGAGCTCGTCCGACCCCTCGCCGGACAGCACTACCTTCACGTCCTGGGCCGCCAGCTTGGAGAGGAAGTACAGGGGGACGGTGGACAGGTTGGCGTTGGGCTCGTCGGCGTAGTACTGGATGGTGGGCAGGATGTCAAAAAACTCCTGGGCAGAGATGGACTTGGAGATGTTCTTCAGACCCAGCTCCTTGCACAGTGCCTTGGCCTCTCCCGTCTCGTCAAAGCCCTCCCGGTCAAAGCCAACGGAGTAGGTCTTGTCCGGACGGGACAGGCAGGCGATGACGCTGGAGTCAATGCCGCCGGACAGGAAGGCGCCGACCTCCACGTCGCTGATCTGGTGGGCATCCACCGACTCGGTGACCACCTGGCGGATCTGCTCGGCCCGCTCGGCCAGAGGCACATTTTCCGGCTCAAAGGAGAAGGTGTGGTAGGCGGAGATCTCCACAGTCCCGTTCCGGTAGAACAGCTGGTGGCCGGGGAGCAGGCGGAACACACCCTTGAGGAAGGACTCATCCAGGGCGGAATACTGGAAGGTGAGGTAGAACTTCAGCGCCTGGGTGTTGAGCTCCTTCTTGAAGTCGGGGTGGGGCAGAAAACTCTTCAGCTCAGAGCCGAAGAAGAAGGTCTCCCCCATCTGGGCGTAGTAAAAGGGTTTGATGCCGAAGGGGTCCCGAGCGCCGTAGAGCTCCTGCTTCTCCTTGTCCCAGATGACGAAGGCAAACATCCCCCGCAGGCGCTTGGTAAACTCCGGGCCGAACTGCTCATAGCCCTGGAGGATGACTTCGGTGTCGGAGTTGGTGAGGAACGTACGCCCGGCGGCGATGAGCTCCTCCCGAAGCTGCTGAAAATTGTAGACCTCGCCGTTATAGGCCAGGACCAGCTTCCCGTCCTGGCTGACCATGGGCTGGTGGCCATTGGCCAGGTCAATGATGGAAAGACGGCGGTGGGCGATGGCACAGTGCTCGTCCACAAAAAAACCCTCGTCGTCGGGACCACGGTGGCGGATCTTATCCGCCATGGCCTTCAGGGCCCCCTGGTCAGGAACGGAGCGGGAAACAAAACCGGTAATGCCGCACATAAGAGAAACCTCCAGTTGCTGAACACAAAAATTCATGTTATAGTATAAGCGGAAAATCATGGGATGTCAATTTCACAAAGTAGGAAGAAACAGAGAAAACACCGCAAAAAACGGATGTTATTTGGGAAAACTATTCTTACAGATTAAAATTACGGAGGAAATACTATGGACCAGAAGGTTATGTACGCGCTGAGCTATGGCCTGTTCGTTCTGTCTGCCCGCCGGGGGGAGAAGGACAACGGCTGCATCACCAACACGGCTATTCAGGTGACCGCTGAGCCAAACCGCATTGCCATTGCCGTCAACAAGGCCAACTATACCCACGACATGGTGCTGGAGACGGGAAAGTTTACCCTGTCTGTGCTGTCCGAGGAGGCCAAATTTGAGCTGTTCCAGCGCTTTGGCTTCCAGTCTGGCCGGGACGTGGACAAGCTGGAGGATTTTCAGGAGCACATTGCCCGGGATGGCAACGGTGTGGTCTATGTGACCCAGGGCACCAACGCCTGGCTCTCCTGCCAGGTGGTGTCCACCATGGATCTGGGCACCCACACCCTGTTTGTGGCCGATGTACTGGACGGCGGAGTACTCTCCCAGGCTCCCAGTGCCACCTACTCCTACTACCAGAGCCACATCAAACCCAAGCCCGCCGCCCCCGCCGGGGAGAGCAGCAAGAAGCGCTGGGTGTGTACCGTCTGCGGCTATGTGTATGAGGGGGAGGAGCTGCCAGCCGACTTCATCTGCCCCCTGTGTAAGCACCCCGCCTCGGATTTTGAACTGCTGAAGTAAGATAAAATTGGAAGCGCCGGAGGAGCAACCTCCGGCGCTTTTTTGCGTCTGGATGGATGAGCGGGATTGTATTGGGTTCCGGAATCGATTAAAATGGAGAAAACACAAGGAAAGGAGGGCTTGCGGTGGAGGACGGCAAGATCATCGACCTCTATTGGGCCCGGTCCCAGCAGGCCATTGAGGCCAGCCAGGAGAAGTACGGGGCCTATTGCCACACCATAGCCCGGCGGATTCTGGAGCAGGAGGAGGACGCGGAGGAGTGCGTCAACGACACCTGGCTCCATGCCTGGAATGCCATACCCCCCCAGCGGCCCAACATTTTGTCCGCCTTTTTTGGAAAGCTGACCCGAAACCTCTCCCTGGACCGGTGGCGCCGGGCCCGAGCGGCGAAACGGGGCGGAAACCAGGTGGAAATCGCCCTGCATGAGCTGGAGGACTGCCTGCCGGACCGGCACAGCCCGGATGAGGCCCTGGAGGCCAGAGAGACGGCGGCCATTATTTCCGCGTTTCTCCGCCGTCAGGAGGAGCGTGACCGGAAGCTCTTCATCCGCCGGTACTTTCATCTGGAGAGCCTGGAGGAGCTGAGAGCGGAATTTTCCATGACGGAGGGACAGGTAAAGTCCAGGCTCCACCGCCTGAGGAAAAAGCTGAAGGCGGAGCTGGAGCGAGAGGGGGTGGCCGTGTGACCCGGGAACATCTGCCGGAGGCCATGGGCCTTTTGGAAGATGATCTCGTGAACGGGGCAGATGAGCCAGAAAAAAAAAAAAAATGGAACCGGGAGGCCTGGATCTCTCTGGCGGCCTGCCTGGTCCTTGTGCTGACCATCGGTTATGGTGTGGTCTATGAGGGCTGGTGGAGCGCCAACAGCGCCTCGGGAAGCGCCAGCGCAGGCGCGGTGGAGGACTGGACTGGGAATACCGGCGGCGATGCGCCGGCGTCCTCTGGGACGGTTACGGCCCCCGAAGAAGCGGGGAGTGGGAATGCCTCCGCCGGCCTGAGTGGCGAGGTGCTCATTCTGATGGTGCCGGTGGGGGAGGAGGTCTATTCCTATCAGCACTGGTATGAGGGAGACCGGGTGCTGGATACCCTGCCGGAGGGCTGCCGCAGCCTGGGGCAGGTGGGCACTTATGACCAGGGGGAGGACACTCCTTACACCGACGGCGGTGAGTTCCTGGGCAGTGAGCTGTGGATCGCCGGGGAAGGCTGGGACGGCCCGGTGTATCTGAAGACGCCGGATGGCACCTATCTGGAGTGTCATTTGGCGTAAACAGAGGGAAAAGCGGATACAAAACGTATAATAAGCCGGGACTATACAAAATGTATGGTCCCGGCTTATTGAATCAGAGATTTTAAGCGGCGCGGTCACAATGAGCAGCGCTCAGTTGTGTTATGGGTGAAAGGAGGTTGAGGGACGGATGGAGTGGAATTCGCCGGCGGAGGCCCAGCGGTTTGTATCGGACTACGCCAACGCCATTTTGCGCCTGTGCACAACGTACTCCCTCACCCGGGAGGACGCCCAGGATATCTGTCAGGAGATTTTTCTGAAGTTGCTGGAACAGCAAAAGGAGTTTGCGGACCGGGAGCATGAAAAGGCATACATTTTAAAAATGGCCATTAACGCCTGTAAGAATTTGCTGAAGAGCGCGGGACGGCGGCGGGTGGTTCCGATGGACGAGGCGGAGCGGATACCGGCCCCTGAGAAAGAGAGCCATGAGCTAATGGATCTCATCCGGGCCCTGCCTCAGCACTATGGGGCGACGGTGTACCTCTTTTATTATGAAGGATACAGCCTGGACGAGATTGCCAAGCTGTGCTCTTGCACCCCAGCGGCGGCACGGAAACGGCTGAGCCGAAGCCGAAAGCTGTTGGCCAAGGAACTGGAGGTGAGACGATGAAAGACATACGCCAGAGCTTTGAGGAGATTCGGTTCACCCAGGAGGAACAAGCGGCATTGGCCGACTGGCTGCGCCAGGCGGCGGAACAGGAGGGAACGATGACAGAAGGGACAAAACGGAAGGTAAAGAAAGTAAGCCGGGGCGTGGTGATCGGCATTGCGGCAGCGCTGACTTTGACAGCGGGGGCCTTGGCGGCTACCTTGTCTACTGGGCTGCGAGGATATTTTGATACGGCTACGCCCGGTGCCCAGGAGAGGTTGGAGAGCAGCATCTATCAGTTGGACCGGAGTCTGGAGTATAATGGCTGGACGGTAGCTCTCACGGACTGTGTAGGAGATGACAACAAAGCGTTTATCTGGGTGGAGGTTACAGCCCCGGAGGGCACTTCTTTGACAGAAAGTGAGAACCGGTGGTTCAGAACGAGTTTTGATTTGAGTGGTGAGGGAATTGCCGGGCCCACGGGCGGAAGCCTATATACCATCCCGGATGAAGATCCGGAAGACAACCGATTATCGTTCTGCATGGAAGCATGCCCCTGGGTGGATGGTGGGCTGCGAGGTGCAGTGATGGACATCACCCTGGACCCCATCGCAGATGTGACCCTGGCCGAGGGAGAGGAATATCAGGAGATTGAGATGTATGAGCGCACAGAGGCCATCCGGGATCACAGCTGGCTTTTTGAAGATGTGGTACTGGACTATCCGGATCAGTCCATCCGGCTGGAACCGAAGCTGGAGGTGGACTACCTGGATGGAACGGCAATGTTGAGCCAGGTGACGATCTCTCCGTTGACTGTCACGGTCCGGCTGGAGGGAGGCTCCTGCTATGACTATGATTCCCGCATTGCGGAGATACTGGATGCGGAGGCTGAACCGGAACATCCGTCTCCCGATGAGAAAGTGATTGAGACTCCCTCGGGAACCACATTGACCTTTGGCTCTGGGAATGGTGCGGCGGATCGGCTTGAAAATGCGCGGGCAAGAAATGATTTGCTGTGGGGCTCTCTTGGGGTGGAGGTCCATATGAAGGATGGTACCGTGCTTTCCCAGCTGCCCACTGCTTCGGGGTGTTCCGGGGATAATGGTCTTCCTCCCAGCACACCGGAACAGGCTTATGTGGAAGGAAGGTTCCATTATAAGGAGATGAATTACAATCTCATTCCCGACCGGGTCATCGATCCCAGTCAGGTGGACTATGTGACCGTGTGCGGGGTGGATATTCCGGTAAATGGGGAATAAACGAATACAAAAGATATAAAAGCTCCGGGGCCATACAAACTGTATGGCCCCGGAGCTGATTGTTCCGCAAAAATTAGTCTTCCGGTTCTTCCAGAGTGCGGACCTGAATCTCCAGCACCCGGCGGTGCTCCACCTTGGTAACAGTGACATCCAGACCCTCTGCCTGGAAGTGGTCGCCCACTTCGGGGACCCGGCCCACCTGCTCCATCACCCAGCCGGAGACAGTGGCCGCGTCGCAGGTACCCTTTACCTGGAACAGGTCGTACATATCGTCCAGGTCGGCGGAGCAGGCAATGAGATAGCTGCCGTCGGCCTGCTTCTGGAAGGTCTCGATAACTTCGTCGTGCTCATCCCAGATTTCGCCCACCAGCTCTTCCAGAATGTCTTCCAGAGTGGCGATGCCCTGGGTGCCGCCGTACTCGTCCACCACCACGGCCATGTGGGCCTTGTTCTTTTGGAGGATACGCAGCAGCTCCGACACCTGGGTGTTGCCCGTGGTGTAGAAGACGGGGGACTTCAGGTTGGACACCATGGTCTCCCCACGGTAGCGGGCGGCGTAGAAGTCCTTTTCGTGGACCACGCCCACAATGTTGTCGATGGTTTCGTGGTAAATGGGGATGCGGGAATAGCCGCTTTCCGCAAACAGGGAGGCCATCTCCTCCATGGTGCTGTTTTCCTCGGCGGCTACCAGATCCACCCGGGGGGTGAGGATCTCAGATACTTCCAGGTCGGTAAACTCAATGGCGTTGCGGATCAGATCGCTCTCGTGCTCATCCAGACCGCCCTCCGTCTCTGCCTGGTCCACCATGCCCACCAGTTCCTCCTCGGTGATGCCGTCGTCTTCCGTGCTGCGGAAGACAATGCTCAGCAGCTTTTTCCACTGGCCAAAGAGGAAGTTGGCCGGAGTAAGAATCACCATAAAGAGTTTCAGCAGGGGGGCGGAGAACATGGCAAACTGTTCCGGGTGCTCCTTGGCCAGGCTCTTGGGGGAGACCTCGCCGAAAATCAGGATCACAATGGTGAGCACCGTGGCGGAAACAGCGGGACCGCGCTGCTCACCCACCAGTTTAATGAACAGCACCGCGCCCACGGTGGTGGCCACGTTGTTGACAATGTTGTTGCCGATGAGGATGGTGGACAGCAGCTTGTCATATTCTTCGGCCAGAGCCAGGGTTTTGGCAGCCCGGCGGCTGCCGTTGTCGGCCTTGTTTTTCAGGCGGATGCGGTTGAGAGAGGTGAATGCGGTTTCAGTAGCGGAAAAATAGGCGGACATGGACACCAACACAACAAGGGCAACTAGCATTCCGATACTGGCACTGTCAAGATCCATAAGGAAACGATCAACTCCATTTTTTCAATATTTTTGGACAAAACTGGAAAATACTACATGGATATGTGTATTTTAGTCAGGAGTATAACATACCACAAGGCGGAATGCAAATCTATTTTTCGTCTTTTAACAGAAATCTAACAAATATAAAAAGAAAATGCTTGACGTGGGAGAGGGAAAGTGATATAGTATCCATACCTGTGAAAAGGGGCTTATTTGTCGTGCGCATTTTTACGGTGTTTGACGCGCGATCCCCTGAACCAAGTTTTGGAACACAGGGAGGCAAACAAGAGCCGGATCTCCACCGTTACCCTGGGCGTCCCAGTGCGCCCGCGGGCGCTGGATTCGGCAGAGAGCAGGCCGTGTCCGGCGTTTTCTTTTTGAAGAAATAGTTTGGAGACCCTGTGGAAATTAAAAAGGAGGTGCCGACAAATGGCAGGTAAGGCCGGCGCTCGCATTAAGATCACCCTTCGGTGCTCTGAGTGCAAGCAGAGAAACTACAACACCATGAAGAACAAGAAGAATACCCCCGACCGTCTGGAGCTGAACAAGTATTGTCCCTTCTGCAGAAAGCACACTGTTCACAATGAGACGAAGTAATTTGTCCCAGAAGGCTGACATGAAAGAAGGGTAACAATGGCTGAGAACGAAAAGGTAGAGCAGGCCGTCCAGGCTAAAAAGGACAAGAAGGCCGAGAAAAAGTCAAAGCCCGGTTTCTTCGCCCGCGCCGCTAAATGGTTGAAAGACATGAAGAGCGAGCTGAAGAAGGTTCAGTGGCCCACCCGCAAGCAGACCATCAACAATACCCTGATCGTCATTGCCTGCGTCGTTATTGTGGGTGTGTTTATCTGGCTGTTTGACTTTGTGGCTGGACAGGCTATCGAGCTGATCCTCACAAAGCTGGGCTAAGGTGAAGCAGATGGCTGACAATGCGAATTGGTATGTGGTACACACCTATTCCGGCTATGAGAATACGGTGAAGGCCACCATTGAAAAGTATGTTGAGAACCGCGGCATGCAGGAACTGATCCACGAGATCAGCATTCCTCTGGAGACCGTCACCGAAATCACCGACAATGGCCCCAAGGAAGTGGAGCGCAAGGTGTTCCCCGGCTATGTGCTGGTGAAGATGGTGATGAATGACGAAACCTGGCACGTGGTGCGCAATATCCGCGGCGTTACCGGATTTTTGGGCGAGGGCAATAAGGCCATCCCCCTCTCCGACGCCGATGTGGCCGCCCTTGGGGTGGAAAAGCGGGAGATCGTAGTCAGCTATCAGCTGGGCGACACCGTACGCATCACCGACGGCGCCCTGGAATCCTTCCTGGGCACTGTGGAGGAAATCGACCTGGACCACAACAAGGTCCGCGTGGTGGTGTCCATGTTTGGACGCGAAACCCCCGTGGAGCTGGAGCTGGACCAGGTGGAGCCCGCCAACGAATAAGAAGCGCCGAATTCCCGAACAGGGGAGCTAACGCCGAAGCGCAGGGCAAAGCCCAGGGCCAGCATTTGCGGGGCCGGGTTTGCCCGGAGACGGAGAAGTTAGCGACCCGGCCGTGAGGGAACCGAGGCGTGACAACAAGAAGTGCCCGAGCCGTTGTGAGCAGTGCGGATGGACCGGAGCGAGGGATACAAACCAAGAAGGGTGAACGCCCGGATGTTTGTGTCCCGAGGCGAAGGGAAGCCGCGCGTGGCGAACAGGCGAGGCATGACAGCGAAGTGCCTGAGCCGTTTAGCGCGGCGCGGCACGAAGACAAGATATTTTTGCGGCGTTTGCCGCATGAACGTGGGAGGGACCGCAGAGGTCCCGCCAAACGACCACATTTTTCAAATGGAGGTGCTCTTTCGTGGCACAGAAAGTAACTGGATATGTAAAACTGCAGATCCCCGCCGGCAAGGCAACCCCCGCCCCCCCTGTTGGTCCTGCTCTGGGCCAGCACGGCGTGAACATTGCCGCTTTCACCAAGGAGTTCAACGAGCGGACCAAGAATGACGTGGGCATGATCATCCCCGTCATCATCACCGTCTACGCTGACCGCTCCTTCACCTTTATCACCAAGACTCCCCCCGCTCCCGTGCTGATCAAGAAGGCCTGCAACCTGGAGAAGGCCTCCGGCGTGCCCAACAAGAACAAGGTTGCCACCATCAGCAAGGAAGACGTCCGCAAGATTGCCGAGATCAAGATGCCCGACCTGAACGCTGCCAGCATTGAGGCCGCTATGAGCATGATCGCCGGCACCGCCCGTTCCATGGGTATCCTGGTGGGCGAGTAAGGAGGGTAGAAGATGTTTAGAGGTAAGAAATATCAGGACAGCGCCAAGAAGATCGACAAGAACGCGCTGTATGACACTGACGAGGCTATGAAGCTGGTGGTTGACACCGCCACCGCCAAGTTCGACGAGACCGTCGAGCTGCACGTGAAGCTGGGCGTTGACTCCCGTCACGCTGACCAGCAGGTCCGCGGCGCCATCGTGCTGCCCCACGGCACCGGTAAGACCCAGCGCGTGCTGGTCTTCGCCAAGGGCGACAAGGCTGAGGCTGCCAAGGAGGCCGGCGCCGACTTCGTGGGCGAGATGGACCTGGTGCAGAAGATCCAGCAGGAGAACTGGTTCGACTACGACGTGGTCGTGGCCAGCCCTGACA
>CALWYG010000161.1 GCA_944385695.1 uncultured Oscillospiraceae bacterium | reverse complement strand
CGCAGATCACATCCTCGATGGCGGTGGGAGGCACCGCCCCGCCCACACAGCCGAAGCCGGCCAGTGTGTGGGAGGAGGTGGTCATGGGGAAGATGCCCAGATCCGGGTCCTTCATGGAGCCCAGCTGCCCCTCCAGCAGGAGAGTCTTGTTCTCCTTCAGGGCCTGGTGGATAAAGGCCACCGTGTCGCCCACATAGGGGCGGATGCGCTCCCGAAGCTGGAGCATCTGGGCCATAAGCTCCTCTGCGTCCAGCTTGGGTTTGTGATAGAGGTGCTCAAAGAGCACATTTTTCAGCTCCACGGCAGCATAGAGCCGCTCCCGCAGAATTTTCTCGTCAAACAGGTCGCACACCTGGATGCCGGTTTTGGCGTATTTGTCGGAGTAGAAGGGGGCGATGCCGCTCTTGGTGGAACCAAAGGCCTTGCCGCCCAGACGCTCCGCCTCAGAGGTGTCCTGAAGCACATGGTAGGGCATCAGCAGCTGCGCCCGGTCAGAGACGATGAGCTTGGGAGCGGGCACGCCCTGGCTGACGATGCTTTCCAGCTCGTTTACCAGCTTGGATACGTCCAAGGCAACTCCGTTGCCGATAACATTGGTCACATGGGGATAGAAGATGCCCGAGGGGAGAATGTGTAGGGCAAAGCGGCCATAGTCGTTGATGATGGTGTGTCCTGCGTTAGCGCCGCCCTGAAAGCGGATGACCACATCGGACTGCTGGGCCAGCATATCGGTGATTTTGCCCTTGCCCTCGTCGCCCCAGTTGGCGCCTACAATTGCTTTTACCATATTGTTACCTCCGAGAACCGGGATTCGCAACCCGTTGGGTTTGCCTTATCCGGCCCTATGTAACAGCGGTATTATACTGCTTTTTCCCATGAGGCGCAAGGGGGAAATGGTTGAAAAAATCACGAAACAGGGGCCGAAGACGGGATTTGTTCCGGGTAAATGTGCCCTTTCCATGCCTGTAGGCCGGAGGAAGGAAAATAAGAAAAGTTAAGAAATGATATTTGTGTTTTTCCATTGACAAACCCGGCGGAGACTGCTATACTTTTATCGTAACTGTTGAGAATGATTCGCATTAAGTGAAAGAATTTAAATTTAGGGAAAGTGAGGAAGTTTATCATGCCTGAACTGAAGGGAAGCAAGACTGAGCAGAACCTGTGGACCGCCTTTGCCGGGGAGAGCCAGGCCCGGAACAAGTACACCTACTTCGCCTCTAAGGCCAAGAAGGACGGCTATGTGCAGATCTCCAAGATCTTTGAGGAGACCGCTGCCAACGAGAAGGAGCACGCTGAGATCTGGTTTAAGCTGCTGGAAGGCATCGGCACCACCGCCGAGAACCTGAAGGCTGCCGCTGCCGGCGAGAACTACGAGTGGACCGACATGTACGCCACCATGGCCAAGGAGGCCAAGGAGGAGGGCTTTGACCACATCGCCTTCCTGTTTGAGGAAGTGGCCAAGATCGAGAAGGAGCACGAGGAGCGCTATCTGAAGCTGCTGGCCAACGTAGAGGGCGGCCTGGTCTTCTCCCGCGACGGGGATATGATCTGGCAGTGCAGCAACTGCGGCCACATCCATGTGGGCAAGCAGGCCCCCGAGGTGTGCCCCGTGTGTGCCCACCCCAAGGATTACTTCCAGCTCAAGGCCGAAAATTACTAAGATTACTTCAAAAAAGGGACCGTATGGTCCCTTTTTTGATATATTTGCGGTCTGCACGCGCTAAGCGCGTACACTTGCGGCCTGAAGAGAAAGCGCCGCCCGAAATCGGGCGGCGCTTTGTTGGTTAAAAAGCCCTCCTGCAAGGAGTTTCACCGCCGCAGCGGTGAAATAAAATTTAATCTGTCATTTCCGGGGGCGTGTACCTCGGAAATGACAATTCTTACATAGAGAGCAATTCGATCTTTTCCCCGTCGGACAGGGCCTTCAGGTGGGTGGGGGGGAACTGATAGCTCTCGATAAGGCGCAGGGCGATGGCGTCCTCCAGCTCCTTCTGGAGAAGCCGGCGCAGGTTCCGGGCGCCGTACACCGCGGAGTAGGGCTGCTGCACCAGGTAGTCCAGCGGGGTCTCCTCCCAGGTGAAGGTAATGTCCTTCTGCTTCAGGGTGTCGGCCAGCTCCTGAAGCATGATGCCGGCGATGGCCTTGAAATCCTCCTCGGTGAGCTGGTTGAAGCAGACGATCTCGTCTACCCGGTTTAAAAACTCCGGCCGGAGGAAATCCTGAAGGGCCTTCATGGCCCGCTCTTTGGACTGCTCGGTGAGGGTGCGGCCAAAGCCTACGCTGCCCGTCTTGGTGCCGCTGCCCGCGTTGGAGGTCATGACGATGACGGTGTTTTCAAAATTCACCACACGGCCGTGGGCGTCAGTGATGCGCCCGTCGTCCAGAATCTGGAGCAGGATGTTCAGCACATCCGGGTGGGCCTTCTCAATCTCGTCAAAGAGAACCACGGAGTAGGGTTTTCTCCGGATTTTCTCCGTCAGCTGTCCCGCCTCGTCATAGCCCACGTACCCCGGAGGGGAGCCAATGAGCCGGGAGACGGCGTGCTTCTCCATAAACTCGGACATGTCCAAACGGATGAGGGCGTCGGGGGTGTCGAAGAGATCGGCGGCCAGGCGCTTGACCAGCTCCGTCTTGCCCACGCCGGTGGAGCCCACGAAGATAAAGGACACGGGCTTGTGCTTGGGGCTGATCCCGGCCCGGCCCCGGCGGATGGCGGCGGAGACGGCCTTCACGGCCTCCTCCTGGCCGATGATGTGGGCGGAGAGACGCTCCTCCAGCTTTCCAAGGCGCTGGAACTCCTGCTCCTGGATGCGGCTGGCGGGGATGTTAGTCCACAGCTCGATGACGTTGGCCAGATTCTCCTCGGTGAGCTCCCGCTGGGCCCGGGCCTCCAGGCCTTTCTGCTCGTCCTGAAGGCGCAGCTCCATGCTCTTGATGTCCGCCAGACGCTTGTAGGCATCCTCGGTGGCGGCGGCCATCATGACCTCCTTTTCCTTGTTCAGGTCGGCCAGCTCCTTTTCCACCTGGCTCAGCCGGGCCAGATCCTGGTTGTGAAGGTTGACATTGGAACAGGCCTCGTCGATAAGGTCAATGGCCTTGTCAGGAAGATAGCGGTCGGTGATGTACCGCTCGCTCATGGTCACGGCCAGACGGCACATTTTGGGGGAGATGGTCACCTGGTGGAAGGCGGAGTAGTAGGGGGCGATGCCCTCGATGATCTTCACGCTGTCCTCGATGGAGGGCTCCTCCACGATGACGGGCTGAAAGCGCCGCTCCAGGGCGGTGTCCTTCTCGATGTGCTTGCGGTACTCGTTGAGGGTGG
>CALWYG010000160.1 GCA_944385695.1 uncultured Oscillospiraceae bacterium | reverse complement strand
ATTTTTGGCGTGGATGAACCCGGGGGTGTACTCATAGATCTTGACCCCCGCCTCCAGCAGGGGGGGATAGTGGGCCCGGGTGACCTGAAAGACATACTGTTTGTCGGGAATGTGGGGGGTGATGATGCGCACATCCACCCCGGACTTGGCGGCGTTGCACAGGGCGGTGTTGGTGGCCACATCAATGACCAGGTAGGGGGTGGTGATATAGATATATTTTTTGGCTTTGGCGATCATGTTGAGGTACACTGCCTGCCCCACGGCTTCGATGTCCAGCGGGGTATCGGTATAGGGCTGGACGTATCCGGTCCAGGGCCGCACCGGAGCGGCAGGGGGGCGGAAGCGGTCAAAATCCTCATCCCAGGAGGCAATGTGATCCCACATGGTGAGAAACATCACCGTCATGGACCACACCGCGTCCCCTTCCAGGAGAATGGCGCTGTCCTTCCAATGGCCGAAGCGCTTTTTTACGTTGATATATTCGTCGGCCAGGTTGATTCCCCCGGTAAAGCCCACTTTGCCGTCGATAATCATCAGCTTCCGGTGGTCCCGGTTATTCAGGCGCAGGGACATCACAGGGAGAAAACGGTTGAACACACGGCACTGAATGCCCTTGCGGGTGAGAATCTCGTTATAGTCCCGGGGCAGGGTGAACATGCAGCCCATGTCGTCATACATCACCCGGACCTCCACTCCCTGAGCGGCCTTGCGCTCCAGAATGGCCAGGATGCTGTCCCAAAAGACCCCGGGCTGGATAATAAAATATTCCAGGAAGATGTATTTTTCCGCCTTTTCCAGCTCCTCCAGCATGCGGGGAAAGGCGTCATCCCCCAGGGGGAAATACTCCGTCTCCGTGTTGGTGTAGGCCGGGCAGGCGGCCCGGCGCTCCAGATAGTTGGCCTGGCCGGCGGCATCTCCCCCCAGCGGGAGCAGGTCGTCGGCCTTAAAATCGTCCCGGAGGACCTGGGCGGTCTTCTTCAGCATGCCCTGCATACGCCGGCGGGTGCGCTTGGGCACCGCGCCTCCGCCGACCATCAGGAAAAATACCCCGCCAAAGACAGGGAAGGGGAGGATGAGCAGCAGCCAGGCGATTTTATACCCAGGCTCCATGCGGCTGCCCACAATGGCCAGGGCCGCCAGAACGCTGATGGCGATGAGGCACCAATAAAAAGTTTCGGTATACTCGGAAAAGGTGACCACCATGACCAGCAGGGTGGCAATTTGGGCCAGCAGGGACAGGCCCACAAAAACCGAGCGGTGGAAGAGAATATAGAGTAGTTTTTTCACGGATGGTCACCTCCCAGGCGGGCAGAGAAAATCACTTCTGAGAATGGATGGAGCAGGAGATGCCCGTTTCATCCAGAGTAATCAGGCCGTAGGTGGAGCGGCTGGAGCCGGGGTTCAGCACCCAAAGCCCATCCTCCAGCTGGCGGCACAGGGCCTGGTGGGTGTGTCCGAAAAGAAGAATATCCGCGCCCACGGCCCTGGCCTGGGCAAAGGCCCGGTCGTAGCCGCTTTTCACCCCCCACAGGTGCCCGTGGGACAGAAGAATGGACTTACCCCCCAGGGTGATCTGCTTGATGGCCTCCACGCTGGTCCAGCCGTCGCAGTTGCCCGGCACCTTGCAGATGGGAAGGGTGGGGTAGACCATGGAGGCATACTCCGCATCTTCCATCAGATCTCCCAGGTGAATGACGTGGTCGGGCGCTTCGGCGTCGATGGCGCTGTAGATGCCGGCCATGGAGCGGTGGGAGTCGGAAAGCACGAGAATTTTCAAAAGTGTCACCTCCGGATTTGGAGCGCATATACTGGAGTAAACCGATGGGGCGGCCAGGCCGCCCTGAATGGGAGGAATTGCCATGGAACACACACAGGAAACCGGGGCCATGGGTCCTGGGGAGCTGATGAAAAACCGGCAGGCCATTGCCTCACTGGCCGGAACCGAGGACGCCAAGCGGCTGATGGAGCTGCTTCAGCGCCAGGGGGGGCAGGTGCGTCAGGCGGCCCAGGCCGCCGCCCAGGGAAGCCCCCAGCAGCTGATGGAGATGATGGACCGGCTGATGAATTCCAAGGAGGGGGCCGATCTGGTAGAGCGGATCGGGGCCCAGGCAAAGAAGGCCGGGCTATGAGCGACGTCCCCGGAGGGAGGTGGGCAGGAAGTGGCGGAGTTTGATGAAAAACTGAATGCCATCCTGGGGAACCAGGAAGCTATGGCCCAGATCATGTCCCTGGCCCGCTCCCTGTCCGGGGATGGACCGGAGGAACATTCGGAGCACAGGGATCAGGAAGAGGGAGAGCCGGATGGGGAAGAAACGGCGTACCATGACACCCAGGGCGCCCAGCCGGACCTGTCGTCCATGCTGGGACAGATCGACCCCGCCCTGCTGCGTACCGGCATGGAGGTCATCCGCCAGGTACAGAGCACCGAGGACCGCAATGCCGCCCTGCTCCAGGCCCTGCGGCCCTTCCTACGGGAGGAGCGCCGGGGGCGGCTGGACCGGGCCATACAGATTGCACGGATGACCCGGATGATCCGGGCGGCCATCACCGCCCTGGGAGAAAGGGGGCAGGAGGAAGGTGTATAACCGTTACATACCCCAGGACAGCTGCAGCTGGGTGCCTGCGCAACGGGAAAATCCCCGCCCCGCGTCCCACCAGCGGGACGGGGAGCGGGTCAAACTGCCCCCTTTTTTGTCCGGGGAAGGGTTATCGTCCCTCTTTTCCCATAGGGACGGAGAGGGGGGGCTGAAGCGGGCCCTGCGGGCGCTCCATCTGGAGGATCTGGATACCGGAGATATCCTGCTGCTGCTGATTGTACTCTATTTATTTGCTGAGGGCGACGACCTGGATTTGGTCATCGCCCTGGGATTGGTTCTGATTATGGGATTGGGAGAGGATCAGGAGCCCTGAGCGGAATCGTCCAGGGTGTGCAGCACGGTGCCGTCGGGCAGCTGAAATTCCCCGTCGGCGGGACAGGGGGACTGGGCGGGGGAATAGGCGGTCATGCGATAGACCAGTACGCCGTCCTCCTCCGACTCAGCGGCCACCAGCAGCCCGCTATCCACGCTCACCCAGTAGCGCTGGACCACCGGAGAATCGGGCAGCTGAACCTGAGCATAGACGCAGGGGAGATCTCCCTTGGTCACATAGCCCGCGTCGGTGATCCAGTCCTCCTCCAGCTCCACCACTGTTTCATAGGTGGGGATGTGCTGGCTGAGGTCGGAGGTAAACGCATCGGCCGGGGCGGTCTGATATTTGCTGGAGCCCTCGTACCAATAGTAGAGGGTGTCGTCCCCGGTAAGGTCGTGGCGGATGACTCCGGAGGGAAGGGTCTGGCTGCTGTGGGCCCAGCCTCCGTCCCGCCAAACCTTGACCTGGACGGAGGAGGAGCCCCCCTCCCAGAAGGTTTCAATGGTCAGCTCCCGATAGTAGCTCTCCGGGCGGGCCAGGGTGGCTACCACGCTGCCCACCGTCTGGGGCGTGACGGCTACCGGATGGTACTGGCCGGAGCCGGACAGGGAGCCGGCGGGGTCGTCCGTGCCGGCGCTGGAGGAGGGGAGGATGACCTCCGGGGTGTTCAGGGCGAAGAGGCTGCGGCCAAAGCTGGTAAACATAGCCAGGGCAATGAGGACAATGATGGCGGCCACAATGATCTGCCGGTTTTTCTGTTCCACCCCTTCACCCCCCTTTCACGTCGGTGGTTTTATTATGCCCCAAAGGGTTCCGGGGCAGTCTCCCGCAGGCCGAAGTGCCAGGCGATGGCATCGGCGATGCGGCGGCAGGCCTGACCGTCTCCATAGGGGTTGACGGCGTGGGCCATTTTGTCGTACTCGGCCTGGTTGGAGAGAAGCTCCGAGGCCATGGAGAAGATGTCCTCCTCCTCCACGCCCGCCAGACGGACGGTGCCCGCGGCCACAGCCTCGGGCCGCTCGGTCTCCTTGCGCAGGACAAGCACCGGCTTGCCCAGGGCGGGGGCCTCCTCCTGAAGACCGCCGGAGTCGGTCATCACCAGGTGGCACCGGGCCATCAGGTTGTGCATCTCGTCCACGGCCAGAGGGGCGATGAGGTGGATGCGGGGATGGCCGTCCAGATATTTGTGGGCTGCCTCCTGCACCACCGGAGAGAGGTGGACGGGGTAGATAAGCTCCACCTCAGGGAAGGCATCGGCGATGCGGCGCAGGGCGGTCATAATGTTGGTCATGGGCTGGCCGTAATTCTCCCGGCGGTGGCAGGTGACCAGGATGACTTTTCGGTTGACATAATCAATTTGATTCAGTACATCTTCTGCAAAGGTGAAAACCTTTACAACAGTAGTCTGAAGGGCGTCGATGACGGTATTGCCCGTGAGGAAGACCCCCTTGGTGATGTTCTCCCGGGCCAGATTGTCCCGGTTGGCAACGGTGGGGCAGAAGTGAAGGTCGGCAATGGCGCCCACCATCTTCCGGTTCATCTCCTCGGGGAAGGGAGACCACTTGTCGTAGGTGCGCAGGCCCGCCTCCACATGGCCCACAGCGGTGTGGGTATAGAAGGCGGCCAGGGCCCCGGCGAAGGTGGTGGAGGTGTCGCCGTGGACCAGCACCAGGTCGGGCTTGGCCTCGTTCAGGACCTCCTCCACGCCCAGCAGGCACTTGGAGGTGATGGCGGAGAGGGTCTGCCGGGGCTGCATGATGTTGAGGTCATAGTCGGGCTTGAGCTGGAAGATGTTCAGCACGCTGTCCAGCATCTCCCGGTGCTGGGCGGTAACGCAGCACAGGGCCTCAAACTCCGGCCGGCTGGCCAGCTCCAGGGCCAGAGGAGCCATTTTAATGGCCTCGGGCCGGGTGCCGAAAATGGTCATAACTTTGATCTTGTTCATTTGTCGGATTTGTCCTCCTCGCCAAAGAAGTTGTCGTTGCCGGCAATCTGAGTGCCCTTGTGCTCCCGGCGATTGCTCCGGCTGTCCTTGCCGGAGGGGCCCTCAGGCCGGTTGTGGTTCAGGAAGAGCATAGCGGCCACGCCTCCGGCGGCAAAGAGCGCAGCCAGGAAGAACATGGCCTTTACCACGCCGATGGTGGTGAGAACCACGGCGGAAAGGCCCAGAATGGCGCTGATCACATAGAGAGTGGCCACCGCCTGCTTCTGGGAGAAGCCCATGTCGATGAGCCGGTGGTGGATGTGGCCCCGGTCAGGGGTCATGGGGGACTGCCCCTTGGCCAGACGGCGGACAATGGCAAAGGTGGTGTCGAAAATGGGCAGGCCCAGCATGAGGAAGGGGACGGCAAAGGAGATGATGGCGTAGAATTTAAACAGCCCTTGGATGGACACCACCGCCAGGATAAAGCCCAGGAAGGTGGAGCCTGTGTCTCCCATAAAGATCTTGGCGGGGTTCAGGTTATAGGGGAGAAAGCCGATGCAGCCCCCCGCCAGGGCGGCGGTGAGCACGGCGGTCTCCGGCTCGGAGACGATCAGGGCGATGACCAGCAGGGTCATGGAGCTGATGGTGGATACGCCGCAGGCCAGGCCGTCCAGGCCGTCGATCAGGTTAACGGCGTTGGTAATGCCCACGATCCAGAACACCGAAATGGGAATGGAGAGCAGCCCTAAGTTCCAGAAGGGGTCGGAGCTGAAGACGTTGGGGTTGGACAGAACCAGAATCTTGTTGCCCGCCAGCACGGCGATGAGGGCCGCGCCGATCTGTACCAGGAACTTGGGGACGGCAGGCAGGGCGTAGATGTCGTCAAAAATGCCCAGAATGACAATGACGACCCCGCCCAAAAGCATACCCCGCAGCTGAGGGGTGAGGGGCAGGAAGATGAGCACGCTGAGCATAAAGCCGAAGAAGATGGCCAGGCCCCCCATCCGGGGGATGGGGTGGTCGTGCATTCTCCGGCTGTCCTTGGGCACGTCCACCGCGCCCACCCGGAAGGCCAGGGAGCGCGCCACCGGGGTGGTGAGCAGGGCCACCAGGGCGGAGGCCAGCAGGGCGGCGGCGGCCATGCCGATGACAGGAAGCTGAATGGTCATAGCGATTTCCTCTTTTGTCAGAATAGTCGCCCGGACTTAGCGGGCCACAAAGCCGATCTTCTTATAGACCTTGCGCAGGGTCTTGTTTGCCACGTAGGAGGCCTTCTGAGCGCCCTCGGTGTAGACCTTTTCCAGATAGGCCTTGTCGGCCAGGATGCGCTGGGCCTCTTCCCGGATGGGGCGAAGGGTCTCCACCACGGCGTCGCCCACGGCGGGCTTGAACTTGCCGTAGCCCTGGCCCTCAAACTCCCGCTCGATCTCCTCAAAGCTCTTGCCGGTAACGGCGGAGTAGATGTTCATCAGGTTGGCCACGCCGGGCTTGTTCTGGGGATCGTAGCGCACGCAGCGCTCGGTGTCGCTGTCGGTGATGGCCCGCTTGAACTTGCGCTGGATGTCCTCAGGCTTCTCCAGCAGGAAGACGCAGCCCTCGGGGATGGACTTGGACATCTTGGAGTCAGGGGTGGTCAGGCCCATGATCCGGGCGCCGGCCTTGGGAATGTAGGGCTCGGGCATTTTGAACACGTCGCCGTAGATGCCGTTGAAGCGCTGGACGATGTTCCGGGTGAGCTCCACATGCTGCTTCTGGTCCTCGCCCACGGGGACGAAGTCAGGCTGATAGAGGAGAATGTCCGCGGCCATGAGGGCGGGGTAGGTGAAGAGACCCCCGTTGATGTTGTCCTTGTGCTTGGCGGACTTGTCCTTGAACTGGGTCATGCGGGAGAGCTCGCCGAACATGGTGTAGCAGTTCAACACCCAGCCCAGCTCCGCGTGGGCGGGGACGTGGGACTGGATGAACAGGGTGTTTTTCTCCGGGTCCAGGCCGCAGGCGATGTACTGGGCCAGCTGCTCCAGAGTGCGCCGGCGCAGGTCGGCGGGGTTCTGACGCACGGTAATGGTGTGCATATCGGCCATGAAATAAAAACAGTCAAACTCCTCGGCCCGGGCCCCCCAGTTTTTGATGGCCCCCAGGTAGTTGCCCAGGTGCAGGTCGCCGCTGGGCTGGATGCCGGAAAGCATTACTTTTTTGTTCTCCATTGGTGTTGCTCCTTTGTTCCGGGCGTCCGGGCGGACGCCCACATAATACACTATATTCTATCACTTTGCGGGGAAATTGGCAACCAAATCTAGCAGTGATTTTCTCCGGCTGGAAAAAGCAATTTTCTTTGACTTTTCCCGGGAAATCGGATATGCTAAACAAGACAACCGAATCGAGCTCCAGAGATTTTGCGCGCATGGCGCGCAGGAAGCCGGGTGAGAATCCCGCACAGGAACGCTGCTGTATGGACGGAGCCGTTCCCCGGGGAAAACGGAAGTTTTCCAGCCACTGGACCAAAGGTCTGGGAAGGCGGGGGACAGGTGTTGAGGGCCGAGTCAGAATATATCTCTGGACATCATGTACGAACCGGGTTTTCCCGGGGAAACTCTTCGGACTCAAGAGGTACAGGTATTTGGCATTGGCGGGGAAACCGCCAGTGCCTGTTTGTGCTGCAAAACGGCCTCTGAGTCCCCGGACTCAGGGGCTTTTTTCTGCCCCGCAATGAAGGAGGAACCTATGAAACACGCAAGCAAGCTGATCCTGAGCGCCGCCCTGGCCCTGGCCCTGCTGGCCGGCTGTGCCGCTCCCCAGCCCCCTGCCGCCTCTCAGAGCACCCAGGCTCCATCCGGGAGCGTCCCACAGGGGGACGGGCACTATCCGGTGACCATCTCCAACTATAATTACGCCGGGGAAGCGGTCACCTACACCTACACCCAGGCCCCTCAGCGGGTGGTGTGCGTCTATCAGGGGTGCATTGAAACCATGATCGCCCTGGGGCTGGAGGATCACGTCATTGCCTCCTACGGTCTGGATAACGAGGTGAAGGACCAGTGGCAGGAGGGCTTTGGGGACATGCACTACGATGAGAGCGTCTTCTCCCCCGACAAGGAGACCATGACCCTTCTGGAGCCCGACTTCATCTTCACCTGGCACTCCGCCTTCAGCGAGAAGAAGCTGGGGGACGTGGACAGCTGGAACCAGAAGGGGGTGGGCACCTACATGTCCCAGAACTCCGGGGCGGCGGCAGAGCGCACCGTGGAGCATGAGTATGAGGATATTTTGAACATCGGGAAGATTTTTCATGTAGAGGACCGGGCCCAGGCCCTGGTGGACGAGATGTCTAAGGCCGTGGAGGAGACCCTGGCTGCCGCGGCGGGCCGGGAGGCGGTCACCGTGGCGGTAGTGGAGCCCCTGGAGGGAGTTTTGAGCAACTACCACGCCAACACCCTGGCCGGAGACATGGTGCAAAAGCTGGGGGGCACCCTGGTAAAGCCCCAGGGCAATGAGATGGGCAAGGAGGAGCTGGTGGCCCTGAACCCGGAGGTCATCTTTGTGGTGTACATGGCCTACTCCGGGGATTCCCCTGAGCAGGTGGTCGCCGCCCAGCTGGCCGCCATTACAGACGATCCGGCCCTGGCCTCCCTGTCGGCGGTACGAAATGGGCGGATTTATCCCATTATGCTGGGGGATATGTATGCCAGCGGCCCCCGCACCCTGGACGGCATCCGGGCCTTTGCCGCCGGGCTCTACCCGGAAACGTGAGGAGGAACGCTGTGGCAAACAAGCAAGGGGCAAGAAGCGCGGGGGTCTACCGGGCCGTGCTGCTGGCGCTGGCTCTGGCTCTGCCCCTGTCCCTCATGGGGGCGGTGTGCCTGGGGACGGTGCAGCTGCCCATCTCCTCGGTGTATACGGTCATCCGCTGTGAGCTAGTCCACCTATTTTTGGGCACGCCCTTTCCTGAGGGCTGGGCCCCGGGGACGGCGGTGCACGATGTGGTGTGGCTCATCCGCCTGCCCCGGCTGGTGCTGGCGGCGGCGGTAGGTGGTGGGTTATCTCTGTGCGGAGTAGTTATGCAGGCAGTGGTGAAAAATCCCCTGGCCGACCCCTATGTGCTGGGGGTGTCCTCCGGGGCCTCCCTGGGGGCCACCCTGGCCATCCTCCTGGGAACGGGGGCTATGCTGGGAGGCAACTTTGTGGGCCTGATGGCCTTCCGGGGGGCCTTCGGGGCCTCCCTGGGGGTAGTGGTCCTGGCCGGGGTAGGG
>CALWYG010000159.1 GCA_944385695.1 uncultured Oscillospiraceae bacterium | reverse complement strand
GTAATCACAAGAGCAGTATTAATCCCGGCCCGTTTTGGGCCGGGATTTTTTATTGCACAGTTGCGGGGAGCGTGGGAAACGTAAACAGGCAACGTGGAAAGAAAGACTTTTTTTGACCGGCTGAATTTGCTATAATGACAGCCAGAAACCACTGAGGAACGGGAAAGGAATTTGCTTATGAAGATCATCGACGCCCACCTCCACCTGTTTCCCCAAGAGGAGCCTTGGGCGGAGCAGACGGCCCAACGAGTGGGTCACCACAATAGCTGGGACCATCTGCGCAAGGTATATGGGGAACTCCACATCGTCCACGGGGTGGTCATGGGCAACCGCAGCCTGGATACAGCCTACCACCAGTATCCCACCGACCTCTTTCATTACTGCGTCGGCCTGGACAGCATGCTGATGGACCAGGGGCAGCGGGTGATCCCCGACCTCTATGACAAGGTGGAGGAAAATTTGAAGCAGGAGGCCTGCTGCGGGGTGAAGCTCTACCCCGGGTATAACAAGATCTGGCTGTCCGATCCCATCTACCAGCCCATTTATGAGCTGGCAAAGGGCTATGACAAGCCGGTGGCCGTCCATATGGGGCTGACCGCCCGGCGGGGGGCCCATTTGAAGTACTGCCATCCCCTGGCCCTGGACGAGGTGGCCGCCGACCACCGGCACACCCGCTTTGTCATGTGCCACTTTGGCAACCCGTTTTTGGAGAGCGCTGCGGCGGTGGTTGAGAAAAACCCCAATGTGGCCGCCGATCTGTCGGGACTGCTGGAGGGACGTGTGGACCTGGATGTCTATTTCCGGGAGCAGGCGGGATATGCGGGACTGCTTACCACCTGGCTAAAAGCCATTGGACAGTGGGAGGATCTGATGTTTGGCACGGATTGGCCCATTGTCAATCTGGGAGAATATGTGGAATTTGTCCGCCGCCTGGTGCCTGAGCAGCATTGGGAGAATGTCTTTTTTGCCAACGCAAACCGGATTTACGGCCTGGGATTATAAAAAACCGTGTCTGACCAATTGGTCAGACACGGTTTTTCCATTTAACAGAGGAATCAGGACTCCCGGGCCACAATGACCCGGACCCGTCCGCCCTGGGAATCTTCCTTGTCGTACCAGGCGGTGAGGGTGAAGTCGCCGTTCTGGGCACGGCTCAGGCTGGACAGGAAGTATTGGCCGTTGCGCAGTTCGTAGACCAGAACCTGATCGGCCAGGGTGTATTTCCGGTTGCCGGCGGCAAACTGGTTGCCCACAATCTGGCCCGGCTGGGTGGCGGTGAGGGAGTACATCCGGTCAGGATTCTCCGCCTCTCCCAAAACCTGAATGGGTCCGGTGGATACCCGGAAGCGGGTGGTGGAGTTGGGAATCACGTAGGCGCTGCCCCCCACGTCGTAGTAGTAGGTGTAATACTTGTGCAGGCCTTCCCCCTGTTCCTCCAGGTAGGTGAGTACGCCATATTGATACATGTCTCCGGTGACCTCTTCCAGAATCAGTCTGTCGATCTGGCCCAGGCTATTGAGAGAGTAGTAGCGGACCATGGCTCCCGTGAGGTTGACGCCGGCCAGGCGGGCGGGATAGAGGGTGACGCCGCACTCGCCGCTCACGTCCAGAATTTCCACATCTTCAGCAAAGGTGTACTTGCCCAGCTTGGTGCCGTCGGCGCTCACCTTGCCGGTGAGGGAGTCGGAGGTCAGGCCACGCAGAGAGACCTGGTTGTTCTGGTTGACGCTGGCCCGGACCACGCTGCCCGCCTTGTAGGCACCCCGGCACTGATATTGATAGGTCTGACCGTCGGTGGCCAGCATGGTCACCGTCTGGGCGGTGTACGTGCCGCCGTTTCCATCGGGATAAGAAGTATTTTCCACCGAGAGAACCAGGCCCACCCGCTCCCCGGCGCTGGCGCTTACATCGGCGACTGCGGCCACGCCGCCGGTCCGGCCCAGCAGCAGGGTCACATGGTCCCCCAAGCTGTACGGCCCAAGGTCGGACAGGGCGTAGGAAGCTCCGGAGGTCTCAAAGGAATAGCTCCGGCCGGCCACGGTCACCGAGGTGGGATTGGATGCGGAGGGTTCCAGGGCCTGAATGGGGCCGGTGATCTTTTGGGTGTAGGCCCAGACGGTGCCCATGGAAGCGTTCCAATAGACCAGGTCGTAGTCCTGCACGTCAGAGAGGGAGACGGAGGCCCCGCCCCGGATCACCTTGGATGGGGTGAAGGGAAGGGCGGATTGCCAGCCGCTCTGGGCCACCACCGGCCCTTCCATCTCCCCGTTGACCAGGGCAAGAAGGTCTACTTGCCCTGCGCTGTTGAGGCTGTATCCCAGGGTGGTAATATAGGCAGGGCCCTCTTTGGTAGGGGCGGAGAGAAGATTATAGAAGAGATACATGGCGTCCTGCCGGGTCAGGGGTGCGGTGGCGGCGGCGGTGACGCCCCGGTCCAGCCGCAGGCTGTGGTAGAGGGCCAGCTGCCCTGTGGGGTAGGCGCCGGAAAAGTCTTCCGGGCCGTAGCCCAACAGAGGAAGGGCCATGGCGGCTCCTTCGGCCAGGGTGATCTCCTGATTGGGGCGGAAGGTACCGTCGCTGTACCCGGAGACAAGGCCCTGGGAGACGGCTGCCTCCACAAATCCGGAGGCCCAGTGGCTCCGGGGAACGTCCGGATAGGGGGAGGTGGCCGCTTGGCCGATCTGACTGCCGCCGGGGGTGGCCCGTACCAGCATGGTGACAAATTCCGCCCGGGTAACCCGGCTGGAGAGATTCAGGTTCCCCTGCTCATCGCCGGAGAGAATGCCCAGAGCCGACAGGGCCTGAGCGGCCTCCTCCTGGGGCACCGAGGCGGGGGCGGCCAGGACGGGAAGAGCCAGTGACACGCTGAGGCCCAGGGCCAGGAGCAGGACAAAAATCCGTTGTTTCATTTTAAAAACCCCTTTCCAAGTGGAACAATCCACATGGTTTCATATAGTGGGACCATGCGCTTGGTCAATCGTAACGCAGTGCGTCGATGGGATTGAGCTTGGCCGCCTTATTGGCGGGCAGATAGCCAAAGAGAATGCCGATGCCCACCGACACGCCGAAGCTGACAGCCACCGAGCCGAAGGTAGGGGTGGCGGAGAAGGTGGCCCCATTCATCTGGGCGGACAGGGAGGCCCCCAGCAGGGAGCCCACCCCCGTGGCCAGCAGATACCCCAGGCCAATGCCCAGAAGGCCACCCACGGCGGAGGTGGTGCCCGCCTCGATGACAAATTGCCGGCGGATATCCTTGCGCTTGGCCCCCAGAGACTTGCGGATGCCAATCTCCCGGGTGCGCTCGGTGACAGACACCAGCATGATGTTCATAATTCCGATGCCGCCCACCAGCAGAGAGATGGCCGCAATGGCCACCAGCACTCCGATGGCCACGCCCATCATGGCGTTAATCATATTGGCCTGCTCCTCCATGGTCTGAATGTAATAGGCCTCCGGGTCCTGAAAATAGGAAAACAGGTACTGGTCAATGACCTGCTTGGCGTCGCCGGCCGTGGAGCCGGAGGTACTGGTGAACATGTAGAGGGTCACATACCGCTCTCCCATGATCTCCAGAGCATTTTCATAGGGGATGTACAGCTGGTCGTCCGAGCCTCCCTCCTGCATATTCTCCTGAATCTGATCCAGTACGCCGATGACGGTGTAGGACCGGCCGTCGATGGAGAGGGTCTGGCCCAGGGGGCTGCCCTCAAAGAGCTCCTGGGCCAGATAGGCGCCGATGACACATACATTCTGCCGCCGCTGAACATCCAGAGCGGAGAGAAAGCGGCCCTGAGCCAGCTTTTCTCCCCCGTCGATGGTGGAGCGGCTCAAGTTGTTGAACATAACTTCGCTGACGCCGTACAGCTTGGTCTTTTCCAGCTTCTCGTCCCCCTTGCGGATGGTGGGCTGGATGCTCACATAGGGGGAAACGCCGGAGAGTACATCCGGGTGTTCCTCCACCAGCTGGTACATATCCGCCGGGTCCAGATCCATGGTGCTGCCGTCTCCCCTGCCCCAGGTATAGGTGACGATGGTGTTGATGCCCAGCTTGGCCACTTGCTCGTCAATCATCTTCTGCACTCCGTTGCCCAGGGACAAAATGACGATCACCGAGGCCACGCCGATGATGATGCCCAGCATGGTGAGGATGGAGCGCATCTTACTGGCGGCCAGGGATTTGACGGCCAGACGGAAGGATTGTCCGTAATTCATAGGCCGGCCTCCTCCTCTCCCCCGTCCTGCTCCGGCTGTACCACGGCCCGGGGGTCGTGGGCATCGCCGTCGTAGATGATTTTTCCATCCTGAAGGCGAATAATCCGGTCGGCCCGGACGGCAATGGAGTTGTCGTGGGTGATGAGGACTACCGTGTCCCCCTCCCGGTTGAGCTTTTTCAAAAAGCCCAGCACCTCCCGTCCGGTGCGGGAGTCCAGGGCGCCGGTGGGCTCGTCGGCCAGAATGACCGAGGGGCTGCCAGCCAGGGCACGGGCGATGGACACCCGCTGCTGCTGGCCGCCGGAGAGCTGGCTGGGCAGGTTTTTCTGCTTTGCCGCCAGGCCCACCCGCTCCAGGGCGCGGATGGCCCGGGCGCGGCGCTCTTCGGCGGGAAGGCCGGCGTAGAGCAGGGGAAGCTCCACATTTTCCAGCACGGACAGCTTGGGAATGAGGTTATACTGCTGGAAAATGAAGCCCAGCATTTTGTTGCGGATCTCCGCCTGCTGGTCGTCGTCCATGGTGGACACATCCACCCCGCCCAGATGGTAGGAGCCCGAGGTGGGCACGTCCAGACAGCCGATGATGTTCATGGCGGTGGATTTGCCGGAGCCGGAGGAGCCTACGATGGCCACGAACTCCCCCTCGTCCACCGTCAGGGTGATCCCGTCCA
>CALWYG010000158.1 GCA_944385695.1 uncultured Oscillospiraceae bacterium | reverse complement strand
TCATCAGTGCTATGGGCTCCGGCAACAAGCTGGACCCCACCGCCTTTCAGATTACCGACATTTCCAAAACCCAGGGCTGTCCCCTGGCCCGGGTCATGCGCAAGGAGCTGCGAAAACGGGGCATTGACCATTTAAAGGTGGTCTACTCCACGGAGCTCCCCCGCTCCCCCATCCGCCCCATGGAGACGGAGGCCCCGGCCACCACCGACACCCGCCCCGGCTCCACGGCCCGGCGGGACACACCAGGTTCCATCTCCTTTGTACCGGCCGCGGCCGGACTGGTGCTGGCCAGCGCGGTGGTGCGGGAGTTAGGTGAATTTTAACGAGAAGAAGTGTCACGAAAAAATCCCGCGTCCAGGACGGACGCGGGATTTTTTGCATCTCAAATGGTGTTACAGGCTAGCCTTGTGGAAGACCTTCTTGCCCTTGCGGATCATCAGACCGTCTCCGGAGAGCTGCTCGGCGGTGTAGGCGGTGTTGACGTCAGCCACCTTTTCCTCGTTGACGGTGACGCCGCCCTGCTCCACCAGGCGGCGGGCCTCCTTCTTGGAGGGGGCCAGTTTACACTTGACCATCAGGTCCAGAATGCCGATGGAGCCGTCGGTGAGGTCCTCGGCGGCCAGGGTGGTGGAGGGCACATTGCTCATGTCGCCCCCGCCCACAAACAGGGCCTTGGCAGCGTCCTGGGCCTTCTTGGCCTCCTCTTCCCCGTGGACCAGCTTGGTGAGCTCAAAGGCCAGGATCTCCTTGGCGGTGTTCAGCTGGCTGCCTTCCCACTTGTCCATCTCGTCGATCTGCTCCAGGGGCAGGAAGGTGAGCATACGCAGGCACTTGAGCACGTCCTGATCGCCCACGTTGCGCCAGTACTGGTAGAACTCATAGGGAGAGGTCTTGTTGGGGTCCAGCCACACGGCGCCCTTAGCGGTCTTGCCCATCTTCTTGCCCTCGGAATTGAGCAGCAGGGTGATGGTCATGGCGTGGGCGTCCTTGCCCAGCTTGCGGCGGATGAGCTCGGTGCCGCCCAGCATGTTGGACCACTGATCGTCGCCGCCGAACTGCATGTTGCAGCCGTAGTGCTGGAACAGATAGTAGAAGTCGTAGGACTGCATGATCATGTAGTTGAACTCCAGGAAGCTCAGGCCCTTCTCCATGCGCTGCTTGTAGCACTCGGCCCGGAGCATGTTGTTCACGCTGAAACAGGCGCCCACGTCCCGGAGGACGTCAATGTAGTTGAGCTTCATCAGCCACTCGGCGTTGTTGAGCATCATGGCCTTGCCCTCGCCGAACTCGATGAAGCGCTCCATCTGCTTTTTGAAGCAGTCGCAGTTGTGCTGGATGATCTCCACAGTCATCATGGAGCGCATGTCAGTACGGCCGGAGGGGTCGCCGATCATGCCGGTGCCGCCGCCGATGAGGGCGATGGGACGGTTGCCCGCCATCTGGAGCCGCTTCATCAGGCACAGGGCCATAAAGTGGCCCACGTGGAGGGAATCGGCGGTGGGGTCAAAGCCGATATAAAAGACGGCCTTCCCCTCGTTGATCATCTTGGAGATTTCCTCCTCGTTGGTGACCTGGGCGATCAGGCCGCGGGCTTTCAGTTCTTCGTAGCAAGTCATGTTTCGTTACTCCTTTATTGAAATATCAATTGGTATGCAAAAGATTGGATTTTGGCTGTTTTGCCCGGCAGACGTTGTAGATTACCACGCCTCCAATGACAATTGCGGCGCCGATCACGGCCATAGGCCCCATGTTCTCTCCATAGAAGACCGCCACCAGGATGGGATTTAAAACAGGCTCAATGCCGGAGACCAGACTGGCTGTGACGGGAGGCGTGGTTTTCAGGCCGATGGTCAGCAAAATATAGGCCACAGCCACCTGGAACACCCCCAGCACCACCAGGCTGATGAAGGCTTTGGAGGAAAAGTCCGTCTCCCTCAGCAGGAAGGGAAGCCCTGTCACCGCCGAGAGCACGTCCCCCCAGAACACCGAGGAGATGGCGTCGGAGTCCGGCAGGTCGTTGAGGAGGAATACCCCGGCGTAAGCCAGGCCGGACAGCAGGGCCAGAAGGTTGCCAAGCCCCCCTCCCACCTCCAGGCTATCCACGAAGAAAAAGACCACTCCGCCGAACACCACCGCGCAGGTGATCACATCCAGGCGGCTGGGACGGCGGCGAAAAACCAGAAGCGTGATGAGCATCACAAAGATGGGGGCAGTAAATTGCAGAACAATGGTATTGGCTGCGGTAGTCAGCTTGTTGGCCACGGAGAACAGGGCGTTGCACCCAAAGACCGACACCGCCCCCAGAGCCACCCAGCGGTTCCAGCGCAGAGGGTGTTTGACCCACCACAGATACCCGCCGATAACCACCAGAGCGATGGCGGTGCGCCCGCCATTGATAGACATCCCATTCCATGGGATCACCTTAATGCACAGCCCGCCGATGCTGTACAGCAGCGCGGCCAGGAACACATATAAGGTTCCCCTGTTTTCTTTGGACAAGCTCTCATCTCCCTGCAATCCAAAAAGCCCTCTGTCCGAAAAACGGACAGAGGGCATGAAATGCGGTACCACCTCTGAGTTCGTCTCTGTCTCGCGGCAGAGACCTCGCGGAGTGCGTGACTCCTGCGCAGTAACGGGCGCGCCCGGCCTGTCCCCTACTCACGCGAACATGCGCTTCAGGCGGCTGCTCCAAGGGGTAAGTTCACAAAGCGCCCTGTCCCCCTCTCACCGTCCGGGGGCTCTCTGCACAGGGAGATGCCTTGCTAAGGCTCCTTTTCGTCGCAGTACTCAAACTCTAGCACATCTTTTCCCGTTTGTCAACCGCGGACGAATTTATTCCTGATCTTGGGAAGCCAATCCTTATGGCCAAGAGGCAAAGCGCAGCTTTGTAGAACGTTCTTTTGCCTACTTTTCTTTCAAGAAAAGTAGGGCTTTCAAGAAAGCTTGCGGGCTACGCCTGTGCGAATGGCGGCCTCGGCCACGGCCTTGGCCACGGCTGGGACCACCCGTTTGTCAAAGGGCATGGGAATGATGTTGTCCTCGCTGAGCTCTTCCTCGGGAATGATGGCGGCCAGAGCCATGGCGGCGGCCATCTTCATCTCCTCGTTGATGTCGCTGGCCCGCACATCCAGCGCACCCCGGAAGATGCCCGGGAAGGCCAGAACGTTGTTGATCTGGTTGGGGTAATCGCTGCGGCCGGTGGAGACCACCTTTGCTCCGCCCGCCTTGGCGTCCTCGGGGAAGATCTCCGGGGTTGGGTTGGCGCAGGCAAAGACAATGGCGTCCTTGTTCATGGTCTTCACCATCTCGGTGGTCACCAGGTTGGGGGCGGACACGCCGATGAATACGTCGGCTCCCACCAGCATATCAGCCAGGGTGCCTTTGCGCTTTTCCAGGTTGGTGCGCTTGGCGATCTCCTGCTGGGCCCAGTTCATCTCCGGGTTTCCATCGTAGAGGGCGCCGAACTTGTCGCACAGGGTAATATCCTGAAAGCCAGCCTCCAGCAGCAGCTTGCTGATGGAAATGGCGGCGGAACCGGCCCCGGAGAAGACCACCCGGACCTCCTCCTTCTTCTTCCCTACCACCTTCAAGGCGTTGGTAAGCCCCGCCAGGGCGATGATGGCAGTGCCGTGCTGGTCGTCGTGGAAGACGGGAATGTCACACATCTCCTTTAAGCGCCGCTCAATCTCAAAACACCGGGGGGCGGCGATATCCTCCAGGTTGATGCCGCCGAAGGAGCCGGAAATGTTGTATACCGTCTGGACAAACTCGTCCACGTCCTTGGCCTTCACGCACAGGGGGAAAGCATCCACATCGGCAAAGCGCTTGAAGAGCACGCACATGCCCTCCATGACCGGCAGACCCGCCTCGGGACCGATATCCCCCAGGCCCAGCACGGCGGTGCCGTCGGTGATGACGGCCACCAGGTTGTGGCGGCGGGTGAGCTCATAGCTCTTGTCCGGGTCCTTTTGAATCTCCAGGCAGGGCTGGGCCACGCCGGGAGTATAGGCCAGGGACAGCTCCTCCCGGTTTCCGGCGGGGACGGTGGCCACTACCTCAATTTTCCCCTTCCACTGTCCATGGAGGCGAAGGCTTTCTTTTGCATAATCCATAGTCGTTTCCTCACTTATTCTCAGACAAAACCACATCGTTGTCCAAACTGATTTCAAACCTATTATAACGGTTCCCCATCAAAAGGCAATGGACAGAATACGCTTTTTCCCAGTGCTTTTTTCTAAAAATTGCATTTTCTTACAAGATTTTCCCTGCTTTGGTTGACCCAACTATGATTTTCTGCTAAAATGGCAGACAGCCTCCCTTTTTTCGGCGGGGCACAATGGATTTCCAACACGTGAAAGAGGAGGATACTATGGAACATCATCACAGAGGACACTGGGGCAGCAACCTGGGCTTTTTAATGGCCACTGTGGGCGCTGCCGTGGGCCTCGGCAATATCTGGGCCTTTCCCTATAAAATGGGAATGAACGGAGGCTTTGCCTTCTTGCTGGTCTATCTCATCATGGCCATTGTGATCGGCTTTCCCATCATGCTGACCGAGCTGTCCATTGGCCGAAAGGTGGGCAAAAGCGTGCTGGTAAGTTACCAGACTGTGGGCGGAACCTTCGGTGCCTTCATCGGTTTCCTGGCTATGCTGTCCCCCTTCCTGATTTTGAGCTTCTATACCGTGCTGGGCGCCTACTGCGTACAGTATGTATGTCTCAATTTTGCTGAACTAATCGGTGTATTCCAGCTCTCCGGCGTATCCGGAGCCGAGTCGTTTTCCAATATGCTCACCAATCAGCCTATGGCGATCCTGTTCACCTTTCTGTTCATCGCCGCCTGCTTTTTGATTATCCGGGGCGGCATCAAGGACGGTATTGAGAAGTTCAATAAGGTGGGCATGCCTGCCCTGGCCATTATGCTCGTCATCGTAATTATCCGGGCGATCACCCTTCCCGGCGCCGCAGAGGGCCTGAAGTTCATGTTTGCCCCCAACTTCACCGCCTTCCAGACCCCCCAGGGATTTTTGTCTGTCCTCTCTGCTGCCGGCGGCCAGGTGTTCTTCTCCCTGTCCCTGGCTATGGGCATTACGGTGACCTACGGCTCCTACCTGCGCAAGGAAGAGAGCCTGGTAAAAAATTCTCTCATCATCATTATCTCCGACACCTGTGTGGCCATTATGGCCGGCCTGGCCGTGCTGCCCGCCGCCTTTGCTCTGGGAGGCAAAAATGCCGAGCTGTCCGGCCCCAAGCTGCTGTTCATCACCCTGCAGGACGTGTTCAATTCCATGGGTGCACTGGGTCCCCTGTTTGGCATCCTCTTCTATATGTTTGTTACCCTGGCAGCCATCACCTCTGCCATTGCTTTGATTGAGGTGTTGGTAACCTTTACTCTGGACCACCGGGCTGGGCAGGGCAAAAAGTCCAACCGCAGCATGGTGGTGCTGATCATCTGCCTGGTTGTTATGGTGGAAGCGGCTCTGGTGGCCGCCGACGGACTTGGCTCCAACGGCCTGTGGATTCCCTTCCACGAGACCGGCATGAATTTGGGCGCCTCCTGGCTGGACTTTATGGACTTCATTTCCGAGGGAGTTGCCATGCCTCTTGGTTCCCTGCTGATGATCATTCTGGTATGGAAGATCCGCCCCAAGACCATTCGCAGCGAGGTAATGGCGGCGGGACACCATTTCTCCAGCGGCCTGTATACCTTCTACAAGGTGTGTATCTATGTGGTAGCGCCCCTTGGAATGCTTATGGTACTGTTTGGACAGCTCCAGACCTTCTTCACTATCTCCTAATGCAAAGCGATCGCGCTGCTCATAAATAGAAACGCCCGGTATCCAGTTGGATACCGGGCGTTTCTTACTTTGAACTGCGGTACTCTTCGGCCTGCAGCAACAGGTCCTCCGCGCTTTTTATGAGTGCGGGCGTCAGTGCCGCTCCGCCGATCAGACGGGCCAGCTCTTCTACCCTGCCCTTCTGGTCCAGGCGCTCTACCCGGGTGTAGGTGCGGCCGTCCCGCTCTCCTTTTTCCACGGAGAAGTGGGTGTCAGCCATGGCGGCAATCTGAGGCAGGTGGGTGACGCACAGCACCTGCTTGCCGCCGGCCACGTCGGCCATTTTTTCCGCTACCTTCTGGGCTGCCCGGCCGGATACGCCGGTGTCCACCTCGTCAAAGATGAGGCTGCCCACTCCATCGTCCTGGGCCAGAACATTTTTCAGCGCCAGCATAATCCGGGCCAGCTCACCGCCGGAGGCCACCTTCTGGATGGGCTTCAGCGCCTCGCCCAGGTTGGCCGACATGAGAAATTGTACCTGATCCATTCCCGTTTCATCCATCCCGTCCTGGGCAGAGAGAGGCTGAAATTCTGTCTCAAAACGAACCTTCGGCATGTCCAGCTGCCGCAGCTCCTCCTGAATGCGGACCTGAAGCTCAGCCGCTGCCGCCTTCCGGGCCTGAGACAGTTTAGCGCCCAAAGCCCGGGCCTTTTCCAGGGCCTTCTGAAGCTCGCCCTCCAGGTGCTGGATGGTATCGTCGGCATCCTGAATCTGGCTAAGCTCCGCCCGGCAGCGCTCCAAATAGGAGAGCATATCCTCCACCGTGGGGCCGTACTTCTTTTTCAGGCGGTAGATTACGTCCAGCCGGCTCTCCAGCCGGTCCAGCTCCTCAGGGGAAAAGTCAAAATCCTCCTCAAAGTCCCGGAGAGTCTCTGATGCATCGTCAGCGGCGTAGCGCAGGGCGGTGAGCTTCTCCCCAAGCTCAGACAGCTGGGGCCCCAGCTTGGCAACGGAGCGGACCGCTCCCTCTGCTTCCGAGATCAAATCACAGGCGCCCCGGCTGTCCTCGCCGCCCAGCAGGGCAAACTGGGCCTCCTGAATGGCCTCCATCAGTTTTCCAGCGCTGCGCAGCATGGTCTTGCGTGCGTCCAGCTCCTCATCCTCGCCGGGCTTCAGCTCTGCCCGTTCCAGCTCCCGGATCTGATACTCCAGCGTATCCACCCGGCGGGAACGTTCGGCCTCGTCCATCTCCAGGGCAGCAATCTGCCGCCGCAGAGAGGATACCATGCCAAAGGCCTGGCGATAGTCCTCCAGCAAGGAAGCGGTCTTTCCAAACCGGTCCAGATAGCCCAAATGGGTTTCCGGATCCAGCAGCTGCTGGCCGTCGTGCTGGCCATGGATGTTCAAAAGCTGCCGGCCCAGCTGACGCAGCTGGGCCACTGTGATGGGGCGGCCGTTAATTCGGCACACGTTCCGTCCATCCCCATGGAGCTCCCGCTGAAGCATCAGCTCCTCTCCGGGGTCTGAAAAGCCATTTTCCGCCAGCCACTTTACGGGCAGAGTTCCGGTAAAAGAGGCGGACACCAGAGCGCTTTTGGCTCCCGTGCGGATCAGCTCCCGGCTGGTGCGCTCCCCAAGTACTGCGCCGATGGCGTCAATGACGATGGATTTACCCGCGCCCGTCTCGCCGGTGAGGACGTTGAAGCCCGGGTCAAAGGTGATGTCCGCCGACTGAATAATGGCAATATTTTCTATGTGGAGCAGCGAAAGCATCTTGTTTGGCCTCCTCGTTTCCTGCTGGCAGACTTACTTGAGCAGCTTATGGATTTCCGCACTGAACTGCTGGGCAGCGGCATTGTCCCGCATAATCAGAATCCCTGTGTCGTCTCCGGCCAGACTGCCTACCATCCCCTCAATCTCCATCCCGTCCAGGGCGGAGCAGGCGGCGGAGGCCAGTCCCGGCATAGTGCGCACCACCACCAGATTTTGGGCCACATCGGCCGAGACCACACCCTCTTTGAAGATGGTCCGCAGCCGGGCGTCCACCGCGGCGGAGGGCTTGCGCTCTGAAAGCGTATAGCGGTAGCCGCCGGTTTTGGACAGCTCTTTGACCATGCGCAGTTCTTTGATGTCCCGGGAAATGGTGGCCTGGGTGGTAGAAAAGCCCCGGGCCCTCAGCTCTTCCAGCAGCTGATCCTGGGTCTCCACGTCCATGGACTGTATAATCTTGATGATCTCACCCTGACGCGCGTTTTTCACGGAACCATCCCTCCTAATTTTTGATTGATGATCTCATAAAAGCTTCGGTCCGCCAGCCGGGCCAACCGGGTACAATGTTCAGACCGGCTGATTTCCACTCGGTCTCCGCTGCTCAGTCGTACCGCCTTCCCTCCATCAACTGACAAGTATAAATACTTGCGGGTAGTTTTTGGGATCTGCGCCGTAATGACCCGCCCGGAATCCAATACCATGGCTCGGGCAGCCAGTTGATGGGCACAGACGGGAGTGAGGATGATACACTGAGAGGTAGGCTCTACAATGGGTCCTCCTGCCGACATGGAGTAAGCGGTGGAGCCGGTGGGCGTGGAGATGATGACGCCATCTCCCATGATGGTAGACACCTTCATGTGGTCGGCCAGCACCTCCACCTCGGCCACCCGGGCCATGGAGCCCTTGGAGATGACCGCATCGTTGAGGGCCAGATCCCGGCTCACCTCCCGGTTGCCCCGCATGACCCGCACATCCAGCATCATCCGCTCCTCGATGGTAAACATTCCGTGGGCCAGAGGGGCCAGCATGGCCAGCTCCCCCCGTTCCAACTCGGCCATAAAGCCAACGCTGCCCATATTGACGCCCAGAATAGGCACCTGATAGAGGACGGCATCCCGGGCAGCGTGCAGAATCGTACCGTCCCCGCCAAAACAGATCAGCAGGTCGGCGGTGGGCAGCTCCTGCTCCATCACCGACAAATTCACCTGCCTGGGCAGGTCCAGCCGGTCTCCTTTTTTGGGCTGGAAGGGCAGACAGAGTACGCTCTCGGCTCCTGCGTGTTCCAGCACCCGTTTGGCTTCCAGGGCAGCCCGGAGCCCACGGTCCCGGTAGGGATTGGAGCTGAGTACGATCTTCATGTCTCATCCTCCTTCCATACGCTGTGGGATGCCTTTACCAGGGCATTCAGATCTCTCTCATAGGCAGGGCCCTCCCCCGCCCGGAGGTAACCTAAGTACTCAATGTTACCCTCAGGGCCTTTGATTGGTGAAAAGGTAATATCCTTTACAGTGAATCCAGCACTTGCCGCGTGGCCAAGGAAATGCTCCAGCACCTCCAAATGGACCTGGGGGTCCCGCACCACACCGTGCTTTCCCACCTTCTCCTTGCCTGCCTCAAACTGGGGCTTTACCAGGCACACTGCCTCGCCCCCCTCCTTCATAAGGGGGCGCAGGGCGGGGAGAATCAAGTTCAGGGAAATGAAGGACACATCCACGGAAAAGAAGTCCAGCTCCTCGGGGATCTGTTCCCGGGTGAGGTAGCGGGCGTTGGTGCGCTCCATGCAAACCACCTGGGGATGGGTACGAAGGCGCCAGTCCAGCTGGTTATATCCCACGTCAACGGCGTACACCTTGCTGGCGCCGTTCTGGAGCATACAGTCAGTAAAACCGCCGGTGGATGCGCCGATATCAGCGCATACCGCCCCTGTCAGAGAAATGGGCCACAGGGACATGGCCTTTTCCAGCTTCAATCCGCCCCGGCTCACATAGGGCAGAGCCTTTCCCCGGACCTCCAGCTGGTCCTCGGCTTTCACCGGGGCTCCCGCCTTGGTTTGCTTCTGACCGTTCACATACACCAGCCCCGCCATAATGACGGCCTGGGCTTTCTGGCGGCTCTCCGCCAGTCCGCGCTCAGTCAGCGCCACATCAAGCCTCACCTTAGCCACGGCCCAGCACCTCCCATGCTTTCTTCGCAATTCCCTCCCCATCCAGAGAGAGTTCCTTCTTCAATAGCTCGGTCTTTCCATGGGTCGCGAAGCCTTCTCCACAGTTGACCAGCGTCACTTTTGCGGGAGCCTCGGCCTGCTCCAGCAGCGCGGCCAGCCGCTGCCCAACACAGCCGTGGGCGGCCGCTTCCTCTGCCACCAGCAGAGCTCCAGTTTTTTGGACAGACCGGATAACCTCCGTTCCATCAAGCGGTGCAAGCTGATTAAGCTTTACAACTTCAGCCTGGACGCCCTTTTGCTCCAGCAGCTGGGCGGCCTCCAGAACCTGGTTAATTTCCACTCCGTAGCTCACCAGCGTGACGTCCTTGCCCGGGCGAAGCAGCGTGGAGGGCTCCTCACCGGCGCAGCCAGTATAGGCCCCTTCTCCTCCACGGGGATAGCGCACTGCAACGGGGCCTTCCAGCTGGAGGATGGCCCGCTTCAGCATCTCTTCCAGCTCGGCAAAGCTGGCTGGAGCCAGAACCGTCATAGATGGGACGCTGTCCAGATAGGCCGCATCAAACACTCCGTGGTGGGTCTCACCGTCTTCGCCCACCAATCCGGCCCGGTCCACCCCCAGTACCACATGGAGCTTACTGAGGGCAACATCGTGGAGCAGCATGTCGTAGCTGCGCTGGAGGAAGGTGGAATAGACCGCAAAGACAGGAACCGCACCCTCCTTGGCCATTCCGGCGGCCATAGAGACTGCGCAGCCCTCGGCGATGCCCACGTCAAAAAAACGCTCCGGGAAGCGCTGGGCAAAGGTTTCCAGACCGGTTCCGCTGACCATGGCAGCCGTGATGGCACACACCCGGCCATCCTCCTGGGCCAGATGGGTGAGCGTCTTACCGAAGACAGCGGAAAAATTCTCGCCGCCCACCTTTTTGGGCTTTCCGGTAAGGGGATCAAAGGGCGATACGCCATGAAACGCGTCAGGATTCTCTTCCGCAGGTAGAAAGCCTTTTCCCTTTACAGTTTTGACGTGGAGCAGGGCGGGCTCGTTCAGATCCCGGGCATAGCGGAGAATATCCGTCAGTTCCGTGAGATTGTGTCCATCCACCGGCCCCAGATAACGAAAGCCCATGTTCTCAAACATGCTGCAGGGCAGCAGGCTCTGCTTCAGGGCCTGCTTAATCTTATGGATGACCTTGTAGGCGGCCCGGCCCGGAGCAGTGGCCGCCATAAAATTCTGATAATGCTTTTTAAAGGCCCGATATTGGGGGCGCAGGCGCTGACGGGCCAAGTGGTCGGCTACGCCGCCCACGTTGGGGGTGATGGACATGCCGTTGTCATTCAGGATCACCAGCAGCTGCTCACCGCACTCCCCCGCATTGGACAGGCCCTCGTAAGCCAAACCGCCGGTGAGCGCCCCATCGCCAATGAGGGCGATGACCTTGTAGTCCTCTCCAGTAACACGCCGGGCCCGGGCCATGCCCAGGGCCACCGCCACTGAGTTGGAGGCGTGGCCGGCGATAAACGCATCGTGCACGCTCTCCGTGGGCTTGGGAAATCCGGCCAGGCCGCCGTACTGGCGCATAGTGGACATCTGTTCCCAGCGCCCGGTGAGCATTTTATGGGGATAGCACTGGTGCCCAACATCAAAGACCAACCGATCCCGAGTGGTGTCAAAGACCCGGTGGATGGCCACAGTCAGCTCCACTGCCCCCAGGTTTGAGGCCAGGTGGCCTCCGGTCTTGGATACATTCTCCTCCAGATCCTGGCGCAGCTTAATACACAGCTGCCGGGCCTCCTGGTCACTGATCCCCTCCAGCAGGGGCCGGGTTTGCTTTTCTTCTCTCTTTGTCAAGGTATAACCCCTCACATCTCAATTCAGCTTACACGTGCCTCACAAAATGACCGGCCCCACCAGACCGATGACGCTGCCCAGTACGGCTCCGGCAATGACCTGAGGCAGTGTGTGCCCCAGATTCTCGTTGAGCCGCTTATGCTCCTTCAGCTCTGGGGGAATCTGATCCATATGGTCGATCATATCGTTGAGCACCTTTGCCTGTTCCCCCGCGCACCGGCGCACGTTGCAGGCATCGTACATGACCACAAGGGCCATGGCCGCCGACAGGGAAAACATCGGGTCGCGCCAGCCGCATACCTGGCCGATGGACATGGTGGCGGCACAGACAAAGGCGGAATGGGAGCTGGGCATGTCACCGCTGCCTACCATCCGCTTTAGGTCCAGATTTCGGTTGACCACAAAGTGAAGCAGCGTCTTGATGACCTGAGCCACAAACCAGGCAAAGATTGCCAGGTCCAAGGTGAGATTGCCCACCAGAAAACCAGTATGATCCATCGTTACCCCGCTTTCTCTCCCAAAGGGAGCCCGCTATGGTTCATCCTATCAACGATTAATTGGTGCGTTTAGCCAGTGACTGGGCCAGCCAGATCAAGAACTCCACATTCGCAAAGCCGTCCAGGGCACGGATCGCACGCTGGGTCAGTTCCTCCACCAGTGTCCGGCTTCCTTCCAGTCCCAGGGCCGTGACAAAGGTAGTCTTCTCATTGACCCGGTCCGAGCCGACATTTTTGCCCAGCTCCTCATCCGTGCTGGTCACATCCAAAATGTCGTCCTGAACCTGGAAGGCACGGCCCAGGGCCTGGGCGTATTCCCGCACCTTCTGGCGTTGCTCCGGACTGCCGCCGGCAGCGATGCACCCCAGCTCTGCCGCCGCAGAGATCAGGGCGCCGGTCTTCAGACTTTGGAGCTGCTCCAGCTCGCCGCGGGTCATGGACCGACCTTCGCCTGCCATATCCAGCGCCTGGCCGCCCACCATGCCTCCAGGACCCGCGTTCCGGGCCAGGCAGGCCACTGCCTCCACAATCCGCTGGGCAGGCAGTTCCGCCTTGGCCAGCTGTTCAAAGGCAGCGGTCAGCAACCCATCCCCCGCTAAAATGGCGGTGGCTTCTCCGTAGACCACGTGATTGGTGGGCCGTCCCCGGCGCAGTTTGTCATCATCCATGGCGGGCAGATCGTCATGAATGAGGGAATAGGTATGGATCATCTCCAGAGCACACGCAAAGGGCAAAGCTGCCTGGGGATCTCCGCCGCACATCCGACATACCTCCAGAGTAAGCACCGGACGGATGCGCTTGCCTCCCGCCAGAAGAGAATACTCCATGGCCTCCTGCAGATCGGCGTAGCGCGGCTCCTCGCGGAAAATCCCCGCCAAGTAATCCTCGATCATGGTACGGTCACAAGCCATCAATGCTGTAAAGTCTTTTTCCATGTCATTCAGCTCCCTGGAACGGTTCTTCTGTGATTTGGCCATCCTGGCCCTGGGTGAGAAGGGTCACCTTCTGTTCTGCAGCGTCCAGCTGGGCGGTACACTCCCGCAGCAGCTTTGCGCCCTCTTCAAACAGCTTCATAGCCTCCTCCAGAGGGGCGTCTCCCCGCTCCAGCAGGCCTACGATCTCCTCCAGACGGGCCATGGAGCTCTCAAAATCCAGCTTCTTTTTCGCCATCGGGTTTCACTCCTCTTTTTTTGATACGCCGTTGATCTGGCAGTCAAACTGCCCATCCGACACCTTCAGAATAAACGCTTCTCCCGGCCGACCGTCCGCCACCGAGGTAATCACGCCTCCGCTTTCCTTTACGGCGATGGAATAGCCGCGGCCCAGGACTTTCAGAGGGCTCATGGCATCCAGAGCGGCGCTGAGCTTTCCCAGCCGCTCCCGCTGGGCAGACAGGCTTCGCTCCAGCCCATGAGTCAGGCGGCGGCTTTCATAGTCCAGCAGAAGGCGCTTGTCTTTGAAATAGGCGCCAGGCTCGGTCATGGCCCGGCTGGCTCCCAGCCGGTTCAAGGTGCGCCGGCTCTGCTCCAGACGCTGAGAGACGCTCCCCCGCAGACGCTGTCCCAGGATAGACAGGCTTTCTCTCATTTCCTCCTGATGAGGTACCGCTAGCTCGGCGGCATTGGAGGGCGTGGAGGCGCGCAGATCGGCTACAAAGTCGGAGATGGTCACATCGGGCTCATGCCCCACAGCGGAAATGACCGGGATCTCCGAATGATAGATGGCCCGGGCCACCACTTCTTCATTAAAGGCCCACAGATCCTCCATAGAACCGCCGCCCCGCCCGGTGATGATGAGCTGGGCTGCGGCGGTTTCGTTGGCCCAGCGGATGGCGGCGGAAATCTCCTCTGCCGCTCCGGCTCCCTGGACCCTTACCGGGAGAATTCGGATCTGTGCCATGGGCCACCGGGCGCGTAAAATCCGGATCATATCCCGCACCGCCGCCCCGGCCGGGGAAGTGATAAGGGCAATGGTGTCCGGAAATGCCGGGATCGGCTTTTTGTGTCCGGGATCAAAGAGCCCCTCCCGGGAGAGTTTCTCTTTTAACTGTTCAAAGGCCAGGTACAGGTCCCCTACTCCCTCCGGTGTGAGACGGGTACAATAGAGCTGGTACTGGCCATCCCGGGGGAATACGGTAACCCGCCCGGCCGCAATGACCTGCATGCCGTTTTCCGGGCGGAAGCGCAGAGAGGCTGCGTCTCCCCGGAACATCACGCACCGCAAGCTTCCCTCCCGGTCCTTCAGAGAGAAATAGTGGTGTCCGGAGGGATACATCTTATAGTTGGACAGCTCTCCCCGAACCAGAAGTCCGGACAGCAGCCGGTCCTGATCCATAAAGCCCTTGATATACTGGCTTACCTGGGAAGGGCTGAGGACAGGGGCGGTACGGTTCATCTCCCCGCCTCCCCCGCTTGCAGCGCACGCCAGGTGAGAATCGCAGTCCCCATGGCGTTATCCGTGGAATACTGAGGCTGGGCAAAGAGCGCCTGGCACTGGGTGCTCATGGCCGCTCTCAGCTGGCGGTTGGAAGCCACACCTCCGGAGCAGAGTACCGGAAGGCCCGGCCAGCGTTTTCTGGCCTCCTGGGTTGCGCGTACCACCACACTGGCCACAGTGTCCAGGGTAAAACGGGCCACATTCCCCGGCGTTTCTCCGGAAGCGACCCGCTTTTTCACCTGGTTTTCGATTCCGGACAGAGAAAAGGTGAGCTCATTGAGCTTGACACGATAGTTTTCGCAGGTATCTCCCTGGTCATACAATGCGTCCAGGGCCTTGCCCGCGGGAAACTGCAGTCCCAGCAGCACACCGGTGCGGTCAATGAGCTGCCCGGCGGAGATGTCGCTGGTCCCTCCCACTGCTTCGGCCCGTACACTCACGCCATCCGGCTCAACATATAAAAGCTCCGTAGTCCCCCCAGACAAATGCCAGGCCAGGAACGGAGCGTCCAGAAGGTCCATCCGTCCAGCAGACCAGGCGGCTGCGGCCAGATGTCCCTGTTGATGGGAATGTTCAAAAAATGGGACTCCCATGGTGCTGGCAAGCCCTTCTCCCTGGGAGGCGCCGGCCAGGAAACAGGGCATATAGGAGCCCTCCACAGCCCGGGGCCGGGTGCTGGCCCCCACCGCTTCAATCTGGTTCAGGTGTCCTCCCTGCCCCAGTGTACGGAAAAGTTCCGGCAGCTGACGGACATGCTGAAACAGGGCCTCGCTCTGCCGAAGGCCCAGTTCCCCCGGGCGCACCGTCAGCAGCCGGCCCACATTGACACCCTCCCTGCCGTCAAAAACGGCCAGGGAGGTGGTATAGTTGCTGGTATCCAGTCCTAAAACGGCCATGGTCACATCTCCGTGTCAGTCTTTGCGTCTGCCTCCGTCTGTTGGGAGGACTCCTCTTTGACGCAGCTGCCGTCCTGACACTCCGTGCGGACAAAGGTGCCCAGAATGCCATTGAGGAAGGAGACAACCTCCTGAGGCTCATAATTTTTGGCGATCTCCACTGCCTCATTGATGGCAGCGGCGTTGGGGACGTCGGGCATATAGAGCACCTCATACATGGCAGTGCGCATAATGGCCGAAGCCATGCGGGGAATGCGGGCAAAGGACCAGCCCTTGGCATAGCGGCTGATGCAGTCATCCAGCTCAGGCCCGTGGAAGAACACACCCTGGACCAGCTCCCGGATGTATTTCTCCTGCTTTTCATTGGGGTACTGGGCATAGAGGGGCATATCCTCCGCCAGTTCCCGGAACCGCTCATGGGTCAGCTGGCTGTCCAGCAGTTCCTGGGCACTTTGGTTGCCGAAGCTCAGGGAAAAAATCATATGTACCGCGATTTCACGGGCATTGCTTCTTGTCATACTCGGTATCCTCCCGCCCTGCATCTGGGCCGTGATGTTATCTTAGTGTATCAACCATTATTATATACATGAATATACAAAAAAGGAACCCCTAATTTATAATTTTCCTTTTTCTTCCCGATAAAAAAAGACCGCCGAAGCGGTCCTTTTTTATCAATAATAGAATTTGTGTCCGCCCAGTACCGCGGCAAACTCCCGGTTGCGGGAGGCCCAGCTGTTGGAGCTGGAGTCGAAGTACAGTGCGCCGTCGGTCTCCGCCACCTCGCCGCCGTCCAGCACCAGCTTCGCGGCAATCACGCTGCTCTGGTTGGGGGTACGGTTGGCAAGAGCGCCGGACTTATAGGTGCTGAACTGGTTCTTCTGAGCCAGAACACCCTGGACAGTATTGGGATAAGCGGGGCTGGCTACCCGGTTCATCACCACATTGCCCACGGCCATCTGCCCCTCCAGGGGCTGATTGCCGCTTTCGGCATAAATAATCCGGGACAGCCAGAAGAGATCCTCCTGGTCGTAATAACTGTCGCCGGACTGGATGCCGCCGCTGCCCCGGGTAATCCGGATGGTGCCGGTGGCCCCATCCCAGGAGAGCTTGGCATCAAACGCCTCTACCACAGCGGAGAGGGGAACTGTCACCGTGTTGTTTACATTCTGAACGCCCTCAGGTAGGTAGAGATAGCGGCCATTGGCCACCAGATAGAGCTGGCCCACTTTGGCAGTCAGGGCCAGGCGGCTGGAAGAAATTTTGACGGTGGAACCGTCCCAGCCGATTTGCACGCTGGGCTCCAAGGCCTGGGCCATGGCAGCCAGCGACACATAGGTAACGCCGTTCTTTTGGAATTTACCCAGATTAGTGGGAGCCGCCACACCGTCAATGAACAGTGTCTGGTCTCCGGCGACCGCCTGCTGCTGTTCTTCCGCCTCGACCTCCTCAGTCAGAGAGACCTGTTCGGAGACCTCGGCATTCCCCAGCTTCCCCCCGCCGATGTATTCCATCGACTCATAGGATACCTGGGATTCAGTGTCAAGCGCGTCCTCATTCAGGACGGCGCTCTCCTCCTCTGCCAGCAGGGCAGCGGACTGCTGGGGGGCAGTCGACGCGCCCATCAGGAGGAGTAAGGCAAACGCACACAGCGGCACGAAGAAAAGCTTGCGTACTATTTGTCTTCACTCCTTTGCTTTAAATTTTTTACAAATTGGTGACACGCAAAAGCAACTGTTGTTACTTTTGTTACTACATTGTAACCAATCTAGGCGGTCAAAACAAGGGCAAAATTGCCCATAAATAATTACCGGCACTTGTGCATTTTATATAATTTGTTTAAGAATAAGCAAATTTCCCCATTTTTTTATAGTTTCTCGACACGTTATGTGAACTTGCTTTCCCAGCAAAAAGCGTCCGTCTCCCGGTGCTTTTCCCAGAAGACGGACGCGTACTGCATCCAATTAAATTCCTCGATTGAGCGTTTTCCGAAGGCGGATTTTTCCCTCCAGAGCTTGGTCGATGAGCGAGAGAAATTTCTCCCGATCCTCCGGCAGGCCGCCCTTCAGGGGCAGGTAGTTGGAGGCATGATTACTGGTAAAGTGCAGGGGGTTGACGTCCAGAAGCTCCACCAGCAGGCGGCATTCCTCCAGAATATGGTCGGGAGAGCAGACTTCAAACCGCCCTGCCAATACGTCCTCGCCCAGCGGAGTTCCCTTCGCGGGAGCGAAGGTCATGGCAGAAAGGTGCCGCGGCTTCATGTCGTTGATGATCTGAGCGGTGGCGCGGATATGCTCCTCCCAGTCGCCCCCCTCTCCCCTGGCCCCGGTCATTCCCAGTATGACGGTGACCCAGAGATCGATGCCCGCCGCTACCAGCCGCTGTCCAGCCAGAAGCATCTCCTTGGCGGTAACCCCTTTATGAATGAACTTCAGCACCGTATCGCTGCCGCTCTCCACCCCAAGATAGGCCCGGGACAGTCCCGCCTCATGGAGGGCCTTCAATTCCTCGGGAGTTTTGGCCAGGGTGCTCCGAGGCCCGGCATAGAGGGTCACCTTTTCCAAATGTGGGAAGGTCTCATAGAGCTTGTGGAGCACACGGAGCAGATCCTCCGTTTTCATAATGATGGCGTCTCCATCCATCAAAAATACCCGCTCAAGGCCGGGGCCATAGTAATCCCGGGCCATGTCGATGTCCTCCAAAATTTCTTCCCCGGGTCGCAGACGGAATTTCTTCTCCTTATACATCCCGCAGAAGGTACACTGATTGTTGGAGCAGCCGATGGTGCACTGGAGCAGGTAGCTCTTCCACTCCCCCGGCGGCCGGTACAGCAGGTCGCTGTCATAACGCATGTTCATCCATCCTTTCTCACAGGCAGATCGATATACTGCCCTTCCCGCATGACCTTGCGGATATTCTTCTCCACCTTGCTTCGGGGCAGCATGACCTCATGCCCACAGCCCTGGCATCGGATTTTAAAGTCCATGCCCACCCGCAGGACAAGCCATTCCTGGCTCCCGCAGGGATGGGCCTTCTTCATTTTTAATATGTCGTTCACATGGATATCCATACCAGTTCCCCCGTTATTGTTTTGCTGGATTACAATATTATAATATGGTGTTTTCTCCGTTGTCAACGGCAGCCCCATGCATAAAGTAAGGGCTCCCGGTACAAGCCGGGAGCCCAAAGGGAATGAAACAGTTGAAAACGTGCTTTGAACTGGTTAAAAGTGTTCAGCCCTTGACCAGAGCGGCGGTATCCATGGCAATCATAAGCTCCTCATTGGTGGGGATGTTCCCAAACCCATGCAGGCATGTGTTTGGGGGCGCATGGGTTTCAATGCTCGGGCGAACTGAATTCGCCCTGCGCAAATTGCCGCTTCGCGTCAATTTCTGGTCATCCCCGTAAGGAAACTAACAATCCTGCTCAGCCCTTGACCAGAGCGGCGGTATCCATGGCAATCATGAGCTCCTCATTGGTGGGGATGACCAGGACCCGGACCTTAGCGTCATCAGCAGATACGTCTACTTCCTTGCCGCGGGTGTTGTTCTTCTCGGCGTCCAGCTTCACGCCCATGTACTCCAGGCCGGCAACCGCATTGGCACGGGTGTCGGGGCCGTTCTCGCCCACGCCGGCAGTGAAGATGATGGCATCCACTCCGCCCATTGCCGCAGCATAGGCGCCGATGAGCTTCTTGACGTTGTAATCGAAGGAGTCCAGAGCCAGCTTAGCCTGCTGGTTGCCCTCAGCGGCGGCAGCCTCCAGGTCGCGGAAGTCGGAGGATACGCCGGAAATGCCCAGCACACCGGACTTCTTGTTCAGGATGTTCAGCATCTCATCAATGGAGTAGCCGTGCTTCTTCATCAGATACTCCAGGATACCGGCGTCCAGGTCACCGGAACGGGTGCCCATGGGCAGACCAGCCAGGGGGGTGAATCCCATGGAGGTGTCCACGCTCTTGCCGCCGTCAATGGCGGTGATGGAGGAGCCGTTGCCCAGGTGGCAGGAGATCAGCTTCAGCTCCTCAATGGGCTTGCCCAGCATAGCAGCGGCACGGCCGGCCACATACTTGTGGGAGGTGCCATGGAAGCCATAGCGGCGGACCTTATCCTGGGTATAATACTCATAGGGCAGCGCATAGGTGTAGGCCACGGAAGGCATAGTCTGATGGAACGCAGTATCAAACACAGCCACCATGGGAGTGTCAGGCATAAGAGCCTGACAGGCCTTGATACCAACGATATTGGCAGGATTGTGCAGAGGAGCCAGGGGGTTGCACTCCTCAATAGCAGCCATAACCTCGTCGGTGATGAGCACGCTCTTGGCAAACTTCTCGCCGCCGTGAACCACACGGTGACCCACAGCGTCGATCTCCTTCATGGAGCCGATCACGCCGTTCTCGGGGTCCACCAGGGCATTCAGCACAGCCTGGATGGCCTCGGAGTGGGTAGGCATAGCCACATCGGCCTCCTTGATGGCCTGCTTGCCATCGGGCTTATAGGTGAACTTGCCGTCGATGCCGATGCGCTCGCAAAGGCCCTTAGCCAGCACCTGCTGGGTCTCGGGATTGAGCAGCTGATACTTCAGAGAAGAGCTGCCTGCATTGATTACCAGAATATTCATGGGAATCGTCTCCTTCACAATTCAAATTTAAAAATCTGGTCGGGTTGCCTTGCTGATAAGAATGTAATACAATAAAGGCGCGCCTAGTTTATGATACTATGATACAGCGCTTTAGCTGGAAAGACAACCGTTTTTCTGAAAAAAAGGAAGATATTCCATCAGGAGGTCAACCTCATGCAGGTAATAGGCATTGTTGCCGAATATAATCCCTTTCACACCGGCCACGCATACCAAATCCACGAGAGCCGCCGGCTGGTCGGTGCAGACAGTGCCGTGGTGGCGGTGATGAGCGGAAACTGGGTTCAGCAGGCCGACTGCGCCATTGCAGACAAGTGGCTGCGGACCAGGCTCGCCCTCATGGGGGGCGTGGATCTGGTCCTGGAGCTGCCCACCGTGTGGGCCACTTCTTCGGCAGAGGGCTTTGCCCGGGGGGCCATCGCCCTGTTGGAGACCTCCGGGGTAGTCGATTCTCTATCCTTTGGCAGCGAGTGCGGCTGCGCAGAATCTCTGACTCCAATTGCTGATTGCCTCAGCTCCCCCCTTTGTCAGGAGAACATCAAGGCCTTGGCAGAGACAGGCCTTCCCTTTGCCCAGTGCCGCCAGCAGGCAGTGGAGGCCATCTTGGGAACGGAGGCTGCCTCTCCCCTCTCCCACCCCAACAATAACCTGGGCATCGAATATATTCGTGCGCTGAACGCACTCCATTCCTCCATCCGCCCCATGACCATCCTGCGGCGGGGTGCGCAGCACAACGGGCTGTCATTTGATTGGGAGGGGGAAGATTCCGCTCCGTCCGGGGCCATGCCCCGCTTTGTCTCCGCTACCCAGCTGCGCATGGATTTGATGGAGGGCCGCTGGGACCGGGCCGAGCCCTATTTGGGTTGCGAAAGCCGGGGCCTGCTGGAGGGCAACACAGTGGGACTGCCCGGTCTAAGCCGGGTGGAGCGGGCCATTTTGGCCAAATTTCGCACCATGACCGCGGAAGACTGGGCACGTCTTCCCGACTCCGGTCAGGGGGAGGGGCTGCCGCAGCGCCTGGAGCGGGCCGGTCGGACCTGCTCCAATCTGCAAGAGTTCTTCAGCATTGTAAAGGTAAAACGTTTTACACATGCTCGTCTGCGCCGCCTGGTTCTCCGGGCCTATCTGGGCATCACCCAGGGAGAAATTCCGGACAAGCCCTCCTACCTCCGGGTACTGGGCATGAATCAGCGCGGCCGGGAATTGCTCCGGGATATGAAGCGGCGCGCTGCCCTTCCCATTCTCACAAAGCCTGCTCACGCCCGGTCGCTCTCGTCCGCTGGACGGGAACAGTTTGAACTGGAAAGCCGGTACACCGACCTGTATGATCTGTGCTTTGAGACCGTCCCGGCCCCTGGACGGGAGTGGCGGACAGGGCCGGTGGTCATGGAGGGTGAGTGGGATGAAGGATAAAACGCTGCGCCGGCCTGCTTCTCTCTGGCGCTGGGGCGGTGCGGTTCTGCCACCCCTGGCGCTCATCTGCCTGTTTGAACTGCTCCACTCCAATCAGGAGATCATGTCCGCCTGGGTGTTTGGGGGTATGGCTCCTTTGGAGCAGTTCCTGGGCCGATTGACGGGCATAGTTCCCTTTTCTGTGGGAGAAGCACTTCTGATTTTTTTCCTGATATTCTGCTTGGTCTGGATTCTCCGGGCGTTGATATGGCTGGTCCGGAGCCGGAGGCTCTCCCATTTTCTCCGCCGGATATGCGCTCTGGGGGCCGTTTTTCTTTGGATCTGGGCCGGGGTGTGTTGGCTGTGGAATGCCGCCTACTACGTCCCCTCCTTTGCGCAGCGCGCCGGACTGGAGACGGAGCCCTATTCCGTGGAAACATTGGCCGCAGTCACGGAATTTTTTGCCCAAAACGCCGCCCGGCTGTCCACTCAGGTGGCCCGGAACGACCAGGGGCATTTTGCAGAAGACCGGGAGGCATGCTTTGACCGGGGAGTCGAAATTTACGAAAATCTGACAAGTGAATTCCCTTGTCTATCCATGAAATCAGTGGAGGCAAAACCGCTTCTTTGCTCAAAACTCCAGAGCCTTTTGGGATTTACCGGCATCTACTCCCCCATCACCGGAGAAGCCAATGTAAATGTGGATGCTCCTCTCTGCCTTCTCCCTGCCACCATCGCCCATGAGATGTCCCATCAGTGCATGGTGGCCCTGGAGGACGAGGCCAACTTCGTGGGAATTGCAGCCTGCATTACCAGTGACGACCCGGTCTTTCAATATTCCGGCTATCTCATGGGCCTCATTCACTTGTGCAACGCCCTTTACCCTGTAGCCCCGGAGCGCTGGTATGAGATTGCAGGCCAATATTTCACACCGGAGCTGTCCACCGACTGGGACGACAACAATTCCTATTGGGCTCAGCGCTCCTCCCAGGTGGAGGAGACGGCCTCCGAGCTGTATGACACATTCTTGAAAGGCAACGATCAGGAACTGGGCATCCGTTCCTACGGGGCCTGTGTAGACCTTCTGGTCACTTACTTTTCTTGAACGAAACGTAAGCAAACGGACTTTATGCAAAGCTTCGCTTTGCCACCATGAAAAATGAAAAGAGCCGGCCGTCTCAACAGACGACCGGCTTGTTACATCATAGAGCCTTTTAATCGAGAATCTGCCCGCTCAGACCACCAGGTCATAGACCAACCGGATGACCAGCAGGGACAGCACCACAAAGAACATGGGTCGGATGATTTTAGCTCCGCCCTTCAGCGCCAGGCTGGAACCCACATAGTTGCCGGCGATGCCGCAAATGGCGGCAGGGATTCCGATGGCCCACAGCACCTTGCCCGCCAGAGCAAAGGTCACCAGGGATGCCAGATTGCTGGCGGAGTTGGCTACCTTTGTATTTCCCGAGGCGGTAAGCAGGTCAAATTTACAAAGTCCGGTAAAGGCCAGCATAAGGAAGGTCCCGGCTCCCGGTCCAAAGAAGCCGTCATAGGCCCCGATGACCAGTCCGATGCCCAGCGCCATAAACAGAAGCTGTCCCTTGGAAAAGACGTCCGAATGGTTTTCCGTGCCGAAATTCCGTTTAAAAATCAAAAACACTGCCATCACCGGCACCACAGCCAACAGCAGATAATAGAGGACCTGTTCTGGCATAATCATATTGAGCTTTGCGCCCACCCAGGCCCCCACCAGGGCTCCGATGCCTCCGGCAATGGCGCTGGGCATATGGACCTGGCCCCGCTTCAGAAAACGCCCGGTCGCCAGGAAGGTTCCGAAGGCGTTGCCGCACTTGTTGGTGGCGGCGGCGTTATGGGCGGGCAGACCCGCCAACAGATAAGCGGGCAGGGTGATGAGCCCTCCGCCTCCGGCCACGGAGTCCACCACTCCCCCGATAAATACCAGTGGGCATACAATCACCCAAATCCGAAAAAGTTCTGACCATTCCATGCTTCTCTCTCCTACGATTGCCCTCAGGGCTTCTTTTTAATCTCGTCCCAGTACCGCTTTGCCGCCTGTTCCGTTTTGTTGTCTCCATATTGGTAATAGGCGGCCCCTGCCAGATCATAGGGCAGATATTGCTGCTCCACCCAGTGGTGGGGGTAGCTGTGGGGATACTTATATCCCTGTTCCCGTTCCATGCCGGCAGAATCTGCGTGGACATTCTGCAGCTCCCGGGGAATGTCCCCTACCTTCCCGGCCCGCACATCGGCCATGGCCCGGTCAATGGCCATGCAGGCGGAATTGGATTTGGGGGCCGTGGCCAGAAGAATCACCGCCTGCGCCAGAGGCAGACGGGCTTCAGGCAGCCCAAGCTGGAGGGCGTTATCCACGCAGGCTTTTACAATCGGAACCGCCATGGGATAGGCCATGCCGATGTCCTCGCTGGCCGAGCAGAGAATGCGGCGAATGGCGGTAATCATATCCCCCGCCTCCAGTAGACGGGCCAGATAGTGAAGAGCCGCGTCCGGGTCAGACCCCCGAAGGGACTTCATCAAAGCGGAAGCAATGTCAAAATGGGCATCCCCCTCCCGGTCGTAACGCATGGCCGACTTTTGGGCAGCTGTTTGGGCGTCGTCAAGAGTGACAAGTATTTTCCCTTGCTCACGTCTGGCAGCGTTCAGAAGCAGCTCAATGGCGTTCATCGCCTTGCGTACATCTCCCCCGCAGGCGGAGGCGATGTGTTCCCGCACGCCATCCTCACAGACCACCTCGCCCCCCAGGCGTTTTTCCATGATGGAAATCCCCCGGTCGATGGCAGGGAGCACCTCCTGGGCGGTAATCTGCTTGAATTCAAAGACGGTGGCCCGGGACAGCACCGCCCCAAACACCGCAAAGAACGGGTTTTCCGTAGTGGAGGCGATGAGGGTAATACGTCCATCTTCCATAAACTCCAGCAGGGACTGCTGCTGCTTTTTGTTAAAGTACTGGATCTCATCCAGATAGAGAAGCACACCCTCCGGGGCCAGCAGAGTCCCGATGTCTGCCATAATGTCCTTGATGTCTGAGATAGAGGCTGTGGTGGCGTTCAGCCGGTGGAGGGGACGGTTGGTCCGCTGGGCGATGATGTTGGCCACCGTAGTCTTGCCCGTTCCCGATGGTCCGTAAAAAATCAGGTTTGGGATATTCCCTCCCTCTACGATCCGGCGCAGCAGGCCGTCCTTTCCTAAGATATGGGACTGTCCCACTACCTCATCCAAGGTTTGGGGCCGAATCTCGTCCGCCAGGGGACGATATGCCATAGTAACACTTCCTTCCCGTTCACCGTCTATGGGGCCTCCAGAGCGGCCCCGTAGCCCTTTAGCGTCTTGCGCCGGGACCGCCAGTCGGGCATGAGTTCATCCATCGTTTCATAAAACCCCGGGCCGTGGTCATGGTAGAGAAAATGGACGAGCTCATGGAGGGCAACATAATCCCTCAGCTCCTCCGGGCAGCGGCACAGGGCGGTATTCAGGGTAATGTACCCCTGAGCCCAGTGGCAGTTGCCCCGCTGGCTCTTCATGCTCCGCAGCTTCAGCTGGGGGAAGGCCACGCCGTACCCCCTTGTCAGGGGATATACCCGGAGAAGGGCTTCCATCAGCAGCCGGGCGCACACCTCCCGGGGAGGCTGGGGCAGCAGATCCGGTTTGGCCGCCTCCGCCCTGTTCAGATGGCGGAGAATCCAGCCGCTTTTTTCCCTTAAAAACGCCTCCGCCTGGGCCTGGGACATATTCCAGGGAATGGAAAGGGCCGCAACTCCACCGCTTCCCACCCGGAGATTCAAGTTCTTTACCCGCTTACGGCGCAGGACATAAAAAATAGTCCCCTCCGGGGTATCCAACCGCCGGATGGACTCCGGGGGCGGCTGTTTCCTCTGTGACATACCACGCCGCCCCCTTCCTTGGTCTTATCATTATAGCGAAAAGTGTCTGTCCCTGCAATTCTTTTCCTGTAAAATCAAAAATTTTTCCTCTGTTTGAGCGGGACAGGCAAGGCAGCCTTACCGGGCACATATCCTCAAAGGGAGAAACTCCGTGGGAGGTGGTTGGTCATGGGCCGGATTGTTGGAAAAGCGCAGTATCGAGACGCCCTGCTGGGATTGGGGCTGTTGTGGACAGCTCTGGCCCTGGTGCTGTGGCCGGGAGAAGCCATGAGCGCCATGAAGGATGGCCTGAAGCTGTGCGGCAATGTGATCCTCCCCTCTCTGTTTCCATTTTTTGTGCTGTCCTCTCTGGTGGTGGAGCTTGGAATGTCCCGATACCTGGGGCGGCTGCTGGAGCCGGTGATGGCCCCTCTTTTTCGGGTCAACGGAACTTGTGCCGCCGCCCTGGCCCTGGGCTTTGTGGGGGGATATCCGGTGGGGGCCCGGACGGCCATCT
>CALWYG010000157.1 GCA_944385695.1 uncultured Oscillospiraceae bacterium | reverse complement strand
CGCCATAGAGCTCTATCAAAACGGCCAGTGCTCCCGTACCGAGGCCGAGCGGCTGCTTGCCTTCTGCAACAACAGCGGCCCCGCGTTCATTCTGGGGGTGGTGGGAACCGGAGTCTTCGGCAGCGGGAGGGCGGGGCTGATGCTCTATCTGGCCCATATTCTGGCCTCCCTCACAGTGGGGCTGATCTTCCGCTTCTACAAGCCCTCACACCGCCCTCAGACCTACCGGACCGGAGGGCCGCAGTTCCAGGCCGCCAGCTTTCCGATCGCCTTCACCCACTCCATTACCGGGGCTATGTCTTCCGCGCTGAACATCTGCGCCTTTGTGCTCTTTTTTACCGTCTTCCTCCGCCTGCTGGCTTATGCCGGGGTACTTGGGACTCTGGCCCGGGGGCTTGCGGCTGTCTTTTCCCCCCTGGGGCTCAGCGAGCTGTGGGCCAGACGGCTGATGACCGGACTTTTGGAGGTCTCCTCTGGAGTGTCCTCCCTAACAGACGGCACGCTCACCGGGCGGTTGTCCATGGCGGCCTTTATGTTGGGGTGGGCTGGGGTTTCCGTTCACTGCCAGGTGCTGGCCTTTCTGGGCGACAGCGGCCTGTCCATGCGGACCTATGTGGTGGGAAAGCTGATCCACGGTGTGCTTTCCTCCATCCTTGCCGCCATCTTATGTGCCCTCTTCCCTCTCAGCGGCCCCGTCTCCTATTATTTAATGGAACAGACAGAGACCATTGCCCATCTGGACTTCCATCAGGCACTCACCATCTCCGCTGCCGCTGCCTGGGCCACGTGGCTGATCTTTTTGGCTTTGGCCATTTTTGTGGCGAAAAAAAGCAGTGGAAAACCCAGACGGAGTGTAGTATAATAATAAAAAATATCCGAAACAAGGAGGGATTCCCATGGGCCTGTTCCAAAAGGGGATCGAACCCCGCTGCGCCTACTGTGCCCACGGGCGTGAATTGGGGGAGGACCAGATCCTCTGCCCCAAGAAGGGGGTTATGGCTGCCGGTTCCCACTGCCACCGCTTTAAATACGATCCGCTGCGGCGCACCCCCCCGCGCCCCACAAAGCTGGCCGGCGCAGGACTCAGCGATGAAGATTTTAAGTTGTAAAAAATATCTGTAAAGGTTTGTCCTTTACAGATATTTTTTCTTCCTTTTCCTCCCTTACACCGACAACCTTCTCCCGCTCTCGTCACCGGGAAAGGCGAAGATTGGAGAAAGGGGCGGATTTCTGCGATATGTTTTTCTTTTCTCCCGTAAGCAGGCACTATATAATGTGGTCGTAAATCCATTTTAGGGGAGGAAGATACCATATCATGGAAGTGAAAATTGCCACCAGGCGCTGCGAAGATCCTCAGGGGGCTCCCAGGCTCTTTCACTACTATCTAACCGTGGATCAGGTGGAGACCCCGCGCTTTTCCTGTGAGAACTATGGGGTCCGCATTGCCGAGGAGGCGGGAGACGAGGCCTGCTGCCCCTCCCTCACCACCAGCGCGGCCCGCATTGACCAGCTGATGACCCTATTGGTAGACAACAAAGTCGGCCCGGCCGGGCTGGCGGATGTGGTGGAAGATTGGCTATAACCGCCCGGGAGTCATTTGCGCTCCCACAGACTGCAATCGTCCCCATGAAATAAGCCGGACGGCCTGAATGAACAGGCCGCCCGGCTTTTGTAAAGGGGAGAAACTTTACTTTTTCTTTTTGCCGTCAAGCTTCTGGAGCAGAACCACCAGCAGGGCGATCACACCCAGCACGACGAAAATTCCCAACATACCCTGACCCATCATTTCAAGGGCCATCATGACGTTTTCACTCATTTTCGTTTCCTCCTATCAGCCCAGGTTGGCAAAGTACTGCAGCACCACGCCGCCGGCCACCACAGAGGCAATCTGACCGGACACATTGGCGGCGATCGCGTGCATGAGCAGGTGGTTCTGGGAGTCAGCCTCCTGGCCCAGTTTCTCAATGACACGGGCAGACATGGGGAAGGCAGAGATTCCAGCCGCACCCACCATGGGGTTAATCTTGTTCTTGGGAGTAACCAGGTTCAGCACCTTCACAAACAGCACGCCCACCACAGAGTCCAGTACGAAAGCCACCAGGCCCAGGCCCATGATCATCAGGGTCTGAGGCTGGACAAACTGGTCCGCCTTCATGGAGAAGGAGATCGTAATGCCCAGCAGCAGGGTGATGAGGTTGGCCAGATCGTTCTGGGCGGTGTTGGACAGGGTGGTCAGAACCCCGCACTCACGAATCAGGTTACCGAACATGAGGAAGCCCACCAGAGCCACAGAGGAGGGGGCCACAAGTCCGGCGATGGCAGTTACGATAATGGGGAACATGATCCGCATCCGGCGGGTTACGCCCTTGGGCTGGTAGGGCATGCGCATAGCCCGGTCCTTCTTGGTGGTCACCAGCTTAATGGCAAAGGGCTGGATAATGGGCACCAGAGCCATGTAGGAGTAGGCGGCCACGGCGATGGCGCCCACATAGTTGCTCTTCAGAGTCTGGGACACCAGAATGGAGGTGGGGCCGTCTGCGGCACCGATGATACCGATGGAGGCGGCGTCCTTAATATCAAAGCCGAGACCGGCCGCAATGAGAATGGTCAGGAAGATACCGGCCTGGGCGGCAGCGCCGCACAGGAAAAGCTTGGGGTTGGCCAGCAGGGGGCCAAAGTCGATCATGGCGCCGATGCCGATAAACAGCAGAATCGGCATGGCCTCACTGGCCTCAATGCCTACTTCAAAGAGCCACTGAATAATGCCGTGGGTCTCACCCACGCCTGCGCTCACCTGGTTGATGACACCGGACAGGGGCAGGTTCACCAGAATCGCGCCAAAGCCCATGGGCATGAGCAGCGCCGGCTCAAAGCCCTTTTCGATGGCCAGCCAGATCAGGAGCGCACCCACTACATACATAACCACCTGCTGCGGAGTGATAGACAGCAGGCCCTCCCACAGAAATTCAAATCCCATTCTTCTACTTCCCTTCGTTTTTTTCTATCCTTCCCAAAAGAAGCGGACGCGAAACAAAAAGACCTGCGTTCCGCATGGAACACAGGTCTTGTCATTTCAGGCATGGCCAGGGAAAATCCCATGATGTTGGCCGGTGCCGCGCGCCAAAGCGCGCCGACTACTCCCCTTTGCTTATGTGGGATGTTATCACATCCCACAGTCTTTGTCAAGGGAAACTTTTCCTCAACGGAACAAATTTCCTTCCCCGTCCAACACTTCGCGCCGGTGGAAGGTGACAAACTGGGGTGCAAACTGGGGATACTCCCGGCAGAACGCGGCGCGGATCAGCTCCGGGTTGAGCCCGGGGTTCTGCGCGGCCACCACCATACTCAAGGTCATGGTGTCGCTCTGGCATTCCACGGTCCACTCCCGGATCAGAGGAATCAAGTCTACCTCAGTGTATCCCTTTTTGGACTTATTGGACTTTTTCTCCACCACCAGGCTCTCCTGACCCAGCAGCTGGGCAATGGCGGGCTCACACTCCTGGGGCCGTCCCTCGGGATACTCAAAATTCATAATGTAGTTGATATAGCAAAGTTCCTTCAGCTTCCGCTGGGCCGGATAACACTGATGCACGGTGATTCCCTCGGGCATAACGGCGGTAAGCCGGGCGGGCACCGTCTCAGGATCCGTTCCCTCCAGAAGGCCAAATTCCAGAATCTCGCACTCACTGGAATAGCCCACAGACAGGGGCAGAGCGATGGAGACAAAGGGATGGGGATGGAAGCCCTCGGTGTGCTTGATGGGAATTTTCGCCCGGGCAAAGGCTCTCTGGAAGGTGCGCATAAGGTCCAGATGGGAAATATACCGGGCCCGGCCCGTTTTGGAAAAGAGCAGGCGGTCAGCCATTGCACACACCTCCTGACAGCAGTCGGTTTGCCCCGCAGCCGGAGCAGCGGGTACGGCAGTCCGGGGTAGTCTGGGACTGGTAGCAAAGCTCCCGCTCCCGCCACAAAAAGTCCGTACTCACCATGGGGTCAATGCGGCACCAGGGGAAAACCTCGTCTCTCCCCCGCTCCCGGTGGGCATAGAAGTCCCCGTCCAGCCCGCAGGCCTTCAGAGCGTCCATCCACCGCTGAAAATCAAAGTACTCCGTCCACGAGTCCATCTTGGCTCCGTGCTCCCAGGCCCATTCCAGCACGTCCGCCAGGCGGCGGTCACCCCGGGAGAAAATGGCCTCCAGGTAGCTGGTCTCCGGGTCATGCCAGTTATAAGTGATGGACTTGTCCCGCTTCAGGGCGTCCCGAAGCAGGTTTACCCGGCGCTGATACTCCTCCACCGGGATTTGTGCATCCCACTGGAAAGCCGTGTGGGGCTTTGGTACAAACCAGGAGGTAGACACCGTAATCCGCACCCCTCTGGCCTTGTTGGGGGTACACTCCCGCCAGACAAAATAGACTTTGCGGGCCAGGTCGGCAATGCCCAGTACATCCTCATCGGTCTCCGTGGGCAGCCCAAGCATGAAGTAGAGCTTTACCCCGCTCCAGCCTCCCGCAAAGGCGGTGCGCACCGACTGGAGCAGGTCCTCCTCCCGAAGATTCTTGTTGATGGCATCCCGCAGGCGCTGGGTCCCTGCCTCGGGCGCAAAGGTCAGTCCGCCCTTGCGTACCCGCTGCAGCCGCTCCATCAGGTTCATAGAGAAGGTATCCGCCCGCAGGGAGGGCAGAGACAAGCCGATATCCCGGGGAGCGCAATAGTCCAGCAGCTCGTCGCACAGCTCCAGCAGACAGGGATAGTCAGTGGAGGACAGGGACGACAGGGTCATCTCCTGATAGCCGGAGTCCTCACAGGCGGCCTTTCCGTACTCTGCCAGCAGCTTGGGATTTCGGTTGCGCACCGGACGGTACACATACCCCGCCTGGCAGAACCGACAGCCCCGGATACAGCCCCGGAACAGCTCCAGCATCACCCGGTCATGGACAATTTCCGTGGAGGGAATAATGGTTTTTACCGGGAAGTAGGACTGATCCATGTCCTCCACCACACGCTTGGTCACCTTCTCCGGAGCCTCAGAGCCTTCCACAATCGCCATCTTCTCCAGCGTGCCGTCCGGGCGATAGACCGGCTCATAGAAGGACGGAACATAGATGCCGGGGATCTTGGCGACCTCCAGGAGGAATTCCTCCTTGGTCCAGCATTCCTCCCGGGCCTGGCGGTAGAGCTCGATATATTCCAGAGTGACTTCCTCCCCTTCTCCCAGGACAAAGAAGTCAATGAAGGGAGCCAGAGGTTCGGGATTATAGCAGCAGGTCCCGCCGGCCACCACCAAAGGGGTAAGCTGGGGCCGCTCCTCCGAGCGCAGGGGAAGTCCGGCCAAATCCAACATATTGAGCACATTGGTATAGGCCATCTCATAGCCCAGGGAAAACCCAATGATGTCAAAGTCAGAGATGGGATCTCCGCTCTCCAGCCCATAGAGGAGCAGGCCTTCCCGGCGCATCTCCTCCTCCATGTCGCCCCATGGGGCATAGCACCGCTCACACCACACGCCCTTTTCCCGGTTCATTACTCCATAGAGAATCCGGCATCCCAAATTGGACATACCAATCTCATAGATATCCGGGAAACACAGGGCGTAGCGCAGGTCTACCTCTCCCCGGTCCTTAACCACCGCGTTATATTCTCCGCCGGTGTAGCGGGCCGGCTTCTGCACTCTTGGCAGGATCTGTTCCAAGGTACGGTTCATGATCTTCCCTCCAGGTCATCTTACGCGTACCTTTTATTTTACTGGTTTCCTTATGCGCTGGCAAGCCCTTTTTCGATAATTCCAATTATTTTGTTTTGTCAAGCCGCTGACCAGCCACAGCGCAATCAACAGCAGTGTGAAATTTTTTCCGCTGGCAGCCAGCCACACCCCAGCTCCCAGTGCAAGGGAGACAAAGATCCAATCCAGCTTCTCCCCTACCCGTTGTGCATACGCTGGTCCAATCAAAAGAGCCAGCAGGCAATTGAGTACCCTTCCGCCATCCAGGCGGCCAACAGGAATCAGATTAAACAGGGCCAGCACCAGGTTAAGCCCTGCAAAGCCAGCCCCCCATGTCCAGGAACAGAACACCAACGCCAGCATAATATTGACCACCGGCCCCGCCAGCGCAGCAAGCCCCTCCTGCCAATAATTTAAGGGACGTGATACCGCCATTTCCGCACCAATCGCTGTCAGGCGAATATACTTTATCGTTCCTCCAACCAGGCGAATTGCCAGATAGTGTCCTAATTCATGGAGTATACAGGCCACCGCCGCCATAGGGAGAATCAGCTGCCGGTCCAGGTAGTTCAGCCAGGCCAGCAGCAAAAAGAATCCCCCCGTCACCTCCAGCCGTCCAATCCTCATTGGTCGTTTAAAAATTCCACGTAATAGGCCGGGTTGACATGCATCTTCTCATACTTCAGCTCCAGGTGAAGGTGGGGGCCGGTTGCCGTCCCTGTGGAGCCCACCAGAGCCACAGTATCCCCAATGGTCACCTTCTGTCCCTTTTTTACCAAAAGCTGACTGCAGTGGGCATAGAAAGACTTTACGCCGTTTCCATGGTCGATTTGCAGGTACATTCCGTAGGAATCATCCTGTCCAATGTATTCCACCGTACCACTGGCAAAGGCTCTTATAGGGTCTCCCGTCTGGCCGCCAATGTCCACGCCGCCATGAAAATCTCCTTCTTCCCCATTCACCGGATTGGTTCGATACCCATAGGGGGAATTCATATGTCCCAAGACCGGCGTCATCGTCTCCAGCCCTCCAAAGGACAACACATCCATGGTATAGTTATTTGGGAGAGCAGGGCCATCATAGTCTGACAACCGAAACACCTTTCCAGCAGGCATAATAGCACCTTCGTAGGCGGAGTCTTCCGCGGTTTCCTCCTGCACGGGCTTCTCCTGCGCAGGCTGCTCGTTCTGTCGTAAGGTTATCCCCAGCTCGTTTAAAGACGAGTAATGCTCCGTTCTGGTAAGCGCGTCTGGCTGGCTGCTGAGAAAGGTCAGTTCAGAGGTCAACACCGCTGCGGGGTCCGGGGGCTGAAATTCCACCGGCTGGGCATCGTCTTCCAATTCAGCGGCACCAAATACCTCAACGCAAAATTCTCCAAAATCAGCCAAGACGCTGTTTCCACCAGCCAAAGAGGCCCCCAGTTCCGCCAGTGCATCCTGAAAATCAAAATCTTGTGAGATCATTTGCAGCAAATCGGCTCGCAGCTGCATTAGGCGCCCGGGCAGAACCCCTTTCCCAACAAATACTGTAAGAAACAATGCCAGACAAATGAGCAGCTGAATAAACAGCACTCGTTCTTTTCCTCTGCTCTTTTGTTTGCTGGTTCGGCCGCCCGGACGGCCATTGACGCGGCTGCTCCTTCGGCCATAGCTTGACCCAGTCCGCGCGGACTGATCGTACATAAGCGCCCCTCCCTGCTGTTTTTATGCAGTATCAGTATATTTCCGAAGAGAATACGATATTACACTTGACAGGACGAAGGAAAAAAAATATAATGGTTAAGCTGGTTATCCGGGTGTAGCGCAGTTGGTAGCGCGCATGGTTCGGGTCCATGAGGCCGTGGGTTCAAATCCCGCCACTCGGACCAAAAATCCGCCGTTTTTATACAAAAACGGCGGATTTTTCTCGCTTTTTGTTGTAAAAATTGAGCTTCATAATTTCAATTCCATAGCTGACCACACAAATACCACAGACGGTTTTCTGGTTTGACCACAGGAGGGGTACCCCTTTTCATAAGGGGTGCCCTTCTTTTGTTTCCTGTGGCGCAGATTTTGATTCTCCACTAAAAAAGCTTGACAAACTTGTGTGGTAAGATTTGTCATAGTTGTAGTTCCATTTCATCGTTCATCTTTACAAAACCATACTTTTCATATAAAGATCGGCCCATATCAGTTGCTTCTAAAGAAATAGCGGTAATTCCCCTACTCTTACTGTCTTGAACCAACATTTCTAATGTCTTATAGGCAATTTCTTTTCTTCTATATTCAGGATCGGTGTACATATTCATTATGTAGGCCTTGTTCCCACTTTGATTATGATAAGTCGGCATTACTTGAAAAAAGCTAACCCCACCAGCTCCAACAAATCTACTTCCATCAAAAACCAAATATGCAATATGTGATCCGTCACAAAGCGCTTTTTGATAATAACGAAACGATTGAGCTTCTACTTCACTCATATCGGTATCGTCGGGCAGTTTATTGGCTGCCATTAATACCTCTACTCGCGTTTTTGTTAGCATATCTATATCTTCAATTGTCGCCCTCTTATATGTCAAATCCATGTCCTATTCTCTCCCTTAATTTCCGGTTCTGTTAATTCATTGTATCATAGTTTAATCTTCGTAGAAAACAATGATTTGTAGAGTGGTAGATTTTTTCTTTTTATTTTGAAAATTCTATTCGGCTCTCATCGTAATATCTTCGTACCGTAGAACGGTCCATCTTCAATTCCCTTGCGATCAAGGACTTGCTGGACACACCGGGGTGCTCCCGCAGGTAGGCGGCGATGGCCTTCTTTTTGGGACTCACCCCGTCGGGGTATTCCGTACTTGCGCCGGAGCGGAGAGCGGCGATCTCCGCCTTCATCTCCAGGATCAGTACCTTCAGCTTCTCCTCGCACTCCTCGCGGGTCTTGGCGTAGACATTTCGGGAGTGCTTCTTTCCGTCCGGCCACACCGGGGAATAGCGGCCCT